>NZ_JAMYPX010000023.1:0-96407 GCF_040320585.1 Mesorhizobium sp. M0663
TGATCGCCGCTATCGCGGTCGCCGCGGCGTAATTATATTCCTCCAGCCGGATGACGATCAGAAGCGGCGCGATCTCGGATTTGAACGGCAGGTTGCCGGCGATGAAGATGACGGAACCGTACTCGCCGACGCCGCGCGCGAAGGCCAGCGCGAAGCCGGTGACAATGGCTGGCGCGAGGCCCGGAAGCAGAACCCGGGCGATGATCTGGAAGCGGTTGGCGCCAAGGGTGGCGGCCACTTCCTCGACCTCCTTGTCGATCTCCTCCATGATCGGCTGGACGGTGCGCACGACGAAAGGCAGGCCGATGAAGATCAGCGCGATGACGATGCCGAGCGGCGTATACGCGACCTTGATGCCGAGCGGCGCCAATAGGCTGCCGACCCAGCCATTCGGCGCGTAGAGCGCGGTCAGCGCGATGTCGGCGACCGCCGTCGGCAGCGCGAAGGGCAGGTCGACCATGGCATCGACGATGCGGCGGCCGGGAAAGCTGTAGCGCACCAGCACCCAGGCGACGATCGTGCCGAAGACGACGTTGACGGCGGCGGCAATGAAGGCGGTACCGAAGCTGATTTTAAGCGCGTTGATGGTACGGCGATCGGTGACGATCGCCCAGAAGTCGGTCCAGCCGAGCGCCGCCGATCGCCAGACCAACCCTGAGAGGGGGATGAGGATGATGGCGTGAGGTAGGCAAGCGAGAAGCCGAGCGTCAATCCGAAACCCGGAATGACGCTCGGCTGTCTGAACCGCCACCCCGCCTTGGCGGGTGTCGTCCGGATCTAGATTTTATCTTACTGCGCTGGCTTGTAGATCTGGTCGAATATACCACCGTCGCCGAAATGGTAAGGCTGCGCCTTCGTCCATCCGCCGAAAATTGGATCGTCGATGCTGATCCGCTTGATTTCCGGCAGTTTGGCGAGATCCTCCGCAGGCACCAGGTCGGGCTTCGCCGGACGGTAGTGGTTCTTGGCGATGATCGTCTGGCCTTCCTTGGAATAGAGATAGCCCAGATAGGCTTCGGCAACTTTGCGTGTGCCCTTGGCATCGACATTGGCGTCGACAACGGCGACCGGCGGTTCGGCGAGGATCGAGGTCGGCGGGATGACGATTTCGAACTGATCGGCGCCGAACTCGTCCAGCGCCAGATAGGCCTCGTTTTCCCAGGCGATCAGCACGTCGCCAAGGCCCTTTTGCGCGAAGGTCACGGTAGAGCCACGCGCGCCGGTGTCAAGCACCGGAACATGGGAATAGAGGTTGCCGACGAATTCCTTGGTCTTGGCCTCGTCGCCGCCATCGTTGGTGTTGGCCCAGGCCCAGGCCGCGAGGTAGGCCCACCGGCCACCACCGGAGGTCTTGGGATTGGACGTGATCACCTGGACGCTGTCCTTTGTGAGATCGCCAAAATCGTGAATGCCCTTCGGGTTGCCCTTGCGGACGAGGAGGACGATGGTCGAGGTATAAGGAGCCGAATTGTTCTCGAACTTCGTCCGCCAGTCGGGATTGATCTTCTTCGTTTTCGAGACGATCGCGTCGATGTCGCCTTGCAGCCCCAGCGTCACCACGTCGGCGTCGAGGCCGTCGATCACGGCGCGCGCCTGGGCGCCGGATCCGCCATGCGACTGCTGGACGGTGACGGTCTCGCCCGTCTCGCCCTCCCAGTGAGCGGCGAAGGCCTGGTCGAATTGCTTGTAGAGCTCACGCGTCGGGTCATAGGACACGTTGAGAATGGTGGTATCGGCAAACGCGAAACCGAGCGTGCCGAACTGGACAGATGTGGCGACCAGCGCGCCGAGCAGTTTCCTGAAATGAGGTTTGGTCATTTCCGCCTCCGTTGAACTCGCGCCAAATCTACCGAATTGATAGAATTTAGATGCATTCACTGTTGCCTTTTTTGGCCTAGTGAAGCAATTTTTCGCCTATTTTACTCTAAATGAGGAATGTTTTTCCTCACACAGCGTGACTCGGGATCCTGGGCTCCCGGAGGCGATAATTAGAAACCGCCAGCCCTTCGGCAATGGCCGCGCAGGGTCAACGAGGGTTTCATCCCACGGTGGCCGGCGGAGCTACTCGGCGCCGACGGGAAAGTTGAAGCGTTCTCTTGGAAACGGCTCGTTTTCCAGCGTGAAGTGCCACCATTCGCGGGCATAATTGTTGAAGCCGCCGGCGCGCATCGCCTCGACAAGTCTTTCGCGTTTGCCGCTACTTCACTGGCGAGCGGTCGGTGAGCCGTTTCGCTCGCCGGGTCGAACACTCGAAGCCAGTGCCGAAATCGAGCATATCGACATCGGTCGCGCCGCAGGCCGGTTTCGGCGCGCTCTTGTGGTCGGTCCGCGCGATCGCGACCTCGACTGTCGATCCGCGCGAATGGGTGGACAGTTCGCCGATATAGCCCTTGGCGATGAGATCCTTGGCGCTTGATGTCACGATGGCTGCCCGTATTGACGTCCGCTGCACTCACCAAGGACGACCCCAATTGGACTGCGCATATTACGCACGCATGGCAACACTGCGCCGCGGTTGCTAGGGGGGGAAAGCAGAGTTGAATGGCGAAAGATTGAGGGTCCAATCGTGATGCGGCGGCGCCCAAATTTGCGACAGCGCGCCAACGGGCAAAGACGACCCCGAGCGGAAGTTCGTTCGTCGAGGGCGAATTCACGCCGATGACCCGAACCCACCCTTCCCGGGGCGATTTGGCGGCCCGAAAGCTGACCTTTAGCGGAACCGGCGGTCGTGACCCTGAAGCGACATTCGCATTGAGGTGGACAGCGAGTCTCGTTGACTGGCTGCCGCATCGGCGCATAGTCGTCGACCAGCACGATGCCCCATTTGGGGAACAGTCGTATGAGGGGAGGCAGGCCATGGAAGTCGCCGGTGGCGCTGGTGCCGACGTTCACGTCCCGTATATTCTCGTCCATTCCGATCGCGAGATCAGGCGTCTCAGCCATCAGGCGGGCATCATTAACCCGATCACGCGAAAAATCTTGCTCTCTGCGGGCATGAGCCCCGCGATGCGCGTGCTCGACGTGGGCTGTGGCGCGGGTGACGTTACATTCCTGGTTTCCGAGATGATTGGCAGCGGAGGTCAGGTCATTGGCGCAGATCGGGCTCCAGCGGCCCTGGCGGCGGCGGAGCGGCGCGCGGCGGCGCATCCAATCCAGAATGTCAGCTTCCGTGAAGGCGATCCCGCGGCACTTTCGTTCGACCGACCGTTCGACGCCGTGATCGGCCGCTACGTTCTGATGTTTCAAGCCGATCCTGTGGCCATGCTGCGTGGCGTCGCTCGTCATCTCCGGCCTGGAGGGACCATCGTCTTCCATGAGCCGGATTGGGACGGCTGTCGATCCAGCCCGCCGGCGCCGACCTACGACCACTGCTGTCGATGGATCGTCGAGACGTTCCGGCGCAGCGGTATCGAGACCAATATGGGTATCAAGCTCGATGCGGCATTCCGCGCGGCTGGATTGACCGCGCCCCTCAATGCACATGGAGGCGGTTGTTGGGGGAACTAATGGCGGCTTCGACTGGTCACACCAGACCGCCGAACTCATTGTCACGATGCTGCCGGAAATCCAGAGCCGGGGCGTTGCGACGGCCGCTGAGGTCGATATTGAGACTTTGGAACAGCGCATGCAGCGCGAAATCGAGGCGGGTAGCGTGATCGTGAGCCGCTCGGAAGTGGGCGCCTGGTCGCACGCCTAGAGCTAGCCATGACACTGGGCGGCTGCCTCTCACGAACGACTAAGGCGCATGTCCGCTCTTGGCGCGATCGAGGCGATGCGGACTTCGCCTACTCAGCAGCCGCCAGTGCGGCTTGGTTGGGTGGTTCTCTGCCGTCTGTCTCCTCGAGCGGAACGAGCAGGCAGCGCCATTAACGGACTAAGAGTGGATTCTTAGCCCGCACTTAGGGTCCGTACAGAAATTTTCGAATCGATTAGATTCATTAGGCCGCGGCAATTGGCCGAATCCCGTCAAGGAACTGAAGCAGTTATTGCCATACGGGCCCTTAGTAGCCCCGCTCAAGATTTACGAGATTGGTGATGTCATTGCCCAACTTGATCTGCTCGCACAGACCTGCCACCTGCGCTATGCCCGAATCGACCCAATAGCTTGCCACATGTGGTGTGATGGTCACCTTCGGATGGGCCCATAGCGGACTCGCCTGGTCGAGCGGTTCCGAGGTAAAAACATCGAGGCAGGCGCCTGACAGTTGCCCAGCGTCAATGGCGTGCAGAAGTGCAGCCTCGTCGACGTGTGCTCCGCGTCCGACATTAACGAGGTAGGCGCCGCGCTTCATCAGACGGAAAGTTTCGGAATTAAGTATTCCTCGAGTTTCGGTGGTCAGCGGCAGCGCGCACACGACGAAGTCTCGTTCAGCCAAGGCCTCCTTAAGCGCTGGGGCACCAGCGTAACAGGCCACATCGGCGATTTGCTTAGGGTTGCGGGACCATGCCGCCGTGCGATATCCCAGCTCGGCGAAGAGTCGCGCGGCCCATCCACCGATACGCCCAGCCCCAAGGATAACGATGCGGGTCTCGCTGGTCTTCCGTGGCGCGATCGGGCGCCATCTCTTCTGGGTCTGTTGGAGAGCATATTCAACGACATGGCGTTGCCGGCACAGTACTCTGAGAACAATGTACTGCACAACCTCAGAGGCAAGTTCGCGGGTCGCCAAACGTACGACGCCAACGCCCGCAGGCAGCTCACCCAGTTGCAAGCCGTCTATGCCCGCGCCGAGATAGGCAACTGCACGCAATCGCGTCATACCTTCAAAAAACCTGCGCGGCGTACCCTTATCGATCAGCACCAAGTCAATGTCGCCGGGATCGCCGTGATGGGGCCATAACCGGAAGTCGAGGCCCGAAACGCGCGCCTTGAGAGATCGCGCCCACTCCCCCGCGTCGATATAGTCGGGGTAATCATTCACCATCAGTAAAGTGAGTGCTTTCACCACTACCTCCTAAACACTCTGTTCGACGTACATCAGCCGGAATGGATCGAAGCGGCTATCCGGGCACGCCAGCCATGCGCATCGCCTCTGCGAAGTGATCACGATCTTCTTGACGACGGAATGGGTTGTTGTCGAGCAGAAGCTGGATGCATCCTTTGGCTGCTTGCTCAACGCCCCCCGGCCTTGCTTTCAGCCTCGCTACTGCTTTTTCCGCCCATAGCTTTGCCTCGGCAAGCCTATCAAGCTTGGCAAGTATAGCTGCGCCGAAAAAAGTCGAATCGATAAAGTAGTCGGGGACTCTGATCCGCGCGGCTAGGGCCTCGGGATACCGCCTTGCGGTAAATAGGGCAGTCGCCTGAAAGGCGATATACCAATCGGGGTATCGTGGATTGAGACGCATTGCCGCTTCGCCGCAGGCAACCGCCTTTTCCCCTTCTCCATACATTGCGAGCATGTAGCTGGCATTGGCGAGGCTGTCGGCATCGTTAGGGTTGAGCATGATGGCGCGATCCACATGTTTCTTCATGCGCTCATAGTCGCCCCGATAGAGGCAAGGCCATGCCAACGCGATGTGGGCTTGATAATCGGCTTCATCGAGCGCGAGGGCCCGTTTGGCGCAATCAAAGGCCATGTCATAAGCGCCTCTACCTTCTGCCGCAATTAGCAAATCAAGCGCTTCCATCTGGTAGGTCACCGCTAAACCGGAATAGGCGCGCGAAAAGCTTGGGTCTGTGGCAGCAGCCTTTTCGAAGTGTTGGCGCGCTTCAAGATTGTTCTGACCCACCGTCCACAAGAGATGTTTGCCGCGCAACCAATGGTCATAGGCGATGAGGTTTTCAGGGTGCTTACGCTTAGCGCGTTCCAAGGAATCGTCTTCGAGGCCCACCGCCAGCATGCCCACGATCCTCTGGGTTATCTCGTCCTGAACCGCAAACATATCGGCAATTTCTCGATCATAGCGCTCCGCCCAGATGTGGCTGCCGGTCTCAGCGTCGATGAGCTGCGCGGTTATGCGCAGACGATTCCCGGCGCGACGAACGCTTCCCTCGAGTACATAGGTCACGCCCAAGTCGCGTGCCACGTCGGGGATCTTCATCGTCCGTCCCTTGTAGGTGAACGAGGAATTGCGGGCGATGACGGACAGCGACCGAAAGCGCGAAAGTTCGGTAATGATGTCCTCTGTGATGCCGTCGGAGAAGTACTCCTGCTCTGGATCGCCGCTCCTATTGACAAACGGCAAGACGGCGACCCACGGCTTATCGGGTAGCGACAGTGCGCGACGCACCAAGGCAGAGGTATCGGCTGGGCGCACTCGGCAAACGCGCACCAGCTGCTCGATGTTCTTCAGCGCCTGCTCGCCCATATCCTCGAACTGCAGATCGAGCCGGTTGCCCAGGTGGTCACGCACTGTGCCCGACACCGCTATGCCACCGGCCGGGGCGACGCTCTCAAGCCTAGCCGCAATATTCACTCCGTCTCCGAAGATGTCCTCGCCCTCGACGATGACATCGCCCAGGTTGACCCCGATCCGCAGTCGGATCGCGCGGTCCTCTGGCATGTCGGCGTTGCGCGCCTCCAGCCGCCGCTGGATGTCGACCGCACAGGCAACGGCGTTAACAACGCTGGGGAACTCAGCCAGAACCCCATCGCCGGTCGCCTTGAAAATCCTACCCATGTGTTCGGCGATCTTTGGATTGACCAGCTCGGCCCGCAGCGCCCTCAGCGTAGTCAGCGTGCCCATCTCGTCATGGCCCATGAGCCGGCTGTAACCGACCACATCGGCAGCGAGTATGGCGGCCAAACGGCGCTGCACGGCGCTCTCGACCACGCTCGGACTCCTCCCACGTGTGACGGCTCCGCTTTGGAGCCCAATCAACTACACAATACCAGCGCCTTATGTCAGGGCAATCGGGCGCTCGGATATGACGCCTCCCATCGGCAAGCCATTAGAAGCTACGACACGTACGGGCGGAATGACAGCTTTGGGTCATGGCCGTGAATTGACCCGGAGCAAGCGAGCTTCTGCTTAGGGTCGACTCTGGCCAGTGCGTGAAGGTCGGCTTAGGAGGCGCGACTCGAATGGCGCGAAATGGCGCGTCCCGCTGGTTCGAACATCCGCCCTCGAGAACGCCCTAAATGAGCGTCAAACGACTTGGTTGGGTGTTTTTTTGCCTTCCCTCTCGCCGATTGGAACGAGAAAGGAGCGCCAAATCCTGACGTACAGACGAACGGTCGATAAGGTCGCGATCCTGACCCACATTTCCAGTGCTTCTTCAGGCGGCCTTCAGAACTGTCTTTCTGACGAGTGCGATTTTGCACTCATCGATGAAAGCTGGCAAGAAATGGAGCGCAATCCAAGAACTGGCTCCGGCCGCAAGCGCTAGCGGAGAAGCTATCTCAATCCGGCCCGCCGTGCACCTTCGCGGATGGCGACAAGCGCGGGCGGATTGGTGACCGGATAGGTTCTGATGAACACCTCGACGGTAAAGCCGGGGAATTCGCTCGCCAATCGGGCGGCGATCTTCGCGGCCTGTGGTACTTCGTCGAGCATCGCATGTCCCATCGACTGGAACAACAGGGTGGCCGGCGAGTCGGGCGGGCTCTGCTGGAACGCCACGACGCTCTCCCGGTAGCGCCCGACCACGAAATTCGTGCGACCAAGCATGCTGAAGTACCAGAGCGGAGCTAGCGGGTTGAGACGTAGAGCCCTCTGGATCAACATGCAGCCCTGCTGCGGATCACCTGTCACCAGTGCTCGGCTTCCGGCAATCATCGCCAGCGTATCGGCATCGTCTGGAGCGGCGGCCAAAGCGCGATCGAGTTCCTCGGCAGCGGCTCCCAAGTCGCCTCGCGCCGCGCGAATGTCGGCCATGCCCTGACGGGCCATGCTGTCTCCCGGATCGAGCAAAAGAGCTTGTTCCATGCACGAGTACCAGCGTTCCAGCGAGACGGATGGATTACTCGCGTACCAGGCTTCGACGGCGTAAGAAAATCCCAACGTCAACCAGGCTCGCGCCAGCCCCGGGTCGAGTTCGACTGCGCGCGACAAGAGACGGATTGCTTCCACGTTCGAGGTGCGGGTGAACACATTGTGCTGTTCGACGCCGAGCAGATAGTAGTCATAGGCACCCAGGCTGGCGGGCGGCTTGCGCCGGATGACATCCCGTCCAAGGTGGGCAAGCTTGCCGCAGCAGCTGACAAGGACATTGACGACGTTCTCGGTGACCATGTCTTGCGTAGCAAACAGATTGTCGGCCGATTGATCGTATCGCGCCGCCCAAAGACCGGCACCACTCCTCACATCGACAAGCTGCACCGAAATGCGGAACTGCTCGCCGGTAGCCTGAAGGCTCCCTTCGAGCAAATAGTCGGCATTCAACCCCCGACCGATGGAGCGCAGATCATCGCGCCTTCCCTTGAACATCAGCATCGTCTGGCGGGCAATCACCGCAAGGGCGGAGTAACGCGCGAGATCGACAATAATATCGGCGGACAAACCGTCGGCAAGCCTTCCCCAACGCTCGTCCGAGCTCAAATTTTCAAAGGGCAGGACCGCGATGACCGGTGGCCCGGAGCCGCCGGGCGACAGACCCTCGAAACGAGCTTGTCCGGACTCTTGCCGGCTCTCACTCGAGAGCAGGCTTGCCAACGCCACTTTGCTGCTAACGCCAAGCTTTCGATAGACCACCGACAGATGGGTTCGAACGGTGGTCGGCGCGATGAACAGCGTCGCGCCGATCTCACGATAGGTCATGCCTTCGGCGAATTTCGCAGCGACCACCCGCTCCCGGTCCGAAAGCCCGGTCAGAGGATTGCCGACTGCGTCAAGCATTGCGTCATTCCGATCCGCGGCGCGTATGGTCGGGAACGTACCGATTTCGCGACACAGCGAAAATACTACAGATGCGGCACCAAAAACACTCCATCTGTACGATCCCGCCAAGTCGTTGCCGCTCCTAGCATCCACGGATCCACAACACGTTGCCCGGTTCACTGTCCAGGCCAGGCAAAATGTCAGGAGGCATCCATGAGAAAGTCATCCGCAGTCGCCGGCATGCTGGTGCTGGCTCTTTCGACCGCGCCAAGTCTCTCCGGCGAAACGACGCCAGTGGGAACGCCAATCTCCATAGAAGCGGTAAGGCTTGCCAGCGACCGCGTCTATTCCGATCTCTTGCGCCGTGCCTATGCGAATGGCTGGCGATACCCACCCGAGCAAATCAAGAGCGGCTTCAAGCGGCATTTCGAGGAAACGAGGCTGCAACTGATCGATCAGGGCTACATCATCGTGCCCGATGTATCGGAAAGTGCTTCGCAGTGACGTTTCTCCGGATCGGGTCTTTGATCACGGCGTGCCTTCATCGGTAATCGCACCCCGCGGCCTTCGTTACTCGTCTTTAGCTGGCGCTGCCGCCAATCCGCCGGACGCGGAGCGAGCGAATGCCACGATTGCCGTCAATCCGTGATGTAGTCGACTATGGCGGCCAGGCGCGCGGCGACGACCGCGCTCATACTGGTCTGTCCCAAAGAGCCGTGCGGTGTGATGGCGAGCAAAACGAGATCGAAGATGTGCCGGCGGATGATCTCACGGGCTTCCGCAGAACCGTTGAGTGGATGCTTTTCGAGTGTGCAGAGATAGCCGCGTAGCAATTGCAGCGCCTCGGATACCCTTGGCACGCGCTGCATGACCGCACAGTCGAGCCCGGCGCCAAGACACCACTCCATCTGGCAAAACGCCAGGGGCAACGCGAAGTTGCCGACTATCTCATGTCGCACGGCGTCGTCTTGCCAACGCCGGCCCCGATCTCAACGAAGTTGGCTTCTGCCGATGTCGAGAAGGGCCGGACCTACTTCACCCGCGCGTGTGACCGTTGCCACAATGCCGAGCCACTGGGAGGGAACAAAACGGACCGAACTTGTGGCGTCGTCGGCCGCGATAAGGCATCCATGGCAAAAATGCGTTACTCCGACGCTTTGCTCGGCTGGGAAGGCGTGTGGACGTAAGAGGACCTGAACAGATATCTCTTCGGGCCCATGCTCACCACGCCGGGCGTTAAGATGGGGATACCTGGTATCTCGGACGAGACCGAACGGGTCGACCTGATCGCGTACTTGCGCACACTCAGTGCAGGCCGATGCCGCCACCCTGAATCGATGATCTCTTGCACAAGTACTGCTACGGACCTGCGTCGGCGGTGATGTCACATAAAGGAGATGGGCTGTCGTTGTGACTTTTGAGAATGATTTCAGGCGATCACGCCGGCAGCAGCTTTCCATTGCGCCATGGCATTCAGGCGGTGAAGATGGATCTGAAAGGGGGCGCGTTTTGAACGGGGCGGGACGAAGAGATTGCGGACTGCAGAGAAGGTCGAGACGAAACGCTGGAGGCTCCCCGGTGATCGAAAGCCTTGCATCATCCGCTCTCGTTTTCGCAGTGGCACATGCGAATTCTCCGCTCTGTTGTTCAAGCCCTTGTGCGACCGGTGCTCGACGCCCGGCATGACTTGACGCCGCGTGCTCCATAGGAGCCGAGCTTGTCGGTGATCATGCGCTTCGGCACCTGGCCCTGCTTTTTCAACAGCCGTGTCAGCAAGCGCCTGGCGGCCTTGGTGTTGCGCCGGGTCTGGACGATCTCGTCGAGCACATAGCCGTCCTGGTTGACGGCCCGCCATAACCAATGCTTCTTGCCGGCGATCGTGATGGCGACTTCGTCGAGGTGCCAGATATCATTTCGACTGGGCTGCTTGCGGCGCAGGCGCCGAGCGTAGTCCAGCCTGAACTTCTTTCCCCACCGACGGATCGTCTCGTAGGAAACGACAATGCCGCGCTCCAGCAGCATTTCTTCGACATGGACGCAGGCTCAGCGGAAATCGATAATACAGCCACACCGCGTGGGCGATGATCTCGGGTGGGAACCGATGCCGTTTGTAGCTGATCTGCGAAGTGTTCATCCCCAGCATCTATCGCAGCGATCCCTGACACGCGGTTGCCGTGACAACGCCCCTAGGCCTCGCTCGATAGCATATTGCGAGCGGCATAGAGTTCGCCAATGAAGTCGGTGATCAAAGTCGAATTGATGCCGTCCGGCGGGCGCAGGAGTAGCGCGCGGAAATTGACGGCTGGCTCGAATGGCCTGGCCAAAATACTGCCGATCATGCCGTCCGCAATGACGGAAGGATTGACCAAGCCGATCCCCATGCCCTTCGCTGCGAGGATGGCGATGGTCAGGCCGTAGGGCGTTTCGATCAGGATGCGCGGCCGCACCCCATGCGCGGCCAGGATCTTGTCCATCGCAAGCCGAGCCGTATCTTCCGGCGACAATGCCAGGAAGGCCTCGTCGGCGAGATCGGCCGGTGTGATTATCTGCTTCCGCGCCAGCCGGTGGTTCTTCGGCATCACGCAGACGGCGCGCGGTGTGGTGAAGACGCTGTGCAGCACGCCGCTGGTGTCGACCTCGTCGGCCGCGAGCCCGATATCGAAACTGCCAGAGGCGACCAGGTCGCGCACGATATTGGAGGTGCGGACCTGATAGCTGATTCGCACCTGCGGATGCCGGTGCGAGAACGCTACGATCGCGCGCGGCACCAGCCCATGCCCGAGTGCCGACAGGGAGGCGACGCGGATGGTACCGGTGCCGACCTCCTTGATCTGGGCCGCCCGCAGCTTCAGCCGGTCGAGCCCGACCAGGTTGGCTTTCACCTCGGCATGGAACAACTCCCCTTCGCGTGTCGGCACCAGCCTGCCACGAATGCGGTCGAAAAGCCTGAAGCCGAGTTCAGCCTCTAGCTTGGCTAGCGAACGGCTGATGGCCGGCTGCGAGGTGTCGAGCAGCGCGGCCGCCGCGCCGGCGCCGCGCGTGATCATGATCGCGTTGAAGACATCGATGTCGCGCAGGTTCATAGTGCAGCCCATATCAAAAGCGAATTAACTTTATCGCTGCGGTCATAGATGGCAATGGATGAGCCCGCTAAGTTTCGCCCATGAACCGACGCGACGACACTTCACATGTCCATCCTCCCAAGCGCTCCGAGGAACCGTTCCAGGCGGTGGCGATGCCGGTCGAGCGAGCCTCGACCGTTGTCTTTGACGATCTGGAATCGTTCGAGCTTCGCGTCGAGCGTCTGTACGACGGGTTCAGCTACGGACTTTACGGCACACCGACCAGCCGGCAGCTCGAAGATCATATCGCCGTGTTGGAATGCGGATCGCGGGCTCTCGTCGTCCCGTCGGGCATGGCGGCCATGACGCTGGCGACCATGGCTGTCTGCCGTGGCGGCGAAAGCGTTCTGATCCCGGAGACGCTCTATGGCCCGGCGCGCGACATGGCCGAGCGTTTTCTTGGCCCACTCGGGATCGAGGCGGTTTCCTACGATCCACGGCTGGACGCAAGTATCGCGGCCATGATCGACGGCAGAACGCGGCTGGTCTGGGCAGAATCGCCTGGCTCAGCCACCTTCGAAGTTCAGGATGTGCCAGCCATCACGGCCGCGGCCCACAAGGCCGGCGCGCTCGTTGCGGCCGACAACACCTGGGCCTCGCATCTGCTGTTCAAGCCGCTCGCTCATGGCGTCGACATCTCGATGCAGGCGCTTTCCAAACACGCCGGCGGCCACGGCGACCTCTTGATGGGCTCGCTCGCAGTGCATGACCATGCCCTGTTCCGGCGCCTGAAGGATACAGCGCGTTTCCTTGGCTATGGCGTCTCGCCCGAGGATTGCGCGCTGTGCGAGCGCGGCCTGATGACGATGCCGGTGCGCATGCGCCACGCCGACGGTACAGCGCGCAAGATTGTCGCCTGGCTGTCGGGGCGCCCGGAAGTCGCGCAGATCTTGCATCCTGCGGAACCTGGCCATCCCGGCCACGCGGTCTGGAAGCGTGACTTCGCCGGATCGGCGGGCGTGTTCTCCTTCGTGCTGCGGCCGGAACTGGCGCCACTGCAATCCGATGTTCTGCGCAGCCTGCGGCTGTTCAGGCTCGGCGCAAGCTGGGGCGGCGTGCATTCGCTGATTGCCGTCAGCGATCCCCGCAAGGGCCGCGCCAGCCTCGACTGGCTGAAGCCCGGCCCGGTCTGGCGCCTGTCGATCGGCCTTGAGGCGCTCGAAGATCTTCTGGCCGACCTTTCTCAGGCCTTCGAATTTTTTGCTGAAGCGCGGCGCAACGGAACCGCCGCGGCCGACGTCAACGCCGCAGAATGACGACAACTCAACGAGAAGGGGAAGATTATGAAACATCAAGGTTTGAAATGGCTCACGGGTCTGGCGATAGGATTGGCCAGCCTGACTACGGGCGCCGTGGACGCCAGCGCGCAGGCGGTAATCAACAAGATCAAGGAGCGCGGCTATGTCAGCTGCGGCGCCAGCCAGGGCGTGCCCGGTCTCTCCCGGCCCGACGAGAAGGGGTATTATCGCGGCTTCGATTCCGATATCTGCCGCACTTTCGCGGTCGCCATCCTCGGCGACAGAGACAAGATCCGTTACGTGCCGCTTAACGCAGGCCAGCGTTTTGCTGCGCTGCAGACTGGGGAAATCGACGTTCTGTCGCGCACATCCACGATCACCTACAGTCGCGATACGGTTGTCCGCTTCGTCTGGATCAATCTCTACGACACGGACGGCATGCTCGTGCGCAAGGCCGACAATATTACCGAGCCCAAACTGCTGGACGGAAAGACCGTTTGCCTGCAAGGCGGTGGCAGCCTGACCGAGAAAGCGATCGAGGAAACCGAGGAAGAGTTCGGGATCGCGATGGAGAAAGTCTATTACGACTCGACCATTCAGGCGCGCGACGCCTTCTTCGGCGGCCGCTGCGATTCATACGTCACCGACGGCACCGCGGCAGCCGGACAGCGTGCCTCGGTGGCCAAGAACCCCGACGACTACGACATCATCAAGGTCGGCAAAGCCGCCGAACCCAATGGCGTCGCGGTCGCCCGCGGCGACGATCAACTCTTCGACGTCGTGCGCTGGACATTGAATGCCCTGTTCTGGGCCGAGGCCAACGGCATCACCTCGCAGAACATCGATGAAAAGCTTGCCTCGGGCAGTCCGGAAGTCAAACGCGTGCTGGGTGAGGAGCCCGGTTTCGGCAAGCCGCTCGGATTGGACGACAAGTGGGCCTACAACGTCATCAAGCAAATGGGCAACTACGCCGAGATCTGGGACCGCAATCTCGGCAAGGACAGCCCGCTAAAGGTCGAACGCGGCCTGAACGCGTTGTGGAAGGACGGGGGCCTCAACTATCCTTTCCCTTGGGATTGAGCCGCATGATGGAGGGGAACGGGCCCGGCGCTCCCCTTCCCTGCCAACGCCGCGAACCGTCGAGGTCGACATGCTGAGCGACGCCAGGACCAGATCGATCATCATCCAGTGTGCCCTGGCCGCCGCGGTTGCCGCTTTCGCTGCCCTGCTCGTCAGCACGACTTTCGCCAATCTCAGGGCACGCGGCATCCCGATCGGCTTCGATTTCCTGACGATGCCGTCAAGGATCGTCATCTCCGAAGCAATCCTCACTTACAAGTCGCGGGACCCCTATTACTGGGCGATCGCGACGGGGCTCGCCAATACGGTCTTCGTCTCCGCGGTCGTCATCGTCTTTTCATCCGCGCTCGGCCTCGTCGTCGGCATCACCCGGCTGAGCAGCAATCCCCTGGCGGCGGGCACCTGCCGCGTATGGGTGGAGGTTGCACGCAATTCACCGCCGATCGTGCTTCTGATCTTTCTCTACTCGCTGTGGTGGAAGGTGCTGCCGCCGGTCGGCGAAGCGCTCAATCCGCTGCCAGGCGTTTACGCCTCCATGCGCGGCTTTGTGGTGCCGGCCGTCAGCATGGACGTCGCCACCGCGGGATTGCTCGTCATTGCTCTCGCCCTGGCACTGGCGGCCGCTGGCTGGGCGGCGGCGAGACGAGGATGGCTGCCACCGCTGACCGCGCCGGCGATCCTCGCGGTTGGCATTGCCGGGCTCTGGCTTGCCGATGCGAAGTTCTCCGTCGACTGGCCGACCTTCACTGGGTCGAACTTCAAAGGCGGCAAGGACCTGACGCCCGAACTCAGCACCATCCTCATCGGGCTGACCATCTACACCACCGGCTTCGTCGCCGAGATCGTGCGTGGCGGCGTGCTTTCGGTCGGCCGCGGTCAGTGGGATGCAGGTCATTCGCTCGGCCTGCCACGCGGCAAAATATTGCGTCTGATCATCATCCCGCAGATGCTGCGGGTGATCGTCCCGCCGCTCAACAGCCAATACATCAACGTCGTCAAGAATTCGACGCTGGCGATCGCGGTCGGCTATCCGGACTTCCTTGCGGTCATGAACACCATCATCAGCAAGTCCAGCCATTCGATCGAGGGCGTATTCATCATCCTCGGCGTCTATCTCGCCCTCAACCTGAGCCTCTCGAGCGCGGCCAATTGGTACAACCGTCGCATCGCCATCGTGGAGCGCTGAACCATGAAGGCCCTGTCTCTTCCCCTTCCGGCCGAGCCAATGCCAGGACAGATCCGCTTCGGCGCCTTGCGGCGGTCCGCCAAGCTCCTGTTCGGCACGCCACTCAATGCCGTCCTGACGCTGTTGTTCGGCGTTCTGCTCGTCGCCACGGTACCGCCGATGCTGCGCTGGCTGGTAATCGACGCCGTGCTGTTCGATCCCAATCCAAGCGCCTGCCGGGTGGCCACCGGAGCCTGCTGGAGCTTCATCTACGCCAAGTCCGGGCAGTTGCTGTTCGGCATCTATCCGCTCGACGAACGCTGGCGCCCCGCCATCGTCTGCGTGCTTATCCTGGCGCTGCTTGCCTGGTCGGTGCGGCCCGCCAGCTGGGCGCCGCGGCTGGCAGCGCTCTGGATGGCGGCGCTCGTGTTGATCTTCTGGCTGATGGCCGGCGGTTTCGGCCTAGCCGAGGTTCCGACCTCGTCCTGGGGCGGCCTGCCGGTGACACTCATCCTCACCGTCGTTGCCATCGGCGTCGCCTTCCCCGTCGGCATCCTCCTGGCGCTGGCCAGGCGCTCGACCATGCCCATGATACGCATCGGCGCTGTGGTCCTGATAGAATCGGTGCGCGGACTACCGCTCTTGTCCATCCTGTTCGTGGCATCGATCATGATGCCGCTGTTCCTGCCCGAGGCCCTCTTGCCTGACAAGTTCGTGCGCGCGCTGGTCGCCCTCACCATCTTCGCCGCGGCTTATCTCGCCGAGGTGATCCGCGGCGGCCTGCAGGCCATCCCGAATGGCCAGTACGAGGCCGCGGCGGCGCTCGGCCTGCCCTTCTGGCGCACGCAATATCTCGTCATCCTGCCGCAGGCGATCCAGGTGGCGATCCCGGCGCTGGCCAACACCATCATCGTCATGATCAAGAACACCAGCCTGGTCCTGGTGGTCGGCCTGTTCGACCTGATCAGCTCCGGTAAGGCGGCGCTGGCAGACCCGGACTGGCCGTCGCCGGCGGCCGAGACGTTCCTGTTTATCGGGGCGATCTTCTTCGCGCTCTCCTTCTCATTCGCCCGCTTCGCCGACTTCCTGGAGCGGCGCGGCCCGACCGCTCACTAGGAAATGCCTTGATGTTATCGTCCGCCCCAAGGCGCGTTCCGTCCATGCCCGATCCCAGCGCTCCGCCTGCTATCCAAATGACCGGCATGAATAAGTGGTACGGAAACTTCCATGTGCTGAAGAACATCAACCTGACCGTCCATCGCGGCGAGAAGCTGGTGATCTGCGGTCCGTCCGGCTCGGGCAAGTCGACGATGATCCGCTGCATCAACCGGCTGGAGGAGCATCAGCAGGGGCAGATCGTCGTCGAAGGCGTCGAACTCAGCAACGATTTGAAGCAGATCGACGTAATCCGCAGTGACATCGGCATGGTGTTCCAGCACTTCAACCTGTTCCCGCATTTGACCATTCTGGAAAACCTGACACTGGCGCCGATCTGGGTGCGCAGGATGCGGCGCGGGCAAGCCGAGCAGACCGCCATGCACTATCTGGAGCGGGTGAAGATCCCGGACCAGGCGCATAAATATCCCGGCCAGTTGTCCGGCGGCCAGCAGCAGCGCGTCGCCATCGCCCGTGCGCTCTGTATGAGCCCGAAGATAATGCTCTTCGACGAACCGACCTCCGCCCTCGATCCTGAAATGGTCAAGGAAGTGCTCGACACCATGGTCGCGCTGGCCGACGATGGCATGACGATGCTGTGCGTCACGCACGAGATGGGATTTGCCCGCCAGGTCGCCGACCGCGTCGTCTTCATGGACCAGGGCGAGATCGTCGAGATGAACACGCCCTCCGAATTCTTCTCGCATCCGCGTCACCAGCGCAGCAAACTGTTTCTTGCCCAGATCCTGAACTAGCGAACCTCTCCCGCCAGCCCATGCGCCGGCCGGATGGGCAGACGCAAATCAGAAATCCATCCGGGGCCTGGTCAGCGCGCAGCGACCTGCCAGACCGCGACGCCGGCCCAGGATCAGGCCGGCGACGCCTTCGATGCTGCGCGAGATAATGTCGAACAAGCGCGGCCGACTCTCGAAGGAATACACCAGGCGTTCGCGAAACAGGATCGACAGCGCCGCGAGTTCCGGCCATTGGTAGATGTTCGGCCCACAACTTCTGCACGTCGACGATCCTGGCGGTGGGCGCTCCGGTCCTGTTTCGAAGATAATGCGCCGCCGGCCGGCGCAGGCACAGCTGCCACGTATTGCAGCAGAGGGCAGAGGACGAGAACGTCGTCCACAACGCAACTCTCGACTCGAAGTCGTAGCTGCATCATATGGCCTGTTCACCAAGCGGACTTTGGGGGCTAGCACGAAGTCGGGCACCCACTTTGGCACCTCCACTTGCGCGAGCAGTAGTCCGCTTTCCTTCGCAAATGCCATGTGGCAAGACGGATGGATGGCGGCGGACAGCGAACATAAAAGCATCTCTGCGAGAGCGTTGGGCATCGCATTATCAGCTGCTGCCCTCGTGCCGCATTTCACAACCCCAGCCTTTGCCCATGCTTCCGAGCGCGGCTATGTCATGCTCCTGCCGACCGGATATTATGTCGTGGGCGGGGCGGTGGCCGTAGCCGCGAGTTTTCTGGTTCTGGCTGTCCTCCCGCCCAGGCTGCTCGAACGCATTTCGGCATCCCGCCTGCCAATTGGTCAATTCGGCGACGCCGCGCGCATTTGGATCAGCACGCTCGCCTTCGCGGTTCTCGCCATACTCGTGGCGGCGGGAATTCTCGGCAGCCGAGATCCGCTGTCGAATCCACTTCCGCTAACGGTGTGGACGCTGGTCTGGGTCGGACTGACATTGCTTCAGGGCGTATTCGGCAATGTTTGGTCGTGGACAAACCCGTGGTACGGGCCGTGGCGCATTTTCTCCAGCGTCTTCCCGGCATTCCGCGATCGCACAATGCCACAAGGACTGGCTTACTGGCCGGCGTTGATTTTGTTTGCAAGCTTCGCCTGGTTCGAGCTGATCTATCCGGCGCCCGAAGATCCGGCGCGGCTTGCGTTCGCTCTCATGGCCTACTGGCTCTCGACCTTCGTCTGCATGATCATCTTCGGCTACGAAGGCTGGAGCCGGCGCGGCGAGTTTCTGTCCGCGTTCTTCCGCATGGTGTCACGCTTCGCCATCGTCGAAACGACGCCGGACCACCCAAGCGGGGGGCGCGCCCTCTCACTCTGCTGGCCTGGAGCGAAATTGTGGAGCGCGCAAGCCTTACCGGCGAGCGGTATGCTCTTTCTGTTGCTGACGTTGAGCTCGGTGTCCTTCGACGGTCTGTCGAAGACCTTCTCTTGGCTGGGCGCGAATGGTGTCAATCCGCTCGAATTTCCGGGGCGCTCGGCATTAGTCGGAATCAACAGCGCCGGTCTTGTGCTGATGTTTATCGCACTTGTCGCCGTGTTCTTCGCCGCAGTGTTTGTCGGTGAGCGGTTGGCCGGGAGCATCTCTTTCGGAAAAGCGGTCGGGCTCCTTGTCTGGTCGATCGTCCCGATCGCGCTCGCCTATCATTTTTCCCACTATCTGACGGCCCTCCTGGTGAACGGCCAGAATGCGATCGTCGCTATTTCGGATCCGTTTGATCGGGGATGGAACCTATTCGGCACGGCGCACATGAATGTCGGGGCGGGAGTGATCATGGGCTCCGATGCAGCGTGGATCATCTGGAACTTTCAGGCGGCGGCGATCATCGGCGGCCATATACTTGCCGTTCTGGTCGCGCATGGGCTGGCGTTCCGTTTGCATCCGGCGCGCAGCCGCGCGGCGCTCAGCCAATTTCCGCTGACCGTTTTTATGGTCGGATATACGGTTTTCGGGCTGTGGCTGCTGTCCACGCCGACGGCCGTCTGACGGCCGCAAGCCACGTATCGGAGGCGTTGGTCGACAGACCTCACGGCGGTGTATCGCGACCTCAAGGACATGCGTCGAACAAAGCCGGTGGTTGGTGAATCGGCAACGCCGGCAGTGCAACTGACTGCTTCACAGTTCTTCGGCCTGATATCTAAGCCGACGGGACGCCCTCGGTGGCCAGACGCCGGAAGATCTGGTCGACTTGTTGCGGCGGCAATTTGGCGCCGCCGTCGAGCCACCAGATCAGCACCGACAGAAAGGCACCCACGACGAACTGGACGATCAGTTCGTTCGGCACGACATCGGGAAGCTTCCTGTCCTTGTTTGCGGCAAGCTCCGCGCGCACGAGATCGCATAGAATCTCGCGGATGCTGCCGAGCACAATAGTCCCACCGCGGCCCCCGGCCAGAGCTCGGTAGAGATCTATATGTTCACGCGCGTGCTCGAACATACCGAGCACGAACCCCAAGCTGCGATCTTTCAGCTCGCCTGGCGCTGCAACCGCATGCCGCTGGCGTTCGACCAGCATGGCGCGCAGATGATCGTCCAGGCCGCTGCGCTTGAGGTCGTCCTTGCTGGTGAAGTGCGCGTAAAAGGTCGATCGGCCGATGTTTGCCTCATTGCAGATGTCCTCGACGGTAATTGCTTCATATCCCTTTCTCAGGATCAAAGTGATCAGCGCATGGTGAAGAGTCGACCGGGTCCGGGCGACACGGCGGTCTATCGTCTTTTCCGTTCCCATGAGCTTTTTCCGTTCAGATGGCAGAGGACCGTGCGGTACCGGACATTCTGCCGCGAATGGTCGTTGACGCGTTCCCGGATACCATGTCAGTTTCCGAACATGATGTCCATCAACCGGCGAGAGTGGCCAAGGAGTCTCTGATGAGAAAACATGGGCATAACAACAGCGGAGCCGGCGCCCCCGGCCGCGTCATACATTGGGCAGCACGCTACGATCTGATGACTTGGCTGTTCACCTTAGGCCGCGAACGCGCCTTTCGCGAAAAGATCCTCCGGTTGACGCAGCTCGAACCTGGAGAGTCCGTCCTCGATATAGGGTGCGGGACGGGAACGCTCGCTATACTTGCCAAGCAGCAGGTCGGGCCGACGGGCACCGTGCACGGGATCGATGCGTCACCGGAAATGATCACCAGGGCGGGTGCGAAGGCTCGAAGAGTCGGTCTGAAGGTCACCTTTGAAAAGGCCGCCGCCCAGGCATTACCGTTCCGGGATGCCGAATTCGATGTCGTAACGACGACGCTGATGCTCCATCATCTTTCTGGCGATGGACGTAATCAGATGGCTCATGAGATACACAGAGTCCTGAAGCCATCCGGTCGCGTACTCGCCGTCGACTTCGTGCAAGCGCCACAGGATGGAGGCTTCATCGATCGTTTCCACCGTCACGGCGTCAGCACAGTCGACGACATCATAACGGAATTCCGGGACTCGGGTCTCAACATCGTCGCTAGCGGCGCGGTTGGCACGAAGAACCTGCAGTTCGTGCTAGCCACGGCGGCCGCCGACGTCGCCCGTATTCGCGACAGGTTTGTCGCTCTCGGCACGGAAGAACCCTCAGGCCCGGCACGGCCTGCAGCCATGAGCCACCTGCACACCATAGGCCTAGTGCTAGGCATCGTCGTGCTGATCGCCATGCACGCAGGCGCGCCCTGGTGGCTATCGTGGCGCGGTCTAAGCGACGCCTCAAATCCGATCTCTTACACAGTGATCGCACTCGTGGCCCTTTTCGTAATCTTCAAGATCGGATTTCTCGGTGGCCTGCATCGGTGGAGCAGAGGCCGCCGCCAGCGTTGAGGCCGCTTGCTATTACGACATCGCGTCTCGCTACGGCTTGTTGGACACGCAGGAGTTCACCTTTTTCACACCCGGCGCGAATCGCGCGTCCGCTCCGGCCTCCCCGCCGTGCGAGGGTGGTGGTAGGCCAATCTAATCCCGTCGCAGCGAGATCAGACGCCGGCAGACGGCGCTTAACGTTATTCTCGGAAGACCAACTGCCATTCGTTGTCAGATCACCGGGCGGTGATCACTCTCAGCCAGATGGCAGGCGGCGACGCCGCTATGAGGAACGGGACGCAGTTGGGGCTCGTCCAACTGGCAGATATCCATCGCCACCGGACAGCGCGTGTTGAACCGGCAGCCCGGCGGTGGATTGCTCGGGCTCGGCGGGTCGCCTGCGAGGATGATGCGGCGGCGGTCGGCCTCAATGCGCGGGTCAGGCGAAGGAACTGCGGACAGCAGCGCCTGGCTGTACGGATGGGCGGGTTCGCGAAACAGCGGCCGTGCCACGCCAGCTTCGGCGATGCGGCCGAGATACATCACAGTCACGTCCGAACAGACTTCGCGCACGATTGCGAGGTCATGCGCGACAATCACGATGGTAAGGCCGAGCTGTCTTTGCAGCGATGTGAACAGATTGACGATCTGCGCCCGGATCGAGACATCGAGCGCGCTCAGCGGCTCGTCGCAAAGCAGGATCGATGGTTTCAAGGCAAGCGCACGGGCGATCGAAACGCGCTGGCGCTGGCGGCCGGAAAGCGAGCGCGGCAGGCGGTCGAGCACGGTTTGGGGCAGCGCGACCAGGTCCAGAAGCTCGGCGATGCGCCGGGGTCGCTCGGCGGAGGAACCGAGGCGATGGATTTGCAGTGGTTCCTCAAGCGCCTGGCAGACAGTCTGCCGCCGGCTCATCGAACCCAGGAAGACGAACTGGACCTCCCGGCTGAACGACTTCCTGTCTGACTTCAACCATTCGGCGCGGTTTCTGCCGGCGATCAGGACCGTGCCTTCGCTCTCCTTCTGCAGGCCGACGATGGTGCGGGCGAGCGTCGTCTTTCCGCAGCCTGACTCGCCGACGATGCCGTGGAAGGCTCCGCGCGGAATGCTCAGATCGATGCCGTCGACCGCCCGGACCGCGCCCGTTCCCTCGCGGTTCTGGAAATGAACCTTCAACCCCCTGACCTCGATTGCGGCGGGATCAGACATGAACTGCAATCCCCTCTCGCCTGATCACGACCGGGCAGGCCACGCGATGCGGATTTGCCGAGACCGATATCGACTGCAGCGGCGGACGGTGTTTTCGGCAACCTGGTTCGACCAGTTCGCAGCGGTCGGCGAAACGGCAACCCGGTTCCAGCCTGATCTGGCTTGGCGGCAGGCCCGGTATCTCGCGGGTCGTCGCCCTTTCGTCGGACCGAAAGTCCGGCACCGATGCAAGCAGCCCGCGCGTATAGGGGTGAACGGGCCGCGTCAGGACGTCCATGGCGATTCCCTGTTCCGCTACCTGCCCGGCATAGAGCACGATGACCCGGTCGGCGACGGAGGCGACCACGGCGATGTCGTGCGTGACCAGCACCACAGCAATGCCTTCCTCGCGCTGGATCTGGCGGATGAGCTCCAAGATCTGTGCCTGGACGGTGGCGTCCAGTGCTGTGGTGGGCTCGTCGGCGATCAGCACGTGCGGTCGGGCCGCGAGCGCCAGCGCGATCATCGCGCGCTGCAGCATGCCACCCGACATTTCGTGGATAGCAATGGTAGCGGTCCTCGGGGTCGGGAATGCCTAAGCGCGCCAACAGCGACACCGCTTGCCTGCGGGCAGCCTCGTACGACAGGCCGGCGAAGCGGCGCGCCTGGCGTGCCAGTTGCGGGCCGATCTTCAGCATCGGATTGAGCGCGCTCATCGGATCCTGAAAGATCACCCCAAAGTAGCGGCCGCGAAGCTCGGACAGTTGCCTGGGCCCCAGCCGATCAGGTCGCTCCCGTCGGCCTGAGCCGTCCCGCGCATCGCTACAGTCACGCCTTCGGGCAGCAGGCCGAGAGGGCCGAGCGTCATGACCGTTTTTCCCGAGCCGCTTTCCCCGACGACCGCCACCGTTTCGCCGGGCCGAACGCTGAATGAGACGCCATCGACCGCCCGGACGGATACGGAAGTTGCATAGAGATCGATGATCAAATTCTCGACGCGTAAATTGGCTTGTCGTCGTCATGTCGAACCCGTTCCCGTTTCGACGGCATCGCGCTCGGCCTCTTCGCGAGCCCGCGCCAGCTTGCGCTTGCGCAGCATTCCCCCGCGAACCGGCCGCGGCACCTTTTGCAGCGCAAATGTTTCACCCAAGAGGTTGAAGCTGACTACAACCAGCGTCAGGGCTAGACCAGGGAGGACGACGAGGCGCGGGAACTCCTCGATGTAGCTCATGCCGTCGACAAGCATCTGGCCCCATTCCGGCGTCGGCGGTGCAACGCCCAGGCCCAGAAAGCTGAGCGTCGCGATGGCCAGCACGAGGGCGCCGGCATCGGCGCTGGCGGGTCCTCACCCCGAAACGCGAAGATGAGGATCGTCAAAAGGTGCCGATCAGCCCCAGCCCGGCCATCCACCAGATGTGCCAGATCAGGGCGAAACCAATGACGACGGCAAAGAAGGCGTTGACGACCCCGACTGGACTGTTCTTCGGTACTTCGATCGGCTCGTACGGGCGCGGTGGCACCGGTTGAGCTTGCTGTGCGTTGGCGCGTTGCTTCGCGACCCAGTAGCTGTCGCGCTCGGCCACATGCGGCAAGACGGCAAAGTTCCAGGCCGGCGGCGGCGACGCCGTGGACCATTCCAGTGTGCGACCGTCCCAGGGATCGCCGGTGACACGAAGCATCTCGCGGTCGCGGATCGAGACAACCAGCTGCACGATCTGGCAGACGATGCCGCCCAGAATGATAACGGCTTATTCGACCACTCGCAACCAGTGTGACCTGCCAACCATGTCTCACGAGCAATGGCAGGCACTTAAGCCAACGCTACAAGAAGCGGAATAATAACCGGCAAGAGGATCCTCCCGGCCCGCCTGAGTAACCAGGGCTGCCGACAGAGCGCTTTCCCACTCACTGCCGGCCCGGTACCGGAAGGAAGGAGCGCAAATCTCTGCTTCGCCACCAGAATGCGCAACGCATCAGGTCCCGCACGCTCAGCTAGATCTGACGTTTAATCATGCGGCCGAGACCCGTTTCGCGAATAGGTCGCCGGCGAACCTGCACGCCGCCTTGTGCATTGAGCTTACTTCTTGCGACACAGGCTCAGCCTCCGCACAAGCTTCCACTGAAAGGGGACACCGCGTCCTGAAGAAACAGCCGGAGGGCGGATTCGTCGGACTTGGGATTTCGCCCGTGATCAACGGAGGGTTGCGCCGACGTTCGGTGGCAGGATCAGCCTCGGGGACAGACGCGAGAAGGAGTTGGGTGTAGGGATGGCTCGGATTCCGGTAGACCTCTTCCGAGCTACCGCTTTCCACCACCTTGCCGAGATACATCACGTAGACCCGGCTCGCCGCCTGCCTGACAAGCGCGAGGTCATGCGCGATGAAGAGGCAGGACACGCCGAGCTTCTCTCTGAGGTCGAAGAATAGGTTCATGACCTGCGCCCGTATAGACAAGTCTAGCGCGCTGACCGGTTCGTCGCAGATTAAAACCCGCGGCTCTACGGCCAGCGAGCGCGCGATCGCGATGCGTTGCCTCTGGCCGCCTGAGAGTTCACGGGTGAATCTGTCCCGGACCGTCGTCGCCAGACCGACTTGGTTGAGGAGCTCAGCGATCCTCCCCTCGCGTTCCGTTTGCGAACGCAAACCTGCAATGATGAGGGCTTCGTTTATGGCTTCGCCCACAGTTTGGCGATCATTCAGCGATGCATAGGGGTCCTGGAACACGTACTGAACTGCCCGACGCGCTTCCCGCAGACGGCGTCCACTCAAGGAGCCGAGGTCGACGCCATCAAAAACGACACGTCCGGATTGGGGTTTTTCCAAGCCGACGATCGAACGGCCGAGCGTGGACTTGCCGCAGCCAGACTCCCCCACCAAGCCGACGATCTCGCCTTGATTGAGGTGGATTGAGACGTCGTTTACCGCTTTGATCGTTTGGCCACGTTTGGCACTTGGAAAGCTGGTGACCAGATGCTCGACTTCGAGTACCGCGCTCATTATGCGCACTCCTTCGCCCGAATATTCAGAACGGGACAGGCGGCTGACACACCCGGAACTGCCGTCGGCAAGAACGGCGGTCGCCGCTCGCCGCAGGCATCCACAGCATATCCGCAGCGGGCCATGAAAGCGCACCCTGTGATCGGCGCGCCAAGGATGGGCGGAACGCCCGGCAATCCACGGAAACGCGATCCGATTGCGTCCTGTTTCCTCGGAATTGCCTCGATGAGGCCCATCGTATAGGGATGCTGCGGCTGAGAGAGTACACGCTCGGTCGGTCCGGTTTCGACGTGGCGCCCCGCGTACATCACCATTACGCGGTCGGCCGCGCCCGCCACGACACCCATGTCATGCGTGATCAAGATCATGGCCATGTCCATTCTGGACTGGATTTCCTTCAGCAGTCGGAGGATTTGCGCCTGGACCGTCACGTCGAGCGCGGTGGTCGGCTCGTCGGCTACGAGAAGTGTCGGCTCGGCGGCAATGGCGATTGCGATCATGACACGCTGTCGGAGACCGCCCGAAAGCTCATGGGGATACTGCTTGAGGCGTATTTCGGGGTCGGACATCCCGACCATCTTGATAAGTTCAAGCGCCCGGGTTTCCGCAGCTCTTGCTGTCATGCCGAGGTGAAGCTCGGCTACTTCGGCTATCTGCCGTCCGACCCGGCGGGCGGGATTGAGCGCGCTCATCGGGTCCTGGAAAATGAAGCCAATGGATTTTCCGCGCAGGCTGCGAAGCGTTTCATTGTCCGATCCGACGAGCTGGCGGCTGTCGAACAAAATGGTGCCCGATATATCCGCCTGGACGCCCACGGGCATCAGGCCGAGAGGCGCAAAGCAGGTGACCGTTTTGCCGCTACCGCTTTCTCCCACAATCGCGAGGGTCTCTCGGCGGCTCAGTTCATAGGCTACTCCGTCGACTGGGCGGACCACGGTATGCGCCGTCAGCAGGTCTATGGTCAGATCTTTGACGCGGAGTATCGGTTCAGAACTCATGGCCGTGCCTCCTTGGCCCAGAATGCGGTTACCCGGCGGCGGGCCGCGAGCATCCGGGAGGTCAGCGGCTTCGGAACTCTGTTGAGGGCGACCGCTTCACCGAGGATGTTGAATCCGATGACAGCTAAAGTCAGGGTCAGTCCCGGCAGGATGACCTGGCGCGGATCGGACTCGAGATATGGAAGCGCGTCGACCAACATCTGTCCCCATTCAGGCGTCGGCGGCTGGATGCCCAGCCCGAGGAAGCTCAACGTTGCGATTGCGAGCGCGACTGCTCCGGCGTCGGCCGTGGCATATACGAGCACCGCCCCGATCGTCGTGGGAAGAAGATGGACAAAGTAAATGCGAACGGGACTTGCGCCCAATACTCTTAGGGCCTCCATGTGGGGCTTGTTCATGGTGTTGACAGCCACGGCCCGGCTAATGCGGGCGCTACCCGGCCACCAGGCGAGCGCGAGCGCGAGGATCATGTTCCAGTAGCTGACTCCGGCAATGCCGATCACCGCAAGTGAGACGATGAGGCTGGGGATTGCCTGGCCGACGTCAACGATGCGCATCAGCAGTTCGTCCGTCCAGCCCCGCCGGTATCCGGCAATCGTGCCGATGGCGATGCCGATGGCGTGCGCGCACACAAGGACGAGACAGACTCCGACCAGCGACGTCCGAGCCGCCACAATCAACCTGCTCAATGTATCGCGCCCGAGATGGTCGACTCCGAAGGGATGGGCGAGCGTCGGGCCCTGGCCAGCGATCAGCAGGTCTTGCGCATTGGGATCATGTGGCGCGATGTAGGGTGCGAGCAGTCCCAACAGAACGAACGCGCCGATAGTAAATACCGCCGAGCGCGGGAAGGCG
This sequence comes from Mesorhizobium sp. M0663, assembly GCF_040320585.1. Classification (NCBI taxonomy): domain Bacteria; kingdom Pseudomonadati; phylum Pseudomonadota; class Alphaproteobacteria; order Hyphomicrobiales; family Phyllobacteriaceae; genus Mesorhizobium; species Mesorhizobium sp. M0663. The sequence continues at coordinate 27,088 of NZ_JAMYPX010000023.1, forward strand.
CCAATGGCCTTCAGGAGTGGTCTGACTGGCTGCATGTTCAGCTCCTTTGAAGTCTAAGGCGCGGATCGGTCAGCGTAATGCAGATGTCGACCACGACGTTCAGGATGATGAAGAACGTGATGAAGACCAGAAGGCAGGCCTGCACGACCATGAAGTCGCGGAATCTCACCCCGGTCAGGAAGAGGTCGCCGATGCCCTGCCAAGCGAACAGAGGTTCGACAACGACCGCGCCCACGACCATCGTCCCGATCTGCGTTCCCAAGGCGTTCAAGTACGTCGGCGCGATGTTCGGGATCGCGTCGCGAACCAGAATACTCGTCCTTGACAGTCCTTTGCTCATGGCCGTTAGGACATAGGGTTTGGCCATCGCCGCCTCGAAGCCAACTCGGACGACGCGGCTCAGAACTGCTGCGGGAAGAAATCCCAGAGTGAGCCATGGAAGCACCCAACTGACGGGTCCGGCAAACCCGAAGGTCGGAAAGACGTGCCACGTGACCGAAAAGGCGTAGACCAGCAGTGCTCCGACGAAGAAGGACGGAGTCGAAGCGCCCAGAAGAGCGCTCCCTCGGGTGACCACGTCTGGCGCCCTATGTGCCCAGAGCGCGCCTACGAAGCCGACGAACAGGCTCAGCAAGAAAGCCACGACCGCTCCGCCCGCAACGAGGGTGGCGGTCGCGGCAAGGCGGCTCTTGAGGGACGCGCCGACCGCCTCGCCCGTCTTGTAGGAAATGCCGAAGTCGCCGTGGATCGCTCCGTTCAGCCAGAAGCCGTAGCGTTCGAGAAGCGGCTTGTTGAGCCCCAATTCCTCCTCGACCTTGGCGATATCGGCTTTGGTGGCCGTCGGCGTCCGCAGCTCGGCGATGAGTATCGCCACGTTGCCCGGAGCGGATACCACGAGCGCGAAGCATAGAACGGACGCCAGAAACAGCAACAAGACTGCGTTGCGGGCCCTTTTAGCGATGAAGGCGAACACGGCCGTATCCTACTCCGCCAGTGTGATATTCTCGTAGGGCATGTCGTACTCGGTCGCGGGGCTCTGGAAGCCCTTCACCCGAGCGGCATGCGCCCATATGCCCGGAACGAAGAGCAGCGGCGCGATGGCGTCGTTGTCGTGCAGCCAGTCATAGACCTTCTGTAGAGCTGCTTCCATCTCGCCTTCGGGCGCGGACATCGCGGCGAGCACCAACGGATCGAGGTGCTCGGGGTCGATGAAGAGCTTGCCGTCCACGCCGTTGTCATAGGTGGATAGGAACAGGCCCACCACAGTCCCGAAAGGTTCGTATGGCGCGCCGAACGTCTGGAAGAAAGCGAGATCGAACTTGCGCTCCGGAATGTCGCTGTGCCGCGACGCATGATCCACCGAGCGGATCGTGAGCGTGACGCCAATCTCCTGGAGCTCGGACTGGATCACTTCCGCGACGGATCGGGACCCCGGTACTTGCTCCTCGCTAACGACCAGTTCAATGGCAAGGTCCTTGCCGTCCTTCTGCCTGACAGGCCCCCCGACCCAGCCTGCCTCCTCGAGCAGCGACTTTGCGGTCTCGGTATCCCGCCTAGGCACATCGAAGCGCTTCCCCGAATACGGAACGGTTTCGGAGAACAGGTTGCCAGTGGAGGTCGCCAGACCGCGGTAAAGCACTTGCGAGATCGCAGCCCGGTCGATGCCGAGGTTGATCGCCTTGCGGACTTTCGGGTCCCTCAGCGCTTCGACGCGGGAAGTGTTGAAGGCCATAATCATTGTGGTGGTGCCGGGATGGATGACGACGTCGATGCCCGCTCCCTTCAGCGTCTCTGCTTCCGTTGCGGTCAAAGGCGACACAAACGCTCCGCCGATCAGATCCACGTCACCCGCGCGCAACGCTGCCATGCGGCCGCGCGAGTCCGGAAGGACTTTTACCTCAAGATATTTGAAAGAGGGTTTGTCACCCCAGTAGGCGTCGAAGCGCTCGAAGGCACTGCCCTCATTCCCGGCAGTCGCTTGATGCCACGGTCCCGTGCCGACGGGTGCCTTATAGCTACCGTCCCCAGAGACCGACTTGGGGCTGAGGAGCCTGACTGGCCGGACGTAAGCGAACTCCTGGAGCAGGCCGAGGACCGGTTCCTTGAACCGGACGTTGACGTGATCGTCGTCGACGATGTCCGTTCCGGCGTAAAGCCGGGACGAATTCATCCAGTTGTTCGCTTCGAGTCCGATCCACCTCTTCAGGTTCCATTCCACCGCCGCGGCGTCGAACGGAGTGCCGTCGTGGAAAGTCACGCCCTTGCGCAACGTGAGCTTAAGCAGCCTGCCCCCGTCTTCGACCGACCATTCGGTCGCCAGCCCTGGCTCGATCTTACCGTCATGGCCGTATTTAACCAGCGGCTCGAAAACGAGGTCCTGAACGCCCCACAGGCCGGTGTATTTGTGAGGATTGATATCCCCGGCGGGCTTGGCGATCGCGATGCGAAGCGTGTCCTTAACCTCTGATGCCGCAACGATTGACGGCAGGATGGAGGATAGCGCCGAAACTCCCAGCAGTTTTGAGACGTCCGCCAGCAAGGAGCGCCTATCTATTCGCATGAATTCGTTGTTGTTGTTCATTGTCATTCCCCTTTTTGTGTTCACTCACAGCATTGATTGCCGGATGTTTTCTTTGCCGAACCGCTCGTCGTCGATCCGTGCTTGGATTTGGGCCAACATTTTCTCGAGATCGGCCATGAGATCGTCGTGCGATTCCAACCCCACGCTGAACCGCAGAAGGAGGTCCTGCCCACTCCAGGTCGTCGCGGAGCGGTTGCTCTTCACGGGCATGGGGGCAACGAGGCTGCGTGTCCCACCCCACGAGGCGCCGATGGCGAACGTCTCTAGCGTATTGAGCGCCTCCGGCACGTGCGGCAGTGCTTCGGGAACCAATTCCACGCTGAACACTCCGCTCGCGCCGAGGAAGTCGCGCTTCCAGAATTCGTGCCCGGGACAAGACGGCAGGGCGGGGTAGAGCACACGCTCGACGGCTGGGTGGCCGCGGAACCAGTTGATCATCGCCGTCGCGCCGTCGTGCGCGTGTTTCATTCGCACGCCAAGAGTCTCCATGCCCCGCAACACCAAAGAGGCGTCGTCGGGGGAAACACCGATCCCGGCGCGCCCCATAGTCGCCTTGAGCGCGTTGAAAAGCTGCTCGGAAGCCACCGTGATCGACCCCATCAGCACGTCGGAATGGCCCGAGATATATTTGGTGAGCGCTTCGGTCACGATGTCGGCCCCATGTACGAGGGGCTTGAAGTTAAGAGGGGTCGCCCAGGTGTTGTCGAATCCGACGAGCGCGCCGTGCCGATGCGCGATCTCGGCAATCCGCGGCAGATCCTGGACTTCCATGGTCGTCGAACCGGGGGACTCGCACCACACCAGTTTCGTGTTCCCGTCGATCCGACGTTCGAGCCCCTCGGGCGAAGTGGGATCGTAGTACTCCGCTCGGACGCCAAACTTTGCCAGATCGGTGTTCACAAAATCACGGACCGGGGGATAGGCCGTGTCCGCCACCAGTACCTTGTCTCCGGCATTGAGGACGGCGAGCATTGCGATTGCGTTTGCGGCCTGGCCCGATGGCGCGAGAAGCGTCCGGTGACCCTGCTCGAGCTGAGTGATCTTTTGCTCCAGTGTACGCGTCGTCGGGGTGCCGTAGAGGCCGTAGGAATAGCCGTCAGGCCCTCGCTGGCCGCGAGTGGCGTAGGCTGCGGCATCCGCGAATACGATCGTCGAAGCCCGATGGACGGCTGCACCCAGAGCCTCGAAGCCGTCTGTTTTGACTTTGGGGGTCACAACGCATTGGGTGAGATCGTTCATGCTTGCTCCTCATGTGTTCGAGACAGTTACAGCATGACAAAACCTATTCCGTCCAATATCAAGATCGGGATGTGCTATTCTCTCAGGTTATAGGTGCGCCATGAATCTTCGCCAGATCGAGGTCTTCCACGCCGTGATGACGATTGGAACCGCCTCACGCGCCGCGGAGATACTACGCATCTCACAACCTGCGGTGAGCAAGGCCGTCCAAGAACTGGAGCGCGACATCGGTTTCGCGCTCTTCCACCGCATCAAAGGACGGATGTCGCCGACGGCAGAAGGCAACCTGTTTTTCAGGGAAGTGGAGACCTCATTCTCCGGCCTCATCCATTTGAAAGGGGCCGCGGCGCGGATTCGCGACTTCGGTTCGGGGGAAATCCGGATCGCAAGTCTCTCCGCATTAAGTACGAATGTAATGCCAAAGGCATTAAAGGCATTTCAACACCGTCACCCTGACGTTGCGATCACCTTTCAGGCAAGGCTATCCTCGGAAGTCAAAGAACTCGTCGCCTCCGGCCAGTTCGACGTCGGCCTGGCGGCGGACGAGATCGATCTTGCGGGCGTCGAAGCCCACCCATTCCGGAACTACCGGGTCGCGATCGCCATGCCCAAGGGCCATCCGCTAGAGGGGAGGGAAGTGATCCGTCCCGCCGATCTCCATGGGCAGGCCTTCATCGCGTTGGCTCCGGAGGACACTACGAGACGGGAAGCAGAGGCCATCTTCGCTGATCACGGCATCAAGCCCAAAGTGGTTCTAGAAACCCCCTATTCCACCACCATCTGCTCGATGGTCAATGCGGGGCTTGGATGCGGAATGGTCAATCCTTTGACTGCCCTTCCCTATCTCAACGGAAACCTCAGCCTCCGTCCATTTCTCCCGGGAATCTCCTTCCGAACCCTTCTGTTGTTGCCACCCAACCGACGTCCATCGAGAGTAGTTAGCGAGTTTATCGAGCAGCTGATGCGTATCGCATTGGAAATTGATGGGGCTGTCCAAACTTGACTTCACTTTCGTGAACGTCGGCTTCTGGGCCCCATGCCGTCACCCGCCAGGCCGCAATTAGGATAGCGCGCCTCGCTCAGCCGCAGCAGCGAAATTGGAACTGGGAGTTCGATGAGTGTGGGGAAGGCGGTAGCGCTCTCCCGCTACCATCACTGCAGCGCTAGGCGTTGTTCCTGGTTTACGATTTGGCAGGTTGAGAAGCTCCGCCAGTGCACCGCGAACTTTCAGCTCAACCTGTCCCCTACCCTCCATCGGAATGATCTCGATCCCTGTGACCAGTGAGCGGATGATCCTCGCCGCCTCGTGCCGCTCACACTCGTCGGATTGCAACGCGTCCTGGAGCTCGGATACTTGCCGACGGTAAATCGTTACCGCAGCCGGATGAAACTCCACAATGCTTTCCGCGGCCGCCATCGCCTGAAGCTCTCGGGCTAGATTCTCCTTTTCGCGCTCGAGGTCCAGTAGCTTCGATTTCATGCTGGTCGTCGCGACACCGTCAGCGATGGCATCGACGATGTTAGCGATCTGCCTGTCGATGCCGGCATGCCGCCTTTCGACTTCCCTTTGCCGCTCGCGGTTCATGGCGTTCAGTCGCTTATGCTCAGCATGATATTCAGCAAGGAAGCCCGCAATGGCATCTGGCGCCAGCAAGCGCCGCTGGATGCCTTCCAGCACACGCTTCTCACGCTCGCCAACACGGATCGTCCTGTTATTGGCACAAGTGCCTTTCTCACGGTGCGCGGCACAAGCAAGCTGGTCTCTGTTCTTCACCGTATACGAAGCGCCACAGCAGCCGCACCGCACAAGCCCCGAGAACATGTGCTTCGGCCGTCGGCGGTGATGGAGTTTCATGCCTCCATAAAGCTTCTTGCGGACTTGCACCGCATCCCACAGCTCATCGTCGATGATACGCAGATGCGGTACTTCGACGACCTGCCAAGTTTCCGGCAGATTCGGCCGCGAGATGCGCTTCCCAGTCTCGGGATCCTTGCGCATTTGAAGACGATTGAAGACGAGCAGCCCGATATAGGCTTCGTTGTAGAGAAAGCCGCTTCTCCGCTTGAGATTGCCATTGATGGTCGAGGCGCCCCACGCACCCCCAAAGGGTGATGGGATACCTTCCTTGTTGAGGCTTCCAGCTATCGTACGTGCCGATTGACCAGCCGCGAACTCCCGAAAAATCCGACGCACGACCTTGGCTTGATCCTCATCGATCTCGCGCCGACCGCGGATCGGTTCGCCGCGTTTCATCGAGCTTTTTGACCACGCGATAGCCGTAGGAGAGGCCGCCGGCGTTGTAGCCGTTCAATATGCGGCCGCTTTGGCCCCGCCTGATCTTGGCGGCAAGATCGCGCAGGAACAACGCGTTCATAGTTCCTTTGAGGCCCACGTGCAGTTCGTCTACGGCACCCTCAGAGAGAGTGACGATCCTGACACCGGCAAAGCGCAGTCGCTTGAAGAGGCCGGCTACGTCTTCCTGGTCGCGTGACAGGCGATCGAGTGCCTCGGCTAGAACGATCTCGAATTGCCCGCTTTGAGCATCGGCTAGAAGCCGCTGGATGTCTGGTCGACGGATGATGCTTGCACCGGATACGGCGGCGTCGGCATAGGTCCCAACGACAGTCCACCTCTCCCTGGCCGCGCGCTCTCGGCAAAGCCGCAGCTGATCCTCGATAGAGGCTTCGCGCTGGTTATCGGATGAGTAACGAGCGTACAGCGCGACACGGGTCATGAACCGCTCCTCTTCCTCTCGTTGCTATTGTCCGCCGCCGTCCCCATCCTCCCCTTCTGACGGTGTTTTCTCAAGAGGATGAACTTTGTTGCCGTTGGCCGCCTGCAATTCCTCGAATGCTCCCGAGCAACCCGCCGACCCAACAAGCGGGCGATCGACAGGACGGCTCGTTCAGCCATGTCTCGTGCCGACATGTCAGCCCTGTAGTCGTGGCTTGCACTGTCGTTCCCAGGTTTGGCCTCGTCCACCATGGCATGCCCGCTCTTCTGTGTAGATCGAGGGCATTGAGCGGCGTGATGGATCAGCAAGACAAGTTCAGTTGTCGCGCCGTCGTAGTGTGGCGTGCAAATACTTAAGCGCTGCGATTTGGAATACCGAAGGCAGACTAAATTGCCAAAAGCTCGGCCCCCTTGCAATATCGCACGCGATATCCAATATGTCTGCATGAGACTGCTTCTCGATACGGCGACCATGGTGGCTGGGATCCGAAGTGACGCTGGCGCCTCGCGCCAACTGTTGGTCGCAGCTTTGGAACGCCGGCTGACGCTCATCGCTTCGGTGACGTTGATGATCGAGCACCAGGCGGTGATGACAAGGCCCGAGCACCTTGGGGCCTCCGGCCTGTCGGCCGAGGATGTGAACGCGTTGCTAGATGCCGTGGCGGCCGTCGCCGAGCCGGTTCGCCTTCTCTTCCTCTGGCGACCCGCCGTGCGCGACCCGGACGACGACATGGTGCTGGAAGCTGCGGTAAACGGACGGGCGGACGCTATAGTGACGTTCAACCTACGCGACTTCGGCAAAGTGGCCGAGCGCTTCGGTATCTTGGTCCTGTCGCCGGGCGAGGCGCTGAGACGATTGGAGGGAAAGACATGAGGAGAAGCAATTTCGCGCTGCGGCTTCAGCTCTCGCTTCTCGATGAGGCGCGCAAGGTGGCGGAGAGCGAGGGCGTGCCGCTCAACCAGTTCATTAACGTGGCAGTCGCCGAGAAGCTTTCGGCGCTGCGCACGGAAAGCTACTTTCAGGAACGCGCTGCCCGTGCCGACATCCCCAAGGCGCTGCACATCCTGAAGCGGGCCGGCAAAGGGAAGGCGCCAATCAAGGGCGACGAACTGCCGGAGTAACCCAGCCTGAGGGGTGGAGCGGTATCGTTCGTATCGCAGCCTTGCCTGCGTCCGAAGCGGCCGCCGGGCCGAAGACTGCCAGTCAAGGCTGGCGCAGCACGCGCCACAGCGATGCGGCTCTGGCCTTGACGGGCTGGCTTCGGTCCGGCGTTCTCTCGACAAGCGGGCAGTTCTCTTGCCGGACATAATCTCCCCATCTATCGGGAAGAGTCTGGACGAGCCTTGCCGGACGCTGCTTCCGCCACGGCATTGGGCGAACCCGCTTGAAGATGGGCGAATACCCGAAACCAGAATCGATACTCCTGTGTCCGCCCGTCGCAACGCGCCGACACGGCGCCCCAGGCGATTGCGGTTGCGGCTGTCTTTCCTCACAGGGCTGTCGCTGCCTCTGCAGCTTCAGGCCACGGTCCATTTGTGCACGGCGGCATCGCGGTTGAAGGCATCCAGCAGATCGGGATCGCTCACCGCCGGATGGTGATATGCCGCAAGAGTGCTCTGTGCTGGCAATTCCTGGCGGTTGAAGGGTGACGTGAGGCAGACGCTTCGCGCAAGTTGAGGGGTTCTCGGCTGAAGCCGGAAGTTGGGTTGGATGGGCTTCATAGCTCGCCTCCTTCTTCGTCTTTCAGGCGCGGAAACAGCAGCCAGCCCGCCGCTTGCCGAGCTTGCGACGCTGCTCGCCGCGAATGAACTGTTCCGGCATCGGTCTGCTCGGCGATGAGCACCAGATCGCTGAGCGCCGAGCGGATTTGCGGCCAAGGGAACACGGAGCATTCCTCCCAGGCTTCGCCCTCGCGCAACACGGCATCGAGCTTGCCTGCCACACCGGCGAGAGTCGTAGCGGGGGTCGTTGAGAACGCTTCCAGCAGATCCTGTGCCCGGTCGCCAGCCTCGCACTCGGCCTTGAGCGCGGCGGTGTAACCAGCCTCCTCGGCAGCTGCATCCCAGCGAGCCTGATGTGCCGCAAAATCAGCTTCGGCCTTCTCGCGGAGAGCTGCCATATCCGGCCCCTCGCCGAGCACTTCATTGAGCGCCTCGATCGAGTGGACCGCCACGTCCTCACCCTCGGGCACGCAGACGGTCGCACAAGGAAAGCCGACGCTCGAGACAAGCCTCGCCTCCAGGCGCTGCTGCTTGCGGCAAAGCCGCTCGGTCAGCTTGTGGGCGGTCTCCCATTCCCGCCAAAGCGCCAGCGCAGGGTCGGGGAGCATACTCGTTGCCGCTGTGTTGCCGACAAGCGCACTTTTCTCAAGCACCAAAGCGGTGGACGTGATCATCCCTCCCGCAAGCACTCGCCTGCGGGTGACGAAAGCCAGAGTCATGCTATTGTCGGAATCAGCCACGATCCGAGCTCCTATCAGCTTGGGTTGTGGTCAGGCTGCTGAGGGTGGTTGCACACCAACAGCAGCCGCTTTCAAGCGAAAAAATCGTATCAGCGGTACGATATTGAAAAAGCGGCTACAACAAGAATCGTATCACGGTTACGAAATGAATGCAGTTCAGTGCAAAATGGCACGTGTCGCGTTGGGCTGGGGAACTCGAGAGTTAGCCCTAAAGGCAAACGTATCTCCCGATACCATCGCGCGGTTGGAAAGAGGCGAACAGCTAAAGAATTCAACCCTCGCCGAAATTCGTGCAGTCTTCGAAGCGGCCGGGATCGAATTCATTCCAGAGAACGGTGGCGGCGCTGGTGTTCGCTTGTCACAGCGTTCCGCTGGCGAATGACAATCGGCTTTTTTGAGCCGCCGCACATGTGCGGCTAGCGGCCCAAATGGGCGCTTCAGCGCCAACAGGCGAACCAAGACGTACGTCCGCAATGGGCCTGATCCCGGACCTTCGCACCGAGCTCTCACATGTCCGCTCGCGTGCTGGGTACCCTAGCAGCGGACGGTCTGCTCGGCCCCATTTCTGCCCCCTCGGACCGCGTGGGTAGTGGGAGAAATACGGCCCGATTCCATTCATCCGCTCCCGGCTGTCGCAAAAGTTATATAGCGCAAACGATGACATAGGGGTTCTCAGTTTCATCCTGTCGGGTGCAGCATTGCACAGTTCGCTTGCCGACAACTATTCCTGCTGGAATTGACAGGGCCAATCTTCAGGCCTCGTCAAGCCAGAAGGCAACTCGGTCCGGGCGTCTCCGCAAGCCATGTTGAGCTGCCACTGGGACAGACCCGCCGAATTGGAAAGATCGACGCCCTCGATACGGGTCAGAAAGAAAAAGGCGCGGTCAAAGTCTATCGGCGCGGTGAACGTCGCTCCTCGGAAGTCCGCCCGTGCGAGATTGGCAAACGAGAAGCGGCTGCCGCTGATATCGGCGTCATGGAACTGCGCACGCCCCAATTCTGCCTTTGTGAAATCAACATTGGTCAGATTGGCGCCCTGGAAATTTGAGCGCTGTATTTCCGCGCTCGCAAACACAGCGCCCTGCGCGTCCATACGGCTGAAGTCGGTCCTGTAGGCCTCGATTCTGTCGAACCGGGCGCCTTTGGCGGTCGAGTCGGCCAGGGAAGCACGCACAAGCGTTGCCTTCTCAAGATTTGCCGCAAGGAGATTGCTGTTCCTGAGGTCGGTCGAAGTGAAATCAACACCGAACAGGTTCGCCCCGCTCAGGTCCTGTCCTTCTAGCATGAGAAGCTTCTTGTCACACTCGTGCCAATTGACGCCAGGCGTCGCGGCTGCGTCGCAATTCTGAGCAGCAGTGGCGTTCTGCCAAGCAAACACAGTGCAAACCGCTAGAACCAAGCCGGACGCGCCGTGAGCTCTGGTTCGTCTCAAAGTCATTGTTGCTGGACCTCTGCCACTCGCCGATACTCAACCTTACCACATCTGCTGACACTCGAGCCACGGTGACCACCGCCGTCACAGTTAGCGCATTTCTCATATTCAAGCTTTGATGTTGATCAACCGATCAACCCGCGCGTAGGGCGCGATTTGCGAGCGCCTCCCCATATCATCGGCGGTCCAGCAGAGATTCATTTGTCACAGGCCAGGCGCTTCATTCCGCAGGTATGCTTGACTAAGCCGAGGAGAGCGGTCGTTAGGATGGCGCGGTCGCGTGCCAAGATTGGCCTCCGCTCTGGACGTTTGTGTCGCTAATGAGGAGCCTGCTCGGGTGCTGATCGCCACCGCCGGCGTCCGCTGCCGACAAGCGTGAATCCGCTTGGTTCCGCACCGATCGGTACTTCCCGACGGCGAGGTTGACCCCGCACGGGGTGCTCGTCGCGTATCCTGATTCCGCTGTCGCATGAACCCCACGACTTCGCTTAGCGAGGCCGAAGTTGATCTCTGCCATCTACGTTGATCTCTGCCATCTACCAGGTCGAACCATCAACCCCGTATATTTGTGTCGTAAGCTGACGTGCCGCGAATACCCCGTTTTCGGTAGGCGGGCTTTATGGCGGGCGCCCAACCTATTCTTGTATTTTTATTGATGTAAACAATGACTTATGGCGGTGAGGGAGGATTCGAACTCCGCGCTTGGAAGAGCGTCCTTCTCGTCTTCACCGTGCAGGCCGGTTACTCTGGGCGGCAGAGTGCCCTTCCGCGCTTCGTTTCCGATATCAGCGCCGGCAACTGACCAAGGCATAGCGGGCTCGTAACGATAAGGACGGTTCTCGCTATTTGAGGACCGCAACGGGTTGGCGAGTCTAGTCTCAGCGATCAAGCCCGCGCTCTGGACGAGGTCCCATCCTCACAGAATGTTCGCCCACCGGGCCAAACGTGACGCAACGGAACGGATGGTTCACCCGTAAGGTCTTGGGGAGATTGCGAAAGGAGACCAGCATATGACCTGCGAACGAGACGTCGGCACGTTCGAAGAGCCCGTGACCGTTTTGCTGTCCTCCGGCAAAGTCAGTGTTTCGAGCACCCGCGAAGCCGCCGAAATGCTGCTTTACCACTGGCCCATTGGAGAAACCGGGCGCCGCATCCAGGCTCGCATGGCGTGCATGAAGGTGCTCGGCGGCGGCAGCGCACCGGAGATAGCGCGCGTGGCATTTCTCAACGCCGCCAAGGAAGCGAAAATCCTGACTGCTTGACATCTCGTCAACGCGTGCCCCACCACTGTCCATCGTGCATCACTCTTGCAGCGGCCATTACATTTGTGCAAACATCGTGCGTCGATCATGCGGAGACGCCGAATGCTTGCGCGAGAAGGCTGGAGCCGCGGAGCTGCACTCTACGTCGACCCGCGAGTTGACGCGCTCTGTGGCGAATTCCACGTAGAGATCGTCCCCAAGGGCCGCTATCCGAAAGAAGGCCAGACGCGCGCCGTCGGCTCCATCCGCCGGCTGATCGACAATCATGGCGCTGAGCATGCACGGTTGGTCCTGTGTGTTCTGGCTGAGGGCCGCGGCGAACCACGCGCTCACCGAAGAAAGCAGCCTGACGGTCGTCTCTGACTTGCTGCTGGCCGGTCCGGACCTGGTGGAGCAGGGCATGGCCGCCGTGCTCGAGATTTTCGACGCGATCCCGCTCGGCGCATACATGGCGATCGTCAATGAGCTGCGCGGCCGCGTTCATCAGGGGCATGCGCTAGCTGGGATCCTTACCGGCGCCTCCGGGAGAGCTCGCTAACGCAAAGGAGACTATTCGGTCCCGGATGGCCAAGGCGGACGCCAGCGAGGCTGAAAAGGGCCGGCAGGGCTTCACCAAGCGCCAGCGCAGCCGCGAGGAACTGATCGCATTCGGCAAGAGGATGCTCGCGGTCAAGGCGTCAGTGCCTCATGGCGAGTTCGGACCATGGCTGCGCGATCAGCCTATCACGTACGATTTGGCTTTGCAGGCGATGCGGCTGGCCCGCGGCTGCTGACTAGAAGCGATCGGCCGAACCAAAGAAGAGGCGCTCCCTTGTTTCGCGCCGTATCCCCATCTAGCCTGCACTATTGTCAGTTGAGGTGACGGGTATGAAACAGAATCAGGTTGGCATTCAGCGATCATTCGCAAGCAACGCATTGGCCATCGGGCTTTTTGATGTCGAGCATATCTCTGGCAGGGTGCACTACAGTCTCAAATAGCGGTGCGGACGGTCGACGCCGCCGTCCGGCACCTATACGGATATTGTCGTTGTGACGGTCACCTTTTGAGATAGGCGCATGGAGCCGGCGCTTGCTGGGGATTGCTCAGGCCCGGCACGATGCTCCGCCCGACCCCCTACTCGTGCCGGGCACACTCCTCCGGCTCGTTAGTCACTGCTCTCAAGCGGCTCCCCTATCTCGAAGACGCTCCCGCGTGCTGAGCAGGCGGTTGATCAATTGACAAGCAGCGTGTGATCGTAAGGTTTCGCCAGCAGTGGTCCTCCATCGCACCAGCCTCCCGCATCGGCTGCGGCGTCCGATACCCTGACGTGAGGATCACCTTCACGCAAGGAGATCGGTGGGCGTATCCGGGCGGGCGCGTTGCGCAAGTCTATCAACTTTCGGAAGGCTCCTGAAGTCCTGGCGCTTACATCGTCGTTCCCGAAGGTCTGCATTCCGGCGTGTAACCAAACGTCGGCAACTGGCGCTCCTTGTCCTGCTGGTGCAAGCGTTTCCCCACCCCCGCACCGTACTGCGGTCGGATTCAGGCATCTTGCCGGAACTCACGATAATCGTCATCCTTGCCAGCCCGACGGCCAGCGTTCCGACCGGTCGTCACGGAGTGCCCGCCCTTGCAAGAAGACGACGCCGGAAACGCATTCCAAGAGGCGATCCTCGCTTCGGTGGTTCGCTCATCGCTCGACTGCGTGATCGTCACGGACGAAGCCGGATTGGTTGTGGAATTCAACCCGGCGGCCGAGGAGACCTTCGGCTATTCGCGCGCTGAAGCGGTCGGCAGACAGATCTCGGAGCTCATCGTCCCGCCGCATCTGCGCAAGGCGCACGCAGATGGGCTTGCGGCCTATCTTGCGGGTGGCGTCCCGCTGTTGCTTGGGCGTCGCACAGAGCAGACTGCCATGCGAGCGAACGGCACCGAGTTTCCGGTGGAACTCACGATCACCGAAGCCCGGAGCGGCAAACGTCGCTTCTTCACGGCGAGCTTGCGCGACCTGTCGCAGCGCCAGGCTGCCGACGCCGCTCTGCGTGCCAGCGAAGCCCGATTGGCGGCGTTTATGAAGCATGCTCCCGTAGGCATGTACCTGAAGGATACCGACGGTCGCTATCTGGTCGCCAATCCGGAAATGGGAAAGGTCTTCGGCCGGCCGGCCGAGAGCGCAATCGGATTAAGCGCGGCCGACATTTTCGGGCCCCAGGAAGCCGCGATGATCGCGGAAAACGATCGCCGCGTCCTGGAATCAGGACAGGCGATTGCAATTGAGGAATTCCTAAGCAACGCGGCCGACTATGCCTGGAGCCTTGTCGTCCGCTTTCCCGTTCTGGGAGCCGATCAGCAGCAGGCGCGCATCGGCGGCTTCGATATCGACATAACCGAGCAGAAGCGCGCAGCCGAGCGCCTGCAGCAAAGCGAGCGGCGCTTCCGAGACCTCACTCACTATCATCCGGTTCCGGTCGTTTTCATAGACTCGCGAACGAGGCAGCTGATTAACGCCAATCCCGCCTTCCGCGAGATCATGGGTATAGGCCCGGATGACGAGGACAGCTTCCGGCAGCACCGCTGGTTCGCCACACGGGAAGACTATCGGCGCCTCAAAACCCTGTCACGTCAGCAGCCGCGCGCCGACGGCGTGGAGGCTCAACTTCGGCGACTGGACGGCTCCGCGTTTCCCGTGTCGCTGAGTTGGCGCCACATCGAGATGGACGAGCGACCGGTGATCGTCGGCAGCATTCTTGATCTCACCGCAACCAAGGCGGCTGAAGCCGAACTGGCGCGGTCGCGTGAGGCATTGGCTCAGAGCGAGCGGCTCAACGCACTTGGTTCGCTGCTTGCCGGCGTTTCGCACGAACTCAACAACCCCTTGGCGGTCGTCGTCGCGCAGGCCCAGTTGCTGGAAGAATTTCTAGGCGGAACCGCCCACGCACAGCGGGCCGGCAAGATCAGACTCGCCGCCGAGCGCTGCGCACGCATCGTGAAGACCTTCCTGGCAATGGCGCGACAACGCCAGCCGGAGCGCCGCAGTACCAACATCAACGATCTGATCCGCGCAGTTCTCGATATCGCCGGCTACGGTTTGCGCACGGCGGGCATCGAGGTGCAATGCCGGCTCGCCGAGGGCCTGCCGCCTCTGGAAGTCGACCCTGACCAGATGCATCAGGTGTTCTACAACCTGATTGTCAACGCGCAACACGCCCTGCAGGAGATACCCGCACCGCGGCGGATCGAGATCGAAACGTCGCTTGAAGGCAATGACCTCCAGATCGTGATCGCCGACAATGGCCCCGGTGTGCCCGCCGAGATCCGGAATCGCATTTTCGATCCGTTTTTTACCACCAAGGCTCAGGGTGCCGGCACCGGGATCGGGCTCGCTTTCTCGCTCAGCGTGGTGCAGTCGCACAATGGACGGCTGGCCCTGCTTGACCGTGCGGACGGCGCGCATCTCCGGTTGCTGTTGCCGGTGGAGGCCTGCACTTCGTCAGATTCAGTCGAAGGTGTTGCGGCGCACTCGGTCGCGGGCATCGGTTGCACCGCCCTTGTGGTCGATGACGAGCGGGAGGTTGGAGAAACGATGGCAGAACTACTAGAGGCTGAAGGTTTTGCCGTCAGGATTGTCGAGGACGGCGCCGGCGCCAAGGCAGCGCTGATGAGTGCTGTTTTCGATGTGATCTTTTGCGATCTGCGGATGCCGAACATCGACGGCCCCGCCTTGTTCGACTGGGCCTGTCAGGCAACCCCGGGCATAGCGGAGCGATTCGTTTTCGTTACCGGCGACACGCTCGGCGGCGCTGCGGCGCGCTTCGTTGAACGGGCCGGTCGACCAGTTGTCGAGAAGCCGTTTTCGCGCGATTCTATCCGCCGGGCACTAAGCTCGTTGGCAGACGTTCCGCGCTAGCCAACGACCCTCTTTGCGCGCTGGCGCCTTCGGACAACACCGCAGCGTCAGCGAACACGCATCGCAGTCCAGCTTGCTCGCGCAATACCGCATAAAACCTTTTTCTTCGACACTGCGTTGGCGCATGGGCTCGGATTATATCGCGATGGAGCGTCCTCCGTCTCAATCGGGTCGACTCAAGCCGTAGCGCGAAGGTCAGGTTTGGAGAAGCGCCGGGAATGGCAGCTCCTGGCGCTACCCGGGCGGCGGGCGATTCAGCTGCTCTGAAGGCCGAGGTGAGCGTCAAAGGGCCGACTCGGGTCAGTGCTTGCCTTAGAAGTTCTCCGAACGAAGGGCAGAGAAGGGTCGGAACGTTGCCATTCGTCTCATCGATGGGAACGAGCAAGTGGCGCCAATTCCCGACCTTGGCAGTCAACGTTGCGAGTGTCGTGATCCGACCCCCAAAGCGGTCGTCACATAGTGCGGCGAGCAGGGTGAATTCTACGGCTATGTCAGGAATGCCCTGGCTGCTAACAAAGTACTGTCAGGAGCAGTGTGCGATAAGGCTTGTCGGGGCCTTCTGGGGGTGAGACGATGACGAGCTAGCCCTACGTTCGTTCCAGCGATGCAGCGAACCAGTTGCTGGCAACACAGCAAACGCATCATAGGAGGGTGATCATGGCGGACTTTCCGGTCAATCCGCTGAAGCTGGCGCTGGTCAACATTGACTTGCAGAACGTGTTCGTCGAGGGGACGCCGGCTGCGGCTCCCGATGGCCCGGAGGTGGTGGCCCGGGTCAACAAGCTCGCGGCCGTCTGTCGCCAGGCAGGCGTGCTGGTCATCCACACCGCCCACGTCATCCGGCCCGACGGTTCGAACGCGGGAGTGATGGGCGAACTTATCCCGCCTACCCACGAGGGGATGCTCGCCGAAGGCTCGTTCCCCGCCGCGTTCCACAAGGACCTGAAGATCGAGCCGAGCGACATCGTGCTGAAGAAGCCTCGCTACGGCGCCTTCCACGGCACCGACCTTGAGGTCACCTTGCGCTCGCGGGGCATCGACAGCGTGATCATCACCGGCATCGCCACCAATGTCTGCGCCGAAACCACCGCCCGCGAAGCCGCCGTGCGCGACTTCCGGGTCTTCTTTCTTAGCGACGGTACCTCCACCGCCGGTATCGATGGCGTCCCCCGGGACGTTCTGGTGCGGACGACCTGCGCAGTACTAGGCCTGGCCTTCGCCCAAGTGCTCACTGTCGATCAGATGATCGACAAGATCAAGCTGGCTTCATCGGCCGTCTCGGAGCGAGTGACGGCTCCCCACCCAACCGCGACGTAGAACGCTTCGTGGCTGTGCAGCAGAGCCGAATCCTTCGGGCGGTTCGGTCGTGTGGGGAACGGAAGCCCAGGGCTGGCACGGGGAACAGCCGCATTGCGGACAGAGCGGACGTCGGCCAGCCGATCCCGAACCTATGCCGTGCGGACCGCAAGATGGTTCTTCGGAACCCAGCCGGTCCGGCCTTCCGCGCGGCATAGAACCCTCCTCGACGCCGTCACGATCTGTCCCCGCTTACATGTGAGTTCCATGGCCGAGTAGTCTTCTCCTGCGACGTGCTTGCCGTTGATCGTTTTCACCAGGCTGTCCGGTATCCACCCTTCCTTGCCAGCCGGGCTTTTTGCCCAAAGCCACGTGTGGCCATCCCAAATATCTGGCGACCGCTCAGTTCAATCGTTTCACCGGCACTAAGAACTACCGGCGCATGATACGTCGCCGTCCAGTCTTCTGTGACCTCATATTGCATCGCCTGAGCGCTCAACCCTTCTCATCAAGGCCATATCCGTGTGGGCAGTGCTACCAAACAGTTGAGGCGGAGCAAAGGCTGCAAAGCGCTCAATCGAGCCGTTCATCATCCCGGACGCCAATGACAGCAACGGGTCAGATCGCGTCATGCGACGTTCCCAACTGGATGACGGCAAAGGGTCGAACTCGGTCGTTCAGAGTGATTGGGTTTTGGCGGCTAGAGCGGCCCGGCATGAGGTGGTCCGGACTGTGAACGAGGGGTGTCGGCAGAGCGCGTCTCATAGGGGGCCCACAAGCCAGTGCCACCCCCCGCCGACAAACCCCGGCGGGCGGGTGCCTCGGGGACACGATGGTAGATTGCCAATGCGTTCGCGCGTGTGGCCTTAAGTCGCAAACTATTGGCTTCAGAAGCAGGACGTCGGGCTTCATTGACGGTGCTACCAACACCATATGGTGATCCATAGCCCTCCAAAACGAGACAAGCTCGCCCCGACGGGTCGCACTGCGGCCGTCAGCCGGCAATTGCCATGAACTAGGAAACCATCATGCCTGAAAATATCAGATTAACTTCGAGAGATGTCCCCCTCATTCAGCTAGGCCTCTATCAGTGCCGCTTCCCGGTGAGCGAAGACCCGTCAGTACCCGGCGGTTATCGTTTTTGTGCTGGGCCAACTTCGCCGGATCGCGTCTACTGCGATCACCACCACAATATTGTGACCGCCGTGGACCCTCGTCGAGCCCGTTCGGGTCTTCACCTCGCTCAACGACGCGCCGCGTAAATCTGGCTGGCGGCGGCCTCCCGGCCAGGCGCTATGCGCTCCAAGGCCTTGGCTACGTCCGTCGGCTCGGTCTGGCCCATCCTCCCTTATGCCGTCTTCGCCGATGTATCCCCCGTCGCCCGATTGAGAACGACGACTTCTCGCCGAAGCGATCGCTTCGGAATGCCGTCGTAGTCCGACCAGAAGCTCCGTGTGCTTTTGTAGAGGTCGAGGGTCCAATCCAACGTCTCCGACGGTGATCGTGACCAGGTCGCAACCCCGCAACTTGCTGTCGATCGCGAGATTGAACAGTCAATCTGGTATGCGGTGGGCATGTCGAGGGATGGATGAGTAGCAGTCAACAACGGGCGCCGATTGGCCCGTGCCGAAAAGTCCTGCCAATGCTGCTGCTTCCGCTTCGATGTCGAGCATGCGATATTGTACCTGTCTGAAGCGCGCCGCGAAAGTGGTGTCCGCTTTGGGTCATTCCTTCGCCTCCAGCAGGATTCGGTACTCGGGCGGCGCCTTCAGCAAGGAGTCGATAGCGCCACTTGCCAACCTCAGCACCTCTAAGCGCGAACGTCTGGTGTGATGCCCGATGCGCGAGTTCGTAGGGCATCTCGCTGTTACATCGCGGTGACAAAAGCACCGCCACGGTGGCATCAATCGGTTACGCAGGGCAGGAAATATCTCCGGCCTTCTGGGAGTGGCGTGTCAGCGTCTCTACAGGCTGCGTGGGCGTGTCGTCGCTTGGCTGTTAGCGCGGCGACTGGAACGCTCCACGCCTCGCAAGCGGGATAGCGAAATCTCGTGAAGGCAAGGTCGAGCTGCGTTCTGCGTTCTGAATCGTCGACGGGCGGCGACTGGGAGAGATGGATACCATGCACACGGGGAGTCAGGAAGTTGGCAGGACATGGACGCGGGGCGGCCCGCGTGCAGGCGCTTGGCTGAGTGGTGCAATGGCCACGCAGCGCCACCTCGCAGCGATCCTGGCTTGCGACGTGGTCGGCTATTCGCGCCTGACGGAGCGGGACGAGCGCGGCACGCTCGAGCGGCTGAAGACGTACCGCAAGGACCTCCTCGAACCGCTGGTCTCTGAGCACCGGGGTCGGATCGTCAAGCTCACCGGCGACGGCATGTTGTGTGAGTTCGCGAGCGTCGTCAACGCGGTGGCCTCGGCGATGGCGATCCAGCAGGCCCTGGCAGAACACGAGGCGGAGATGCCCGAGGAAGAGCGGATTCGCTTGCGCATCGGCGTCAATCTCGGCGACGTGGTCTGCGAGGAGGACGGCGACCTCTACGGCGACGGGGTCAACATCGCCGCCCGCCTCGAAAGCATCGCCGATCCCGGCACCGTGGTCGTCTCGGGCACCGCGTACGACCACCTTCAGGGCAAGCTCGACTGCGGCTTCACGCCGCTCGGCAACCTGCGCCTCAAGAACATCGAGCGGCCTGTGCGCGCCTACCGCGTCGAGAGCGACGCCAGCGCCTCGGTGGCTGCACCGCCTCCCTTGCCCGAGAAACCCTCGATCGCGGTTCTGCCTTTCACAAACATGAGCGGCGATCCCGACCAGGAATACTTCGCCGACGGGCTGGTGGAGGACATCATCACGGGATTGAGCCGGGTGAACTCCTTCTTCGTGATCGCCCGCAACTCGTCGTTCACCTACAAGGGCCGGGCGGTTGACCTGCGCCAGGTCGGGCGCGAGCTGGGCGTCCGCTACGTGCTAGAAGGCAGCATCCGCAGAGCAGGATCGCGGGTGCGCATCAGTGGGCAGTTGGTGGACGCGATCAGCGGGCACCATGTCTGGACCAACCGCTTCGAGGGCGACGTGAGCGACATCTTCGACCTGCAGGACAAAGTGACCGAGAGCGTCGTCGGCGCAGTCGAACCGAGCATCCGGCTGCAAGAGATCAAACAGGCGCGCATGAAGCCGACCGAGTACATCAGCGCCTACGACCTCTACCTTCGCGCGCTGCCGCGCTTCTACAGCATGACGCGCGAAGGCTTTGCCGACGTGCGCCGGCTCACCAACGAGGCGCTCAGCATCGACCCTGGCTTCATCCTGGCGAAGGCACTCGGCGCCTATATCCGCAGCCTATCCGTGAGCCAGTGCTGGCACGAGCCGGACGATACCCGAGTCGCCGCGCGCATGGCGCGCGAGGTACTGGCGGAAGCGCGCGACGACCCCACGAGCCTACGCTTCGCCGCGCAGGTGCTCGCCTACAGCGCGAAGGACTACGAGGTGGCGCTGGGCGCGATCGAGCGATCCCTGATGCTCAACCCCAATTCGGCGCAGGGCCATACGGGCAGCGGCTGGGTGAACGCACATTCCAGCCGCCCGCTCGTCGCCATCGAGCACTTTCACAGGGCAATGCGGCTGAGCCCGGTCGACCCCGAAAAGGGCATCGCGCTCTCCGGCATCGGGATGAGCTACCTGATGCTCGAGCGCTACGAGGAAGCGCTGGCATGGGGAGAACGTGCGCTGCACGAGATGCCTAACTACGGCTCCTCGCACCGGGTGGTGATCATGGCGCTGATCAAACTCAACCGGCTGGACGAAGCGCAGGCGGCGGCGCGGCGGCTTATGAAGGCGTTCCCGACCTACACGCTCACCCTGCAGAGACAGATCAACCCGTGGCTGGACGAGGTGTTCGCCGAGCGTTACGTCGAGGCGCTGGGCATCTCCGGCGTGCCGGAGTGATCGTCGCGGTTGCAATGCCCGGCGAGGCGACGTTCCCTTGACCCCTTCGCTTCTGGAAGGACAGTTCTCTGGCCGGCTTGTCTGAGGACTGAGCGCGTAGAGCAGCCGTGAACAGCCGGCAAGCTCTCCGTTGGGTTCGCGTCGAACTTCCGGTTTCCAGCCCACTGCGACATTCCGACAAAGGCGCTCGTCTCTCCCTTTAGGAGAGCATGACTTTTCCCGCCACCGGCGCTAGCTGCTGCCGTGGTCCCTCACGACTTGGCTGAGGTAGAGCACTGGCCAGGCGCAGCTGGTCGGGGTTGCGCAGCCTGGTCGGGTGCGGTTGAGTTCAAGGGCAAATCCGGCAACGACAACCAGCCGTCGTGACCGACGGCGCCGCGCCTGCTTCCACAGGGCGGCGGCCGCCAGCCCAGCCGGGTCAGGGTTAGTAGTGAAAAGAGGGGGGAAAGGGCGGCTCTGCCCCCTCTCCCCTGCAAGGGGAAAATCGGTCTCCCCGTCCTTCCTCCGCGCGGCCAGGGCCGCGCTCTGTGCAGGATCGACGCGGATCCACATACGCGGATCGGCGCCGACCCCCGGCTTCGCCTTCGGGCGGGTGATCCCCGTCCGATTTGTCGTCTTGCCCCCTCTCCGCCGCTGTTCCGCACGAGCTCGGGAGCAGGAGCGGGGCTCCTGCCCCTTCGGGCAGGATTTCGCTTCGCGGGAAAAAGGGAAATCAGGAGAAAGCATCATGACCGAGACCATAACCATTTCATTGAACAAGCTGGACGTAGACCCGAAGAACGTCCGCAAAACCTATAGCGCCGAGGGTATCGCGGCGCTGGCAGCGAGCAACAGGGCCGATGGCTACAGGCTGCTGCAAAACCTTGTCGTCAGGAAGGGCGACAAGAAGGGCCGCTATTTCGTGAGCGCTGGCGGGCGACGCCGCGCAGCACTCAATCTGCTGGCCGAGAAGGGAGAGATCGCGAAGGATTCCCCGTTGAATGCAAGGAGCGAGCGGGAGGGGACGCGAAGGCGACCAGTCTTGCCGAAAACGTCTTGCGCGAGGACATGCACTCGGTCGACCAGTACGAGGCGTTCCGCGATCTGGCGGACGAAGGCAAGTCGGTCCCCGACATTGCCGCACGGTTCGGCGCGGCCGAAACGATTGTGCGCCGCTGCCTTGCCCTTGGTCGCGTGTCGCCGCGCCTCTTGGAAGCCTACCGCAACGAGGACATGACCTTTGAGCAGCTTTCGGCCTTCACGATCAGCGACGATCACGAGGCGCAGGAACGGGTGTGGAATGAACTGCCGGCGTGGAACCGTTACGCGCAAAACATTCGTTCCGCGCTTGCTGGCGGGGCGTTCGGGCAAGCGACAAGAGGGTCAAATTTCCTGGGTGGGCTGGACGCCTACGAGGCGGCAGGCGGGAGCGTCAGGCGCGATCTGTTCGATGACAAGGAAGGCGAGGCGGTTTCGCCGTCGATGTCGTGAAGCTGGACGCCCTTGTCGCAGCCAAGCTTGAAAGCGCTGCCCGTCGCGGCTGTCTGCACCTTCCATTAGGCCGTTTCGAGCCGGCTGAACCGAACCGGGATGAGTTTCCGGGTCCCGAGCTGCCCTGCCGCATCCTTGTCGATGACAGTCAGAAACTGTGCTTCTTCAGATCCCAAAGGCAGAACCAGGCGTCCCCCCGGCTTGAGTTGCTTCAGTAAAGCCGGGGGGGTCTGCTCAGCCGCCGCCGTGACCAGGATCTTGTCGAATGGGGCGTGCTCGGGCCAGCCACGAGACCCGTCTCCGACACGAATGCCGACATTGGCTAAGCCGAGGCCCTGCAGGAGAGCCTTCGCATGGATTGCGAATTCCTCGATGATTTCGACGCTCCAAACTTGCCCGGCGAGCTCCGCAAGAATTGCGGTTTGATAGCCCAGGCCGGTGCCGATCTCGAGCACCGCCTCGTGCGGTTGCGGCGCAAGGAGATCGGTCATGAGAGCGACGATGAACGGCTGCGAGACGGTTTTATCGAAGCCGATCGGCAGGGGCATGTCCTGGTAGGCATAAGCTGCAACCGAGGCTGGAACGAAGAGATGCCGCGGCACTCGCCGCATCGCTGCCATCACCCGCTCATCGAGCGCCGCCTTGCCGAGTTCTTCGCTTGCAAGGTCGGTATGGATTGCAATCATCTCGACCATGTGCCTGCGTAGGATCGCCAGATGCTCTTCGTTCATTGGCTTCATGACAGTCGGGCTTTTCCTCAACCAGGCTTGATGCCACAGTAGTCTTATATCCCGTTCAGTCACAGAAACGCCCGCCATCGTTTCCAGTTGCGGGTGCCCAACGGCAAGTGGAGGTGATTTGGGCGTTGCGTTTTGGTCGTTATCGACCACGGCGCGTTCGCAGAAACGAACTCAGACGAACGCACGACTGTTGAGGTGAGGGAAGATGCCGAGTGCAGCCCTCATCGGCAAGCGTTTCGATGAATTCGCCATCCGTTCCAGGCGGAACGCGGGCAACGACGTTTGAGGTGCGCCTCACAATATTGGAAAGCACCCTTCGCGCCTTGCCTGGGCCGATGTTGCGCTGCATGTGCTGATAGACGGCCAGCAGCAGGACGATATCGTATTTCGGCAGAAGGATATTGCCGAGGCGCCGGCTGCCAAGATTTAGGCGATCGAACCGGGCATGTACCGGGGAGCCCCTCAATAACATTTTTGCCGTTTCGATATGAGGTTTGGCAATGTCGATCCCATGGATCGAACTGGGTCTTAGCTTGGATATCTCATAGGCGACGACACCCATGTTGCAGCCAATATCGAGAATTTCCTTGTCGGCACAAAGTGGCAAGCGAGCCGAACAGCCAGTCGCTAATGCCCTTGAGGTCGTGGTTCCCGCCAAGGTTGGACCGGGCCGAACCTCGTTGCGGACAGAAAGACTCTCGGCGAGCACGCCGTCGAACGTCATCGCCGAGAGCTGGTTTTGCCAACGTCGAAGACGGCGATATTCGCGCCGTCCGCCTCCTGCCCGTCATGCATTGGGTCAGATCAGACCGTATTGGCGAGCCTTGTTGCGCAGGAAAGGCAAGCCATTGCCCATCACTTCGGCCTCGTCCTTCGCGACCGGCCGCCAGACGGAGAGGCCATAGGAGACTTCCGGCGGCATGTTGATGAAGCTTTCCATGGCAAGTCCGCCCTTGAAGCCGATCGCCGCGAGCGTTGCGTAGATCTCGTCCCAGGGGCAGTTGCCGGTGCCCGGGGTGCCGCGATCGCTCTCTGACAAGTGAATGTATTTCAGGTGCTCACGAGCGGCCAGAATACCATTGGCGGCCCCCTTCTCCTCGATGTTCATGTGATAGGTGTCGAGATGGACAAAGATGTTGTCGGCGCCGACTTTCTCGAGCATCCAGACGGCCTGCGCCCCGGTATTTATCAGGTGGTTCTCGTAGCGGTTCACCGCCTCGATTCCGAGCTCTATGCCGCGCGTCTTGGCGTGCTTGGCGGCGACGGTCAGCACATGCGCGATGTTGTCGTATTCCTTGTCGGTGGGTGGCACGCCGGTGCGTTCACCGATACCACCGAAAATCACACCGGAAAGCGCCAGAGCGCCCATCTCTGCAGTCTTGTTGATGGCCACTTTGAGATGTTCGATGGCGGCATCCGGCCGCACCGAGGCCCAGGCCCGCTCCGGCAAGCCAAGCGAGCAAACAGCTGGAAGATTGTGCTTTTCGAGCAAGGCGCGCGTATGCGCGGCATCGACCGCCGGCGCGTTCAGAAGCGCGATCTCGATAAAGTCCATGCCGTATTTGACGGAAGCGGCGATCGCCTTCTCTGCGCCCGCCCGGTCCCAGTTCATCGTCCACATCGAGGTGTGGACCCCAAAACCATGCATCTAACTCACCCTTTGTTTGTGTTTAGGAACTTTAGGCGCCCAGCAAGCCAGCGCAGGATCATCACGGTGATCATCAAAATGCCCCAGACCGCCGTCGCCAGATGCTGGTTGGCGCCCATCAGATTGAGTCCCGAGGACAGAAGCTGGAGCACCACGAGCGCGACGAAGACAGGGATCACGCGACCGAAGCCGCCGAACGGATTGACCCCGCCAAGAAAGCAGGCAAGCACAGTGATCAGCAGGTAGGACTCGCCGTGGCCGACACGCACCGAATTGAAGCGCGCCAGCATGATGATACCGGCGACCGCGCACATCGCACCGGACAGTGTGTAGACCAGAACCTGCACCTTGCGTGTATTAATGCCGGAGTAGCGCGTGGCCTCGATGTTGGAGCCGATCATATAGGTGTTGAAGCCTAGCTTCATGCGTGTCAGCAGGAGCTGCCAGATCAGCACACAGGTGATGAAAATGAGCAACGGAACCGGGATACCAAGAGTCGAACCGTAGCCGATCGGCGCCAGGAAGCTGGGAAAGCCGGACACGTCGCCGCCATGCGTCAGGAACTCACCGAGACCGCGCAGGAAAATCATCATCGACAGCGAGACCAGGATCGGGTGAGCCTTGGTGTTGGCGATGACGAGCCCCATGATCAGTCCACTAAGTGCTCCGACCGCAAGGGCAAGGATCGCGCCAAGGACAAAGGCACCGATGCCCGCGTCGACGCCGCCCTGGCTTTGAAGGATCCAAGCGAGCGTCAGCCCGGCGATGTTGGCGGTGAAGGTGATGGCCAGGTTCAGGCCGCCGGTCAGGATCGGGAGCAGCATGGCGAGTGTGAGCAGGCCGAGCTCCGGCAGCTGGTAGGCGACGGAGCCAAAAGTGGCCCGGGAAAGGAAGTTCGGTGCGGCAATGCCGAACACGATCATGACTACCACGAACGCAGCAAGCGGACCTGCCAGTTCGGGGCCAAGCAAGTTGCGGACGCGTTCAATCACAGCCGTCATGAAGGCACCCGCCGGCTTTTCAGGAACGGCAGCAGGCGTTCGATGCTGGTGTTCGACAGGGTAATGGCGGCTAGGATGATGGTGCCGACGATCATCTTGAACGCGAAAGGCGACACGCCCATCAAATTAAGTCCGTTCTGGGTGATCGAGACCAACAGAACGCCAAGAATGCAGCCGAGCACGCTGCCTTTGCCGCCGCCAAGCCGTGCACCGCCAAGGACCACGGCTGCCAGGACGTCGAGTTCGCGCCCATATAGGGCGTTAGGCACGACTTCCTGCGCGTAATGCGCTTGGACGAGACCGGCGATGCCTGCCATCAGGCCAAGCCAGCCGAAGGCGATAAATTGCATGGCCCCAACATTGATGCCGAAGCGGCGCGCGCCTTCCGGATTGTCGCCAAAAGCGTAGAGTTGGCGACCAGTGGTCGTGCGCGTGATCAGCCCCCAGGTAGCGAATACGCACATGGCCATAATGAGCACGGGTAGGGTGATCTCCGCCCAGGTGCCGTCAGCCATCTCGCGCTCGAACAGCACCACGCGGGTGGTGAGCCAGTCCGGCAGATTGTAGATCGAAACGCCGCCTGTGAAGAACATCAGCAAGCCGAAAAAAATGTTGAAGGTCGAAATCGTGGCGACGATCGAGATGATCCTGAACCTGTGGATCAGGAAAGCATTGATGCAGCCCAACGTGACGCCCAATGCGCCAGCGATGGTGAGGCCGACAATCCAATTCCCGCCGCCGATCCAGCCAAGGACTATTGCCGTCAGATATTGCACCACGGAGGCGGCAACCGCGAAGGAGATGTCAATGCCGCCGGCAATCAGCACGACGAGCAGACCGACGGCGAAGATGATGTTGACCGAACTTGTGTTCAGGAGGTCAAACGCATTGCCGAGGGTGAAGAACCGGTCTGTCGCAAACGACAGAAAGGCGCAGATGACCGCGATCACGGCGAGCAAAGCCAGCTCTGTTGCATGAGAGCGGACAAACCTACGCATAGACCGCCTCTTCGATCGCCTGGAGGGACGTGGCGCCGGGAATATATTCGCTGACAACGCGCCCCTGAGCCATGTGCAGCACACGGTCCGCGTTGAAATAGACTTCCGGTACCTCGTCCGAGATCAGGATAATCGACAGGCCGCTGTCGGCCAGCTTGGAAACGATATTGAATATGCCGGCACGCGCGCCAACATCAACACCGACCGTCGGTCCGTCGAGGATCAGCAGTTTCGGTTGAGTGGCCAGCCATTTTGCAATGGCGACACGTTGCTGATTTCCCCCCGACAGGGTCGAAACCGCGTCTTCCTGCATTCCGATCCTAACGCCGAGATCCCTTATCCAGCTACTGACCAGGGACCTTTTGCGATCGCTCGAAATGAAACCGCCCGAAAGAACCTTGTCCAGCGAGGCAATGACAATGTTGTCGGCAATTGATTGGGGCTGAATGAGGCCGAGCGACAGCCGGTCTTCCGAAAGATAGGCGACGCCGGCGGCGATCGCGTCACGGTTGGAACCGAAGCGAACGGGCCTGCCATCCAGCACAACAGAGCCGGACCTCGGCTTGCGCATGCCGAACAAGGTCAACGCCAGCTCGGTGCGCCCTGCCCCAAGCAGGCCGGTGACGCCGAGCGTCTCGCCGCGCCGGACCGTCAATGACACATCCTCGAATTCACCGGGCCGCGACAGCCCTTTAACCTCAAGCATGACCGGGCTCGTGCTCAAATCGCGATGCAGGACGGAATAGTCGAAGGTCTTACCGGTCATCAGCTCGGTGATGCGCGATTGGGTCAGACCTTTGGTCGGATACACGCCAACCAAGGCGCCGTCGCGCAGCACCGTCACACGGCTGGAGATTTCGAGAACCTCCGCCAGGCGATGACTGACGAACACAACGGCAACGCCCGACGCCGACAGATTGCGCACAATGTCCAGCAGATAGTCGGTTTCAGATTGGGTGAGCGAGGCCGTCGGCTCGTCCATGAAGACAAGCTTCGCTTCGCCGACGAGCGCGCGCGCTATAGCTACGATCTGCCGCTGTGCGATTGGAAAATTGTGGAGTGCGAGATCGACATCGAGGGTAACACCAAGACGTTGCAAGGCGTTGGTCGCGACACGCCGCATTTCGGCATAGTTCACCAGTCGCGGCCAGCGGCCGATGACAGTCTGGAACGCGATGTTCTCGGCGACGGTCATCTCGGGGAACAGGGCGAGGTCCTGCCAGATGACCTGAATTCCGCCGGCCTGCGCCGTCACCGGTGACATATGGGCGTAGCTCTGGCCGTCATAGTCGATCTCGGCGCCGGCCTCGGGCCTGTACACGCCAGTGATGACCTTGATCAGCGTGCTCTTGCCTGAACCGTTCTCGCCGGCGAGGCAATGCACCTCGCCCGGCAGAACCTCGAAGCTGACATTCTTCAGCGCCTTGACGCCGCCAAACGTCATGTTGACATTTCGGAGCGATAGCAGCGGCCGTGACGCGGAGCCATCGGGTGCCTGATCAGCCATCGAGTTGAACCTGGATCTAATCGCGTTGACACATCCTCAGCCGGGCCGGCTCGAGGCCAGCCCGGCTGCCACAGCCTTGCGAGGCTTTACAGGCCCATCGCCGCAAGGCCGTCGACAGTGTCCTTGTTGATCGGGACCAGCTGATCGACGATGATGTTATGGTTTTCGAAGTCGGGCTTGACTGTCCCTAGCCCTTCGATCGTATCGCCATCCTTGACTTCTTTGCCCTTCATGAGCTGGTCGGCCAGCGTGACGAAAACCTCACCCGCCTGCTTCGGATTCCACATGAAGCCGCCGGAGATCGCGTCGCTCTTGATGAGCTTCTGTCCCTGCCCCGGCGAGAATGGGCCGAGCACGAATATCTGGCCCACCTTCCGGCGCTCTTCGATTGCGCGGCCAGCGCCGATCGGGCCTTGGCTGCCGAAGGCAAGGAAGCCTTTCAAGCCGGGATTGGCGGAAATCAGGTCAAGTGCAGTGCTGCGGCTCTTGTCCACATCCTCGGCGACGCCATAACGATCGCCGACAAGCTTCATGTCCGGATGGTTCTTCTTCAGATACGCGATTGCCGCATCGGCCCAGGCATTGTGCAGCGGCACCGTCAGCGAACCAACGAAGACTGCATATTCACCTTTGCCGCCCATCTTGTCCGCCAAGAGCTTGGCATGAGCCTCGCCGAAGCCGGTCGCGGACGCGAGTTCGAAATCCCAGTCGGCGCCCTTCTGGCCGGGCGATTCATGCGTGATGACGATGATGCCGGCGTCCTTCGCCTTCTGCAGGACAGGTTCAAGCACCTTCGCGTCATTCGGCACGACACCTATGACCTTGACGCCCTGTGCGATCAGATCCTCAATGGCGCGAACTTGCAGTGCCGGATCGGCACTAGTCGGGCCAACCATGAATGCGTCGACGCCGAGCTTCTGGCCGCGCTCCTTGATCCCCGCCTCCATTGCGTTGAACCAGGGAATGCCGCCGATCTTGACGACGACGCCGACTTTGCCGGCCTGCTGAGCCATGGCAGCGATTGATCCGCCAACCATAAGGGTCGCGGCGAGCGCCGCGATCATGATTTTTTTCATCTGTACTCCTCCCATAGCGTTCCCAAAGGGAACATACGTCCGCCACCGATTTGTGCTTGCACAATCGATGGTGCAAAAACTATCTTGCATCAAGATGCGCTCGTCAAGGGAGATATTGCTCCAGCGGGATATTGCTCTAAAGAGACCCTCCGGAGGGCCACATGGATCAGCAGGTCAAGAAGAAGGCGACGATCTATGATCTGTCCGTGCTATCGGGCAGTTCGCCGTCGACCGTGAGCGCGGTGCTGAATGGCACTTGGCGCAAGCGCCGCATCAAAGAAAGCACGGCGGAAACAATTCTCAGCCTCGCCGAACGCCACCAGTACACCACCAATCTGCAGGCGCGAGGCTTGCGACGGTCGCGATCGGGCCTGGTCGGCCTGATGCTGCCCATCCACGACAATCGCTACTTCTCCTCCATGGCGCAGACATTTGAGGGACATGTGCGCAGCCGCGGTCAATGCCCGGTCGTGGTCAGTGCCAGCCGCGACCCGGAAGAGGAACGGCGGACCGCGGAGACGCTGATTTCCTACTCAATCGACCAGCTCTTCATCGTCGGCGCCACCGATCCGGACGGCGTGCACGAGGTCTGCGAGGCGGCGGGACTGAGGCATGTCAACATCGACCTACCGGGAGCAAAGGCGCATTCGGTGATCAGCGACAACTATGAGGGCGCGCGGATGCTGACGGAGGCAATCATCCGCCAATTCGGCAATGATGACCCCCTGCGGCCGGACGAGCTGTTTCTGTTTGGCGGCCGCAACGACCACGCAAGCCGCGAACGCATCGCCGCTTTCCATGCGACCAAAAAGGCACTGTTGGGCGCCGACCCTGATGACGGAGTACAGTCCTCCGGCTATTCGCCCGACATAACGTTGCGTGCCTTCGAGGCATTTTGCCAACGCCGTGGCAAGCTGCCGCGCGCATTGTTCATCAATTCGTCGATCAATATGGAGGGTCTGCTGCGTTTCATGGCGGGCCGGCCGGCGGAGATGTTTAGCGAGCTTGTCGTCGGTTGCTACGACTATGACCCATTCGCCTCTTTCCTGCCCTTCCCCGTAATCATGGTGCGGCAGAATTTTGAGGCGATGATTGCGAAAGCGTTCGAACTGATCAATGAACCGCCGACGGCCCCGCAGATTTTCCTGATTGCGCCGGAGTTGATCCAACCGAGGTCCGCTTTGAAAGGGCCGCTCGACACGCTGAAGGATATAGCGTGAGCGCCCCGAGAACGGGTCTTTGCACAGCTCCCCGCACGCAGGTATCAAGACCCGAGACGTGTAGCGTCGTTATGGAAACCAGCGGCGGTTCGTACCTCACAGGGGTGCGCGGCTTTGCCTGTTCATGACGTGTGCACGGCTCTGATCTGAACCGGTCGGATG
Source organism: Mesorhizobium sp. M0663 (assembly GCF_040320585.1). Classification (NCBI taxonomy): domain Bacteria; kingdom Pseudomonadati; phylum Pseudomonadota; class Alphaproteobacteria; order Hyphomicrobiales; family Phyllobacteriaceae; genus Mesorhizobium; species Mesorhizobium sp. M0663. The sequence goes on from NZ_JAMYPX010000023.1 coordinate 57,749, forward strand.
CAGCCGGCGTCGATCCCGTCGGGCAGGGCTCCGGGAACTGTCCTGTCCCTTGACAGTGGAAACCTGATTTCGGGCCAGTCCAACTGGCGGTTACTAGACGTATGGCCAACTCATGCGCCTAAGTTTGTCTACGGCTCGCGCGCACCTGGCAAGCCCGCCCACCCAAGTCCCCGCTTGGTGCAACAGCGCCCGTCCGGCCCCGCCGCACCCAACCGTGCGGCGGGCTTTTTTCCGCGGTGGAACACCGGCGCGCAGGGAAGTTCGGCAAAGGCAGCAAACCCTTCGCCTCACAGTATTGCTGCGGGATCGCTTGTCCTGTCGCCCACGTGTCCATCGACAAGGTCATATCGACCGACAACGCTCGCTAGGGCTTCCCGATGATGGGAGTCATGCTTGGTCCTTTCTCGGCAGAGAGCCGGCCACAAGCCGAAGGCGTTCATAAAGAACAGCCTCGTCGAACTCGCCGTCCGAGAAGAGTGCCATTGCGGTCATGCTCAGGCGCTCCGCTTGCTGGCTACTAACCGAGATACCGGCCTCGGCGCAGACACGATGAAAGACCACTGTTTCAACAAGGCCAAATCGCCAGGATAATATGCCACTCATTGAGACAGGCCCATGGCAGCTGCTTCGACGATCGCCTCGGTTGCTCTTCGTCGGATGCGACCAAACAAGGCGCAGCCTGCCTAATTTGCTTCAGTGCCGTTTTCATCGAAACTGTGTCGCCATACTCGGCCCTATTTAGAAATGCAGCGATGCTCCTAGAACTGGAGTTACCCTTTGCGCATTGCTCATCCAATCCATCCCCAAAGACACGCCCCGTTGGGACTATTCCCGATTGGCTTCAATTGGATGTAACAAACGTACGGTTGCTCCACCGTTGCTTAGCCGCTCAGTCCGGAATATTGGCGAAAATTTATTCGGCCTGCGTCTTAATGCGATGGCTGTATTTGGAGTGCGGGTGCATGCTACGGAGCTCTGGCCTTGGCCGGCTGTCCTTTATCGAATTCCAAATGCCCACATTGGTCGAGAAGCCACCCAGGACCTTGCAGGCCTTCAACCTCCCACACCTACGGCAAGGGTGGTCCTGTTCTAAGCGCTCGTTCGACGAACCTCGGCAGATCATCGTCGGTAGCGGGCCTACCTCTTCCGAGGCGGCGCCACGTCCTCGAGTCCAACATTTGCGAGTAGAGCGTCAGAGCCTCATAGCGAAGCCAGATGCCACGTCCGTCCAGCTCAGCGTCGTGAACAACAATGTCTCGCTATATGGGGACTATGACTTTGACGTCGCTATTGGCCTGGTCGAGACGGACGCGAACGGCGCCATCAGGTATGAAGATGGCGGCAGGCACCGTGCACGAGTTCGCTATACTATCCGGCATATGTGAGCGTAGGTGCGCGAAAATATCCCATGGAGATGCCTCTGCACCGGTCCAGTATGCTGCCGTGGTCTTCGGCGGCCTGATGGCGGGGCTGGCAGCGCGTTTCTTTCTGTCGGCCAAGCGGCGCGTTTCGTGCCGGACATGACCAACCGACGCGGCTGGCTGGCGATCATCATCGTCATCGCCGGCCTGTGGCGGCCCTACCCGATTTTGGTAGCGGCACTAGTGTTTTCCTTCCTCGATGCGCTGCAATTGCAAATCCAAGGCATCGGCATAGCCATTCCCTACCAATCTATGTTGATGATGCCCTATGTTGCGGCGATCATCGCGCTGATGATCCGTCGCTCGCGGGCCAGCGCCCCGGCCATGCTCGCGTGCCGTACGCACGGGAATAGGGCAGCGCTGTCCGAAGTCGCTGCTCGCTTTCAGTATTCCCGACCAGCACGGCTGCCGACATCGAGCGCGTCCAAGCTTGTCTGGAGGCGATGAAAGCGAAGCTTGCCGGCTTGATATTTGCGGGGAATAGGGTTTGTTGCGGAATAATGAATTATTTGCCTGCTTGGCAATAAACAGTTCATCCATTTCAACGTGCGCCATTAGACAAGAGGAAAACTCGATGACCGTTTCTCCAGACCAAAACGACCAGGCTGATCTCGTACGAATTACCGCCGACATCGTTTCCGCCTATGTTTCGAACAATCCTCTGCCGGTCGGCGAGTTGTCGAAGCTGATCGGGGACACCCATGCCGCTTTGCAAGGGGTCGGCAAGCCCGTGGCTCCGGCCGCAGTCAAACTGGAGCCCGCGGTGTCGATTAAGATATCGGTGACACCTGATTTCATCATCTGCCTGGAAGACGGGAAAAAGTTCAAATCTTTGAAGCGGCATATCAGAACGCATTACAATCTGAGCCCTGACCAATACCGTCAGAAATGGAACCTGCCCTCGGATTATCCGATGGTGGCGCCGAACTACGCGGCTACCCGCTCGGCCCTGGCGAAATCGATAGGCCTGGGGCGCAAGGCAGCAGTGCCAGCAATAGCTGCGGCAGAAAAACCAAAACGAGCTGTTCGCACCGCGGCAGCGACAACCGCAATCAAGTCGCCGGTGAGGAAGGCGCGCAAGGCACCCGTTAAAGCTTAGAGTGCTGCACCCGACGTATGTGCTAGTCAGCAGCGGACCTGAACATGGCGAAGCCCCGCCTTTTGCGGCGGTGCTCCGTTTGGGCGGATGACTCTGCGGTGGGGCGGGACCAGATGAGGGAGAACTCGCCCTCGGTCCCGGTTTCGACCAGGCTCGCATAGATCGGAGCGGGGAAGCTCGGATCATCGAGCTTGACCGAGTGATAGTCGCGGCCCGCGCGCGAGGTCTTCTTCCATGCGGCGCCGAACTCGGTAGCGCCGGCGAAGATGCGGAAGCATTTCTCATTCGACTTCGACCGGGGTGAACCTCACCGTCCTTCACGCCGAGGTGGCGGCGATCCGAAGTGACGCTGGCGCCTCGCGCCAGTTGTTGGTGGCGGCTTTGGAGCGCCGGCTGACGCTCATCGCTCCGTGCCGTTGGTGATCGGTACCAAGCGGTCAAGACAAGGCCCGAGCGCCTTGAGGCTCCCAACCTGTCCGCCGAGGATGTGAACGCGTGCTAGCTAAGCGCGGGGTTCTGTCGGCAATTTGTCAGTAGGCGCGTAGAAGCCTGCTTCGATCTGGTCACGCGGCGCATCTGCGACCTCCGAAACGAACGACCTGCGGGACGTTCGATGTTCGACCTGCTGCATGGGTCCTCCAACTTTTGCGGGCCATGACGTCGCATACTCCCGGCGCAAGATAAAATCGAAGTCATCATACGAAAATTCAGCTTCCGAGGGCGAGATTGCTAAAGTCATCATGTGCCCTCTGCTATGCACCGCATCTCGCTCGCCGGTCGGCTGCGCGCTTTTCCAGCAGGCAGAACTGCGGGCGATGGCGGCGATGATTGTCCTCGGATAGCGAGCTGAGCGCGTGCAAGCCGCAGGTATCAATTAGCGGACATCAGCTCAATGCAGTAATCGGCCGAAAGGGGCCCGCCATAATTCGCCTGGCCTATTCGAAGGAATAGGTAAACCCTTGGCCTGAGGCGCCAACCGTGACCTTCGTCATCTTTTCGCCCGTGAGCGACCGGTTCAGCACGCCGCGGCTCAGTTCCGGAAGAAGCGTGTTGGTTAGGATGGCGTCAATCATTCTGCCGCCGGATTCGATCTCCGTGCAGCGGGTCTTGACCAGATCCATTACACCGTCGCCGATCACCAATTCCGCATCGTTGGTCGCGCGCAGCCGGCGAGCAATCTTGGCGAACTGATGACGGGTGATCGCTTCGATCATCGAATCCGAAAGCGGAAAGTAGGGGATGGTCACCACCCGGCCGAGAAAGGCCGCAGGGAAGACTTTCAGCAATGGGCTGCGTAATGCGGTGTCCAGTTCGTCGAGCCCTGCCCGGACCGTGCCATTCCTTGTCCGGTCCATAATCACTTCGGAGCCGACATTCGACGTAAGAAGGATCAGCGTGTTCTTGAAATCGATGCGTCTACCTTCACTGTCGTCCATCATCCCTTTGTCAAAGACCTGGAAGAAGATTTCGTGCACGTCTGGATGCGCCTTCTCGACCTCGTCGAGCAGGATCACCGAATAGGGTTTGCGTCGCACCGCCTCGGTGAGAATTCCTCCCTTGCCGTAGCCGACATAGCCGGGCGGCGCGCCCTTCAAGGTAGAGACCGTATGCGCCTCCTGGAATTCAGACATGTTGATCGAGATCAGGTTCTGCTCTCCGCCGTATAGCGTTTCGGCCAGTGCCAAGGCGGTTTCGGTCTTGCCGACGCCCGAGGGGCCGCAAAGCAGGAATACACCCACCGGCTTTTCCGGAGCGCCGAGACCGGCGCGGCTGGTCTGCACGCGCTTGGCGATCATCTCCATGGCGTGATCCTGTCCGACAACGCGCTCGGACAGAGTGGCCGCGAGCCGCAGCGCCTTCTCGGTCTGACTCGACAGCATCCGCCCCGTCGGGATGCCCGTCCAGTCCTGGACCACGGCCGCCACGGCGTTGCGGTCGACCGATGGCAGGATCAGCGGTGTTTCGCCTTGCGCCTCGGCCAGTTCGCTCATCAGTTCGCGCAGCCGGGCGAGATCGGCAGCCGGATCGGGAGGAGAAGTACCGCCTCCCGCCGCAACCTTCGTCCCGGCGTTGGACCGTTCGGTCTCCGGCAGGTCCACGCTCTCTGTCTCAGTGGCGGCCTCCTGCCCTTCCACGGCATCGAGAGGCACGCCGTCACCGCGTAGCCTGGCGCGCAGTTCGAGTATCTCGGCCACCAGCGCCTTTTCGCGCTCCCAGCGCTGTTGCGCGGCTGCTAGCGTGCGTTCGGTCTCAGCAAGCCCAGCCTCGACCCGTGCCTGCCGCTCAGCCACTTCGATGCCGATTGCAGCCTCGCGGCCGATAATGCCGCGCTCGACCTCCAGCGCCTGACGACGGCGCATGATGTCCTCGACCTCGGCCGGCGTGGCGTGCTGCGATACGGCGACACGCGCGCAGGCGGTGTCGAGAAGGCTGACCGCCTTGTCCGGCAACTGCCGCGCCGGGATGTAGCGATGCGACAGGGCGACCGCCGCGTCGATCGCCTCGTCCAATATCTGCACTTCGTGGTGCTGTTCGAGAACGCCGGCTACGCCGCGCAACATGAGGATGGCAACCGATTCCGAAGGCTCGTCGATCTTTATCACCTGGAAGCGGCGGGTCAGTGCCGGGTCTTTCTCGATGTGCTGCTTGTATTCCGACCAGGTCGTTGCCGCTATCGTGCGAAGTTCGCCGCGCGCCAGCGCCGGCTTGAGCAGATTGGCAGCGTCGCCGGTTCCGGCAGCACCACCGGCACCGATCAGGGTATGAGCTTCGTCGATGAAGAGGATGACCGGCGCTTCAGAGGATTGAACTTCGTCGATTACGGCCTTCAGCCGCTTTTCGAATTCACCCTTTACGCTAGCGCCTGCCTGCATCAATCCAACGTCGAGCATGCGCACGCTCACTCCCTGCAGTGGGGGCGGCACATCGCCTTTGGCGATGCGCAGAGCAAAACCCTCCACGACTGCGGTCTTGCCGACACCCGCCTCCCCGGTCAGGATCGGGTTGTTCTGGCGGCGCCGCATCAGTATGTCGACAATCTGCCTGATCTCCGGATCGCGGCCGACGACCGGATCAATCTTTCCGTCGCGGGCGCGCTGAGTCAGGTCGGTGGCATATTTGGCCAGTGCCGAATCCCCGCCCGGAACCCGCCGCGGCGCCTCTGCCGCGGCGACCGTAGGCGAAGCGCCGGCTTCGAGTGAGCCCTCCGTGATATCGGCGAAGCGCGCCACTACGGCGTCGGCGTCAATTTTGTCGAACTCGCCGCTGATCTTCGACAGCAGGCCTTCCAGTACCGGTGTCTTCAGGCAAGCAAGCAGAACATGTGCGCTGCGAACCTCCTCCACGCCGAATTCCAGTGTTGCCAGATTCCATGCCTCCTGGATGGCGTGGAAGATATGGTCCGAAAACTCTTCGATCGAGGTTGCGCCATAAGGCAGTTTGTCCACCGCGCGCGTCATATCGGCCGTAAGTCGGCTCGCATCCAGTCCCGCATCGGCGATCATCATTTGCACATCCGAGCGGTCGGAGAGCACGAGCTGCTCAATTAAGTGGACGAGTTCGACGTAAGGATTGCCGCGCAGCTTGGCGCTGTCGGCCGCTGCCTTGAAGGCGCGCAACCCTAGAGGATTGAGCTTGCCGACCAGTTCCTTGCGCTTGAAACTCTGCGATGACCGGCGCTGTTCCATCGAACGTGCTCCTGCACTCTGCAAGTGGATAACCTGCCACATAAGCAGCCGCTTGACAAAGTGCGGGATGAACAAAGGTTTCGATCCCCGATTATGCGGGCTCCCATCATTGGTGGAAGATCCTGCATCGCCGGCTGCAAACAACCACGAGCCTGAGATCCCAGGCACGACATTTCCGGTCCAGGGCTCGGCAATCACGCCTTTCGGATTCCACAATCAAGACAAGGCTGCATTAGCTTTTGTTAATTTTTCCGCACTCGCTGAATTGTGGAAAAGCGCAACCGTGTGATAACGTAGGGGCAGGTCGGCCTCAGGGCCGGCGACTGGGGGATCGGTGTGATCGACGTCGCACTCTGGCTTGCTCCGCTCGACGGTGAAAATCCGTCGGGAGAGGATTTGCGTAACGATCCGGCGTTTCACGAACTGGAGCGCCTGACGGAGCCCCAGGTCAAGGTTGTCCATGACGGCAACAACAGGCCGGTCTCGCAAAGCACCATTCCCGTTGACTGGCCAGCAGTGCTCACCAAGGCTGAGGAATTGCGCGCGCGTGGCCGCGACTTGCGCCTGATTGTAATTGTCACACGCGCACTGGCCAACGAGCAGGGACTGGCCGGGTTGGCGCAGGGTCTGACGCTTATTGGGCGGACGTTCGACCTGCATTGGGAAACCATGCACCCGGCGCTGCGCCCCAACACGTCGCCTCGCGAGGCCGCCTTGCGCCGCATCAACGCGCTGCTCGACCTTCAAAATGGTCAGGACGGGCTGCTGGCCAACCTGCGGCAAATGACTTTCTTTGCGCCACGCTCGATCGGGCCGATCAGCGGACGCGACCTGGAACACGCTGCGCTCGACGACCGCGTCATGCTGCAAGAAGCAGCGTCAGGATTGAATGCGGCCGAAAAGGCAGCGCTTGTCAGTGCGCACGGACAACTGTTGAATCGGGTCCGTGCCGGGTGCGCGGCACAGGCGGATCAAGCCAATGAGGAAATGCAGTCGCTCATCGCCAATGCGCGCGCGGCGGTCGCGGCACTGGAAGCCATCGAGACAGCCCTCAACGCTCGCCTTGAAGGCAGCGGCGGGACCACCGTTCCGGAATTAAAACGGTTCCTGCAGCGTTTGTTGACAACCCTCGAGCGCAACTCGGCTGCCGGCGCGATGGCGAATGGCTCGGCAAAGCCGTCCCCTTCGCTTGCAGAACCGGTAATGCCTGCCCGAAACGGTCATGGAGCCGATGCAATGGCAAGTGTGGCTGGCTGCGCGGACTCGAGCACCGGACTCCCTGACAGGATTTCATCGCGCGACGACGTGGTGAAATGCCTGGACCTCGTAGTCGCCTTTTATGACCGCACCGAACCGTCGAGCCCGATTCCCCACCTCGCCCGCCGTGTGCGCCGGATGGTGCATATGGATTTTGTAGAACTGATGGAAGATCTCGCCCCGTCGGGATTGAAGGAGTTCCGGCTTCTTGCCGGCGTTCCCGATGCCAAGAAGACGGCTCAGAAGGATGAAAGGTAGCAAGCAATGCCAGCCGAAAGCAAAGCCAAGGTCATCGAACGAAATCGCGCGCCGCGGGTGCAGATCGCCTATGACGTGGAAACCTATGGCAGTCCAACGACAATCGAGCTGCCGTTCGTCATGGCCGTCATGGCGGACCTTTCAGGCGCTTCGCAGACCAAGGAAGCGTCGAAGTCGATACTGGACCGCTCCCTTGTCGAGACCGATGCGAACCGTTTCCCGCGTTTCATGGAGGCACTTGGACCACGCGTGAAAGCCCGCGTGAAGAATACGCTGCCCCAGGCCGAAGGCGCCGAGCGGGACGAGGAGCTGGCGCTCGACCTCACCTTCACCAAGATGGGCGATTTTGCGCCGGACAAGATTGCCGAGCAGGTGCCCCAATTGGCCGAAATCCTCAAGATGCGCCGCCAACTCGAGGAACTTCTCGGCTTCATGGACGGGCGCGTCGACGCCGAAAAGCGTATTGCGCAACTGCTGAACAATGAACCGCTTCTTGGCCAGATCGCCAGCCAGGCACTGGCGGACGACAAGGCAGGGGAATGACCATGGCCGAACAGCAAAAAACCGCCGCCGTCGCCGAGGCGGAAACCATTGATCTTGGAGAATTCAGCGGACTCCTCGAGAAGGATTTCAAGGTCAAGAAGGACGACAGCGAAAAGCTGCAGCAATTGGTGCGCAATCTCGCACTTGCAGCGCAGACACGTTCCGATACCACGACCATCTCGTCGAATGCGATCAAGTCGATCAAGTCGCTGATTGCCGGAATCGACAAGATGCTTTCCGAACAGGTCAACGAGATCCTGCACGCGCCGGAAGTGCGCGAAATGGAGGGCACATGGCGTGGCCTGTGGTATCTCGTAAACAATACCGAGACGGATCAGAAGCTGAAGATCCGGGTGATGAACATCTCCAAGGAGCAGCTGGCCGACACGCTTGAGGATTATGAGGGCCAGATGTGGGATCAGAGCCCGATCTTCAAGAAAGTCTACACGGACGAGTATTCGATGCTTGGCGGCGAGCCGATCGGCTGTGTGATCGGTGCGTACGAATTCTCCAACCACCCGCGCGACGTCGGTCTGCTGCGCAACATCTCCGGCATCTGCGCCTCAGCGCACACGCCTTTTATCGCAGCTGCCTCGCCTCGCCTGTTCCGCATGGATAGCTGGCAGGAATTGCCGAATCCGCAGGACCTGCAGCAGATCGTCTCCAACCCCGCCTATGCCTCCTGGCAGTCGCTGCGCGAGAGCGAGGATGCACGCTACATCGGCCTGACCATGCCTCGCGTTCTGGCGCGGCTGCCGTATGGCACCGATACCGTTCCGGTGAAGGGCTTCACCTTCGAGGAGGAGGTGCATGGCGACCACAATAAATATGTCTGGATGAACGCTGCCTTCCCGATGGGCGTGAACATAAACCGCAGCCACAAGCTCTATGGCTGGGGTACGCAGATCCGCGGCGTCGAAAATGGCGGCACGGTCCTCAACCTGCCAGTGCACAGCTTCCCGACCGATGATGGCTCGATAGCGATGAAATGTCCGACGGAGGTCGCCATCGACGACCGGCGCGAGGCGGAGCTGGCCAAGCTCGGCCTGATGCCCATCCTGCATCGAAAAAACACCGATCTCGCCGCCTTCATTGGCGCCCATTCGCTGCAGGACGACGAGACAAGGGCGGGACGGCTGGTCGACCCCGATGCGCAGGCCAACGAGCGGCTGAGCGCCAACCTGCCCTACCTTTTCCCGGTCTCGCGCTTTGCCCACTACCTCAAGGCGATCGCGCGCGACAAGGTCGGTTCGTTCAAGGAGCGCTCCGACATGCAGATCTGGCTGACCGAATGGATCAACCGGTATGTGCTGGCCAACCCGGCGTTTGCCGATGACAAGGCGCGCGCCAAGCGCCCGCTCGCCGCCGCCGAGGTTCAGGTGGACAGCGTGGAGGGACGCCCAGGCTACTACAATGCCCGCTTCTATCTGCGCCCGCATTATCAGCTGGAGGGTATCAATGCCTCGCTCCGGCTGGTTTCGGAACTTCCGTCCGTAAAGACTTGATTTGCAGCAACAACATCTTGGTTTTTGAAAGCGGTGGAGAAAGACAATGCCCACAAATACGAAGATTGATGGCTTTCTAAAGGTTCCGGATATCAAAGGTCCAAGCACTCGTGATGGCCATGAGGACGAAATCGAAATCCATGGGGTCGATTACAAGATGATCGCACCCTATGATCCAAACTCGCTCTCGCGCCGCGGTCGTGTATCCTTGGGTATGATCAAGTTCACCAAGCATTATGACAAGTCCTCGCCCTACCTGAAAAAGGCGCTGTTCGAAAACAAGGCCCTGGACGAAGTCGTGTTTTCGGCACGGCGGACCATTGATGGCGAGACCAAGGATTACCTGGTCGTCACACTCACCGACGCCTCGATCATGGAATACGACATGTCGCAGGCCGAGGATGAGGAGGACCTGATCGAGGAAGAGGTCAGCTTTGCCTACAAGAAAATAAAGTTCGTCTACGACGACAACGACGAAATCGAAATGGATGTCTATGTCGGCAAGTGAGGCCCGGCGGCCCGGCGCGGACAAGTCGCTGGGTAGCGGCAGCTCGCGAGCAAAGCGCGAAGCCGTCCAGCCCTCTCTATGGGACCGCCTCGTAAACGATCTGCCGGGTATGACCTCCGAGATAGACGGGCTGCGCCAGGCACTGCAGGACGAGCTTGGCGCGGAGCGGCTGGACAATCTTGTTGCGGCCAGCGCGCGGCTCATCGACGCCGACGCGGAGTTGGCGGCCGACCAGAAGCGGCGTCTGCATCGCCTGGCCTTTCAGAGCCAGCACCGCGCTGAAATCGAAAGCCGCGGCGTGGTGGTGTCGGCGCGTGTGCTCAAGGAAGCCGTGCGGCGCGATGTCGAGGCTTTGTTCAATACCGAGCGCTTCGAGGCCGTTCCGCTGCTTTCCGACCTTGAAAGCGAACAGGCCACGGACAACCCACCGTCGCTCGCCGATTTTCCGGAGGTGCGTCGCAGCGTCGTCAATTACGGAGTGCCTTCCTTCTCGGGCCGTTCTTCCCGCGACTTTGATCGCGAGGCCCTTGCGCGCGAGATCCGCTCGGTGCTTGCCACCTTCGAGCCGCGTCTCAAGGACAGTGCAACAAAGGTTGCCGTAACCCTTGGCGACAAAACCGTGGGCCTGAGGATCGAGATAGATGCGGTGTTGATCATGACGCCCACGCCCGAACGTATGCGCCTGCGCACCACGATCAATCTCGATAACGGCTTGGCTCGGACCGAATTTAGGGAAGCCTGAGATGGACCGGGTCTTCGTAGAATATTACGAGGAGGAACTGACCCATATCCGCGCGCTCGCGGCAGAATTTGCCGACATGCATCCCGCGGTGGCGCGCAACCTTTCACTCGATACGGTCCCCTGTCCGGACCCTTACGTCGAGCGGCTGCTTGACGGCGTTGCTTTTTTGGCCGCGCGGACCCGACTCAAGGTCGATGCGGAACGCTCGCGTTTCTCGCGCGCCGTCCTTGATGTTCTCTATCCCGATCTTGTCACGCCGGCGCCGGCAACGGCCGTGGTGGTGTTCAAACCCGGCCAGCAGGTCCAGACAATGATTGGGGGCCATGTCGTCAAACGCAATACGCGTCTGGTTTCCAGCCTCCAGCCAGGCCTGTCGACGCGTTGCACGTTCACCACCGCCCAGGACATCACGCTGTGGCCGATTGCCATCACCTCGGTCGGCTATTTTCAGGATCGCAGCGCCTTGGCTGCAGCCGGCATCGCGCGGATCGGCGGTGTGGATGGCGAGGCGGCGCTTCGCATCACGCTGGCTCGTACCGGAAAAGGCAAGCTCGACGAACTGTCGCTCGACCGGCTTGATCTCTACTTTTCCGCGCGCACCAAGGCACCACTGCTTTTCGACGCGATTTTCGGCGCCTGCGCGGCCGTTGGTGCACGGCCGGAAGGCAAGGCCAACCCGATATCGCCGTTGCCGGTACCTGAAATGGTCGGCATCAACGATGACGAGGCGCTGATGCCTCGTACACGTCCGACCTTCGAAGGGTACCGTCTTCTGCGCGAATATTTCATGATGCCGGAGCGCTTTCATTATGCTCGGGTTTCGGGATTGCAGCCCATCGTGCGCACATGCACAGCCGAACTCGAGATAATCTTCATCTTCAGGCGTCCGGTGCCTGAAGTTGCCGATGTGACGGCGGCCGATTTTGAACTTTTCGCAACGCCGATCATCAATCTGTTCGAACGTGAGTGCAACGTCGTCGAGCTCGATCCACGCAAGACGCGGCAGGTGCTGCATGCCGACCGCACGCGAGCGCGGGACTTCGAAATCTATCGGGTTATCCGCGTCGAGGACGCCGACAGCGAGGGGAGCGACGCCGCAATCCCGGAGCTCTTCAGCCTGGGACAGAACCGCGGCAGCGGTTGGGTTTATTCCACCGAACGGCGCCCACGCCGCCCGACGGAGGAGGAACGGCGCGACGGCCTCACCCGTACTTCATACACGGGCGACGACGTTTTCCTGGCGATTTCGCGTCCCGCGGAAAGTCCTCCGAACCGGCCGCTGAAGCGCGTCGACGTCGTGGCGCTCTGCACCAACCGCGATCTGCCGATTCTTGACGACAACCCTACCTTGACTCTGGAAGCCGGCGATCCGGTCGAGACGATCCGGCTTCTCGGCGCATTGCGCCCGCCTCGCCCAGCCATCCCCGCAGCGCTGCCGGCGGGCGCGGCGGGTGAATCGCGAGCCGACAATCTCGCCTGGCGGCTTGTAGCGCAGCTCGCGCTCAACTTTCTAAGCCTTGCAAAAGAAGGTCGCGGCGTCGATCCGCTGCATGCGCTGCTTGAGCTTTACGCCGACAGGGGAGACCCGAGCCTCGCCCGCAATGTGCACTCGATCGTGCGCATCGACTCCCGGTCGGTCATCGAACGGCTGCAGATCGATGGGCCGATGTGCTTCGGACGAGGCACGGAGGTGACATTGCATGTCGATCAATCGGTTCTGGCGGGGCAGAGCACCTTGCTGCTTTCGGCCTTGCTGGCACGGCTGTTTGCCCGTCATGCCGGAATAAACGGCTTTGTGCGAACCCGCACATGGCTGCTGCAGAAGCAGGAGGATGTGCCATGGCCCATGACGCCCGGCAATCGCTACCTGATCTAGACAAGCCTGGCCGGTCCGAAGAGCTGTCGGATGCATTCGACTTCTTCGAGTTGTTGCGGCGACTCGAACGAAGAGGCGGGCTGTTCGGCTATTCCGGCCCGCCGGAGCGCGAGCCGTCGCGGCTCGGGCAGCATGTCCGTCTCAGCTTTTTCGCCAAGGACTTGGCAGAATTCCGCGAAGCGACTGACAAAGCGCCCGCTCGGGTCACGGTCGCAAACATTGGTCTGATGGGGCCTGAAGGTCCGATGCCCCTGCATTTGACGCGCTGGGTACTCGATCGCCTGTCGCAACGCTGGTTCACCGGCGCCGATGCGCAGCAGACCAGCGACACGACGTTCATGGACTTCGTCAACATTCTTCAGAACCGCATGATTGCGCTGTATTACAGGGCGTGGGCGGATGCGCATCCGGCGGTTCAGGTCGAGCGCCCGGTAGGTGGGCGCGTTCGCGCCATGCTTGAAGCCATGGCGGGAATAGGGCTTCCCGGCACCTACAACCCCGAACTGGACGCAGTGAAGCTGCGCCAGGCCGCTTCGCTTGCCAATCAGGTCGACGGCCCCGAGCGGCTGACATTGTTCCTGGCTGAGGCGTTCAAGGTGCCGGTCCAGATCAGGGAGTTCATCGCTGCCTGGATGACCATACCAGCCGCGCTCCAGACCCGCGTTGGCAAAGCCTACGCAGGGCTCGGTCGGGAAGCGACGATCGGTCCGCGCGTCTTCAACCGTCAAAGCAGGATCGAGCTCCGCGTCGGCCCGCTGGGCTATGAGGAGTTCAAGGCGTTCCTGCCGGGCGGTCAACGCCTCAAATTGTTCAAGCAAGCCGTTAGGGACATGGTCGGCGCATCGCTCGACGTCGATCTGCGCATCGTGCTGGCGCGCGATGCCGTTCCGCCGCCGCGTATTGGAACCGTGCAACTCGCCCGGACCGCGTGGCTTGCGCGGCCCGCTGAAAGGGGCGATGCTGACGACATGCGGCTGCGGACACTAGTCGGCTGGCGGCAGGAAGGGGCGGAGGTCGCGGCATGAGTCTGCTGCTGACGCTGGAGCAAGGGCCACGCACCCAGGCGGTACGGCAGACCCGGCTTGACGAGGGGGAACTGGTGATCGGCCGCAGCGCGGACGCCGGCTGGCAGATCGACGATCCCGACATGTTCGTTTCGCGCGCCCATTGCAGGATCAGCGGTGGGCGCGACGGATATTTCGTCACCGATACGTCGAGCAGCGGATTGTTCATAGACGACTCCGACAGCCCGCTCGGCGCCGGCAAGTCGACGCGTCTTCGCAATGGCATGCGGCTGAGACTGGGCGATTACATCGTGCATGTCGATCTGCAGACGTCTAGTGCCCAAGCTACAGCAGCAGCCGCAGCGCCGGTTCCGGAGCGCTCACCGCTGGCGTCTCGGGCGCCGGTCAGCATCGGCCGTGACGATTTCTTTTCAGCCGCCGTGGAAGAGGAGCCGCAGCGGCCACGTCCAGCCGAGCTGCCGAACCCGTTCGAGCAGCCGATCCCGGGTGCGTTCGAACGCGCCAATTCCAGACAGCGCAGCTCGCCTGCTTTCGACGACCCGTTCAGCCTCGATCCGATCGCAACACCAGTATCCAAAGGCACCGCAAACTATCCAGAACCAGCCAGCGCACCCAAGCAGACAGACCCATTTGGCCTCGAGTCGGTGTCGTTCCCCAACGGCGCTACGGAGCCTGCGACGGCAAAGCTGCCGGAATTCAGCGACGACTTCGGTTTTGGTCCAGCCACAGCGCCCAACCCGGGAAGCGGCGCCAGCTCAACCGGGCAGCGCGAGGGCGACGCCCAGCCACAGCAAGCGGCCAATCCCTGGGACGTGCCCGTGCGAGGGGCAGATGCCCCTCCCCCAATACGGGCAGGCGCAGCCGCCAGCCCAGCCCGCCAGCCGCCTGCGAGGCAGCACGCCGACATGGCGCTTCGCACCGCATTCCTGCGCGGTATGGGTGTCGCGGAAGCCGATTTTCCCGGGCGCGACGCCGTCGCCGAGATGGAAAAGTTCGGCCGCGAATACCGGCTTATGATGGAAGGATTGATGCAGCTGCTGCGCAAGCGTGCCGAAGAAAAGGGAAATGCCCGCGTTGCCCAGACAATGGTCGGAGCCTCCGAGGTCAATCCACTCAAGTTTCTGCCCACGGTCGACGACTCAATCGTGATGCTTATCGCCGAACGCAGCCCCGGATTTCTCGCCGGCGAAGCGGCTATCGCGGATGCGGTTCGCGATCTGGCACAGCATCACGTGCGCGCCTGGCGCGGCGTGCAGGCTGCCTTGCGGCGGATGGTCGACCGTTTTGAGCCGGCAGCCATCGAAGAAGAGCTGAAATCGAGTTCCGCGATCGGCACGCTGTTGTCGGGCGGGCGCGGCGCCAGGCTGTGGGAGCTCTACCAGAAACGCCATCGTGAAATCGCCGAGAGCGCGGAAAAGAGCTTTCTCGGCGAAATCGGCGCCGATTTTCGGGATGCATATGAGGAGGAGTAAGACATGATCGATCGACGAGAATTTATCGTTGCCTTGGGTGCGACCGGGCTGCTTACGGCCTGTCAAAGCGCCGGGCCGCCAAAACCGTCGGTCATCACGGTCAAGCTGACAGGAGCGGCCGGCATGAACCCTGGACCAGGCGGCGGCGACCGGCCTGTGACGATGCTGGTCATGCGGCTGCGCAGCACCGGTAAGTTCAACTCTGCCGACTACTTTGCCTTGCAGGGGGATGCCGGCTCGGCACTGGCAGGTGATCTCATCGGATCCGACCAGATTGCCGTCGCGCCTGGAAAAACTGCGACCAAGACCATTACGGTCGAACCGGATGCGACGGCCCTGGGCTTCGTTGCACTTATCCGTGAGCCTGGCGGGCGAAACTGGCGGACGACCAAATCGGTTTCGTCCGGATCAAACTTTACGATCAATGTCACACTCGGCAGCGGCGGCATTTCCGCCTGACGGCCAAGGCAAGGGGAGCTCGATGCAGAGAGTAGCCGGATGAGCGATGCAAACAGGGTGCTGTGGTCCGAGGGCCTTTTTCTGCGGACCCAGCATTTCCAGCAGCAGGATCGTTTCTTCGAGGCGACTGTGCGCGGCGCGTTGCAGGCCGGCCAGTTGCATACGTTCGGCTTTCAGCAATTGACCCTGGATAAGGCATTGCTCGATGCCGGCCAGATCTCGATCCTGTCTGCACGAGGCATTTTCCCGGACGGAACCCCCTTCTCCATTCCGGATCTGATGGACGCGCCGCGTCCGCTGCCGGTCACCCCGGATACAGGCGCCGGCCCAGTGCTGGTCGCCCTGCCCCTCGAGCCGGCCGGCGGCGTTGGCTTCGATCCGGCGCATGCGTCACCCAGCGGTGCGCGCTATCATGGACGGATCGTTTCGGTGCGCGATGCCGTCCAGGGCGGTTCAGATCCCGAAGAAATCGAAATCGCCCGACCGCAATCGCTGTTGCTTGCACCCGGCAAATCGGTCGGCGGCTATACCGCCCTGCCGATAGCCGACATCAAGGGGGTTCGTGCCGATGGCGGCGTTTCGCTGGACGAGACGTTCCTGCCACCGGCATTGGTTACCGGTGCAGTGGCCTGGTACCGGCAACTGCTTCTGGAAGTCGTCACAGGCCTCGACCAGATCGCCGAGGCGCATGGCAAGATGGTCATGGGCGGGCCAGGGCGCAGTGTCGAAGACCTGTTGATGCTCAACCTCGCCAACGCGGCGCGTCCGCGACTGGCCCATATGCTGGCGCAGGATGTCTTCCATCCGGCCGAACTTTACCTGGAACTGGCCGGGCTTGCCGGCTCGATGGCGACCTACGGCTCGAGCGCGCGGCGACTGGGCGAGCTGCCGGCTTACGATCACATGGCGCCCGGCCCACCGTTTTCGGCGCTGGCGGATGCATTGCGCTCACTGATCCTGAGCCTGCGCTACATCGAGCCGAAATCGCGCGCGCTGCCCGTCATGCGCCATTCGACCAATGTTTGGAAAATCCGCATCGACAATCCGAAGCTGCTGGTGGCCAGCCGGATCGTCATCCGGGTCGGTTCGGAACTGTCGGAGGACGCGCTACGGAAGATATTCGTCAACCAGGCGACCGTGGGCTCGGCGGATGAGTTCGAGGGCCTGTGGAAGTCCCGCCTGCCCGGCATCCCGCTGAAACCGCTTCATTCGCAACCGCGCGAGATTCCTTACGACGGCGATCGGCTGTGCCTTGAGCTCGACCAGAAAAGCGAGCACTGGGCATCGCTGCTCGGTGCCCCAGGCTTCGTCATTGGCGTTTCGGGTGTACTGCCGAGCGAACCGCAGGTGGACTGCTATTCGGTGAACAGGTGAAACCATGAGCCGGGATGATCCTTTCGGACTGTCGGAGGATCGCGAACGCACTCGCATCAGGCTGACCGGCACGCCGATGCCGCGACCGATGGCGGCATCCTTGCCGGGCGGGCCGGTAAAACGCTCGCGCACCCACCCGAACGGCCTTGTCAACGCCTTCGCGCCCCTGCTCGAGTTTGCGCCGGAGCTTGAGAGCGCGCTGCCACCGGAGAATCCGGAAGTGTTACGCACTCGGCTGCTCGAAGAACTGGTTCGGGCACGCGACACGGCAATGGCGGCGGGGTCGTCGATGGAACGGGCCGATCAGGCAGCATGGGTGGTGGCGGCCTTGCTCGACGATCTCGCCCTGAACACGCCCTGGGGCGGGGCCAGCGCATGGCCGCGTCAGCCGCTTGTGGTCATGTTGCGCGGCGACGTCGACGCCGGCACGCAGTTCTTCACACGGCTTGATGAACTGGAACGCCATCCGAACCGCGATCGCGAATTGCTGGAACTCCAGTATGACTGCCTGGCACTCGGTTTTCGCGGCAAGTATCGCGTGCCCGGCCGGTCGGGCGATCGCTCGCTCAATGCCGTTCGTGTGGCCGCGGCACGTTTCCTGCGCGATGCCGACGCCGAGAATGCACCGCTGTCGCCGAACTGGAAAGGCGTCATCGCATCCGACGAGCCGCAGCGCTTCATCGTTCCGATCTGGGTGATGGCCCTGGCCGCGGCGGTCATCGCCACCGCGACCTATGTCGGGCTCTCGATGGGACTAAGCAGCCAGGCGGTTGAGCTTTCAGCGCTGGTCCACGCCTTGCCGCCGCCGACCCGTGGCGACATCAGCCGCGTGTCGCCGACGGTCGATGTCCCGCCGCCGGAGACTGTGGATTTTGCACTACTGCCCGAATTTGAGGCCGGGGCGCCGGGCAATCTCAGATCGGCTCTCAGCGGCACGGAGAGCGTTTCGCTGGCCAAGCTGGTCATCCAGGCCTCCAACCCCGAACTGTTCCAGTCGTCGCGGCCAACACTGACGGAAGGATTCGAGCCGCTGATCGGCTCGATCGCCAAGGTGATCCTCGCCAATCGTGACCTGATCGGCAACATCACTGTGGTCGGACATACGGACGGCGTCCCTCTGCAAAGAACCAATCCGCTGTCGACCAACCAGCGACTGTCAGAGGCTCGCGCCCAGACCATTGCCGACATACTCGTACAAAACGGAGTGCCGCAGGAACGCGTCCATTCCGAGGGCCGGGCAGCCACGGATCCAGTGGCCGACGACGGCACGCGCGAGGGCCGGGCCCTGAACCGGCGCGTTGAGGTGCTGGTGGAAAAAAGGCTGTGAGATGTTCATCCTGCGCTTCCTCTGGGCGGTCCTGACATCGCGCTGGCTGTGGACACTGATTGGCATCACACTGCTTTCCTTTGTGATCTGGGTATTCGGGCCGATCGTCAGGGTCGGACCCTACGACCCTTTCGCCTCCGACAATGTGCGCATCGTCATCATCGCGCTGCTGGTCATCTTCTGGCTGATCTGGCTGATCGCCGCCCAGCGTCGGGCGATCCGTGCCAACCGTATGTTCGTCGCCGAAATCGCCGCGCCGGCGGTAGACAAGCCACTCAGCCCCGGCGAAGAGAATGTCGCTGCCGTCGGAGCCAAGTTCGGCGAGGTCATGGCCGAGTTGAAGCGCCGCAAACTGGGTGGTCGCAAGTTCCTGCGCGAGATGCCCTGGTACGTGATCGTCGGACCGCCGGCCACCGGCAAGACCACGGCCTTGCGCCAGTCGGGGTTGAATTTTCCGATCGACCTGACCGACGACCTGCAAGGGGTCGGCGGCACGCGCAATTGCGACTGGTTCTTTTCGGAGAGTGCGGTTCTGATCGACACTGCAGGCCGCTATGTCCAACAGGAGAGCCAACCCGACGTCGACGCAGTGGAGTGGCTGGGCTTCCTCGACCTTTTGAAGAAGCACCGGGGCCGTCGGGCGCTCAACGGGGTGATCGTCGCGCTTTCGATCGATGTGCTTTCGGAGGGCGACGACGCCATCAAGGCGCATGGCCGCAAGATCCGCCGTCGGCTGGCCGAGCTCAACGACCGCCTCGAAATCCGCCTTCCGGTCTATCTGATGCTGACAAAAGCCGACCTGATCAAGGGGTTCGAGCCTTTCTTCGGCGGTTTGTCGACGGCTGCGCGCGAGCAGGTCTGGGGGACTACGTTCGCACTCGACGCGCATGTCGATGCAAAGACCATCGAGCGGGAAATCGCGACGTTAGCAACCGAGCTCGAGCGGCGGCTGGTGCCCCGGCTGGAGGACGAAGACAAGCTTGCTGCCCGCGCCGAAATCTTCAGGTTTCCCGCCCAACTCGCCAGCCTGTCCGAGCCGATCCAGGTACTGATCGAGGCGATGTTCGGCGAAAGCCGGTATGAGGAGGCCGCCTGGCTGCGTGGCCTTTATCTGACGTCGGCGACCCAGGAAGGGGCGCCGATCGATCGGCTGACCGCAGCGCTGTCTGCCTCCTTCGGCCTTCCGCCGCGCCGGGCGTTGGCCGCGCCGCGTGTCGAAAAACGCAGCTTCTTCCTAAAGAACCTGCTCACAGAAGTCATCTTCAAGGAAGCCGGCCTAGGCACCTTCGATCCGCTGGCGCAACGCCGCCGCGCCTGGATCTGGCGTGGCGCGGCCGCCGCATGTGCCGCAGCCGCCCTGCTGGTCAGCGGCCTATTTACCTGGTCCTACTACGACAACCGCAACGCGATCACGGCCCAGGCAAGCCAGTTCGAGGCGCTGCAAACGCCACTGACCTCGGCCGCGGCAAACCCGGCATCCGTGGAACAGCCTGCCATCGATGTCGCCCTCAGTGCCATGGATGAGGTCGCAAATGCCCGCACCCCGCCGCCTGGCGCAGCACAGGATTTGCTGGGGCCATCATCCTCGGCGGAACTGGTGCGGGCACAGACCGACACTTACGACCATGCTTTGCGTAACGTTCTCGAGCCGCACATGGTGGCGCTGCTCGAAGCGACGATGTGGCGGCAGATCCGCGATCCGGATTTCATGCTTGGCGCGCTGAAGACCTATCGCATGATGACCGGCCTTTCTCAGATGGATCCAGACTTCGCCCAGAGCTGGTGGGTCAACAGTCTGCCTGAATTCGCCGCGGCTGCCCCCTTTCCGACAGCTGACGCCGAAGAGCACCAGCTTGCCGCGATCCGTCGCATGGCGGTTGACGCCAGTTATATCGCCCCGGACCAGGCACTGGTTGCAGAGGCACTGAAAACCGTCTGCACGATTTCCTTGCCGGCGCGTGCCTACAAGCAGCTGCTGGCCGACCCGGCGGTGGCTGCGCTCAAGGAATGGATTCCTGCCAACTTCGCCGGCCCCAACGGCGCCAAGGTCTTTGCGCGGCGTTCCGACAAGACGCTTCGGGTCGGCATTTCGGGAGCATTCACCTATGCCGGCTTCCATGACGCCATTCTCGACCGGGTCGAGGATGTCGCCGCCCAGGCAGCACTCGACCGGGCGGTGTTCGCCGGCGGTTGCTCGGAAAATTCCGAAACCTCGGTGTCGGCGCTGTCAGAGGATATTCTGAAGCTTTATTACGACGACTATATCGCGCAATGGGACAGCTTCCTGCGCGACATGAGGCTCGCGCCATTGACCGACCTCAATGTCGCCAGTGAGAACCTCAAGGATCTTTCAAGCGCCGACTCCGCGCTGAAGCGCCTGGTTACCGCGGTGGTCCAGGAGACCGAGCTTACGCGATCCGATGAAGCGCCGACAAACGACAAGGCCGCGGCGGCAGGTGGCTCGAAACTGCTCGGCAAGCTGGGCAAGCTTGGCAAGATCGTAAAAACCGGAGCAAAGCTTTTGCCGCGTGCGGGCTCCGCCGACGAAGTGGATCTTACCGGCAGTCTGGTAGCCGAGCATTTCAAGCCGCTCAAGGGTGCCATCGCCGAGGTCGACGGCCAGCCGCCGGCGCTCGACGCCGCCATCGTCGCGCTCACCGCACTGTCCAACGTGCTGCAGACGGTGACGGCCAATCCCGATCCTCAGGACGCCATCAAGAAGCAGGGCGGCCTCGCCGAACTGACTGGAGCGGTTGCCAGACAGGCGCAGATCCTGCCCGACCCGATCGACGATTGGTTGGGCGGCATTGCCGGCGATACCAGTGGCCTGACGCAGAAGGCGGTCACCTCGGAGCTCAACGCCATCTGGCGCGCCGACATCCTGCCGTTCTGCCAGGCAGCACTCAACAACCGCTATCCTTTCAGCCCGGACAGCGCCGTCGACGTCAATGTCCGCGACTTCGCCCGCCTGTTCGGACCGGCAGGACTGATCGACACCTTCATCAACGACCATCTGATCAGCTATGTCGACACGTCAGCGCAGCCATGGAAATGGCGCGCCGATTTCGGCCTTGATCCTTCGGCACTGGCCGCGTTCGAACAGGCAAGGCGGATCCGCGATGATCTCTTTCCCGGCGGTACAGGCCCGCTGATGAGCTTCACGCTCGAACCGAAGGACCTGTCGCCCAATGTCGCGCGCGTGACGCTCAACCTCGATGGCCAGAACCTCGTCTATTATAACAATGCAACGAGGCCGCAGCCGATGACGTGGCCCGGCAAGGACGGCACAGGGGTCATCTCGCTTGCCTTCCAGCCGATCGATGGCTCGCCCGAAATCTTGCTCAACGAAACCGGCAGCTGGGCGTGGCTGAGAATGTTGCGCAGCGGTCGCTTCACCGGCACCTCGCTGTCGGACGTCTACAGCCTGCGCCTGGGCACCAAAGGCATGTACGCCGATTTCCAACTCAAGGCGGCAAGCGTCGAGAACCCCTACAATCTTCAGATGTTCAAGAAGTTCTCATGTCCGCCCCAGATATGATACTGCCCGGCTTTTACGGCAAAATGCCTGCTACCGGCGATTTCGTCACGCGGCGGCTGCCGGGGGATTTTGTGCGCGTCTGGGACCGCTGGCTGGCGCAGCATATTGTGCCGCTGATGGGCTCGGAAACCTGGCCGCGCGGCACGGCGCTACGGTTCCTAACGGGTCCGGGCTTTGTCGACGCGTCGGCGGGCATTATCTTGCAGAGCGTCGATAGGGTTGGCAGGCAGTTTCCGTTGAGCATCGTCGCGCAGCTTTCTGAGGCTTCCGTTCAGCTGGCTCGCGCCGATGCGTGGTTTTCCGGGATCGAAGAAGCGGCCGTCGCCGCCCAGCAGGGCGAGCTGACGCCTGGCGAATTGGATACCGCTTTAAGCGCACTGCCAGTACCGCCTGGCGAGCCGGGCGAAGAGGTCATCAGCGATATGGTGATGTGGACAGCGCGTTCGGACATTTTCGACGTCGATCCGCTGTCGCCGCAAGCTACGCTGGAGCAGATCTTTGCCGCCAACTGGGAGACCAGTTGATGCAGATCTGGAACCAGATGGGGTATCCGCACGAATTCACCATGGGCATGGACAAGGCCGGCCATGAGTGGATCGTCGTGGTGGTCAAAGGCACGTTCGACTTTCCCGCCACGCCCGGCGGACCGGTACAAAAATCGGTGGAACAGATTCCGCTGGTCATGGCCGACACGCACACCGGCGTGCCTGGTTATTCGGCCACGTTATGGGAAACCGATTTCGCCTTCCGCAAGCCGCGTTGTGACGTGATTGCCAATGCCTTTGCCTATGCGCCGGGAGGACGTCCGGCCGAACGCGTGCCGGTCGGCATCAAGGTGGGCAATTGGTCGAAGCTCTTCGAGGTCGTGGGCCACCGCGAGTGGCGCTCCGTCGGGCCAGTGTTTACTGCCACGTCGCCACAGCCCTTCTTGCGCATGGCAATTTCCTACGATGTCGCCTGGGGTGGCACCGACCGGCTCGATCCAGAGGACAAACTGCCAGCGAGTTACAAATACAACCCGGTCGGCACCGGCTGGTCGCGAACCAAGAACCAGCGCCTCATTCCCGGCCTGCGGCTACCGAATACGCAAGCTGTCGGTGAAGAAATCCGCTCGCCATTCGGCGACTATAAGCCGATGAGTTTCGGTCCGATGGGCCGCGGCTGGCCGGGACGCATCGAATTTGGCGGCACCTATGACCAGAACTGGATCGACAATGTCTTCCCCTTCCTGCCCCAGGATTTCGACGAGCGCTACTTCCAGATGGCACCGCCGGACCAGCAGATCGACCTGCCAAGAGGTGGCGAAGAAGTGCAACTGGTGAATCTGACACCTGACGGGCGGGTGAGTTTTCGGCTGCCATCGACAGCATTGCCGTTGACGCTGTTCGAGGGTAGGCAGAAGGCCCCCGAGCGCGTCACCTTTCCAGACACTGTCCTCTTCGACCCGGAGAACAGACGCTTCTCGTTGGTCTGGCGCGTATCGCAGCGCATTCACCGTACTATTCTCGATTTCAGCGAATGCTGGATCGGCCCGCCGACCGAGGCAATGGTGCGGATACGAGCTGCGGCTCGTGCTTATTCTCGCTTCGATGAAACAACTGCGGCGCAGAAGGCGGAGAACACGTGAGGCCGGCACTCGACATTCTTTCGGTCGGCATGGTTACGGCGGTTGGCCTTGACGCACCATCGGCTTGCGCAGCGATCCGGGCTGGGATTGATGGCTTTCAGGAAACGCGTTTCAAGGATGAAAATGACGAGTGGCTGATCGGCGCGCCGGTACCTCTGCCACGCAATTGGATCGGCGAGAAACGAATGGCGCATCTCGCCGCAGGCGCAATTGTCGAGGCATTCGAAGAAGTTCCGGAAGCGCGTGGGCAAGCCGCGCTGATCCTTTGCTTGGCAGAGGAAGACCGCCCAGGGCGGCCGGTAAGAAGCACGCTGCGTCTGCTCGACCGTATCGCCGAGATCACCGAAGTCGAAAAGCATTCGCGGTCACGGGTGGTTGCCCATGGGCGACCGTCCGGACACGTGGCGCTTGATCATGCGCGTCGGATGATTGTATCGGGCGAAATACCATACGTGATGGTTGCCGGCGTTGATAGCTATTTGACGACCTTGGCCACGACGTATTACCTTAAGGAGCGTCGACTCCTAACGTCCGACAATCCAAACGGGTTTATTCCTGGGGAAGCGGCGGCGGCAGTCCTGTGCGGGCCACCGAGGCGGGGGGGATTTCGGCTAGCGGGACTAGGCCTTTCGCGCGAGGCGGCCTCTATTTACAACAAGCAAGACTTGCCGCTCAGGGCGGACGGTATGACGTCCGCTTATCGCCATGCGTTGGGTGAGACTGGAATAGAGATGAACCGCCTCGGCTATCGAATTTCAGATCTCATCGGCGAACAGTATTGGTTTAAGCAGACGGCGCTGGCATCGATACGGCTGGTGCGCAATCCGTGTCCGTCCCAGGATCTGTGGTCGCCTGCGGAAACCCTCGGCAATGTTGGTGCGGCGGTCACGCCTCTGATGCTCGGAATGGCACTAATGGCGGCAAGAAAGAACTACGCGACGGGGAACCCGGTGCTTGTCGAGTCCTCCAACGATGCAGGCGCTTGTGGAGCTGCCGTGCTGGCTGCGAGGGCCGCCTGGTGACTGTCTTCGCCAACGGACTGGAGGTGGCCGCAAAGGCCCAGGGCAACAAGGTCATCGCGGCCTTTCCAGATGTCTGTTTCACTCCGCCCGAAAATCCAGCGACACCGCCAGGGGTACCGATCCCGTATCCGTCATTTGGAATGGACTCGGATACTGAGAAGGGCACCGGTACCGTCAAAATCGGCGGAGAGAACATCACCCAAAAGGACAAATCGGACTACAGCAAGACCACTGGCACGGAAGCCGGCAGCGCAGCCAAGAAAGGAGTCATCTCGTCCACTAACACCAGTAAGGAATACGCGCGAGCGTGGTCAAGCAATGTAAAGGCGGACAGCCTCCCTGTCAGCCGGTTCTCAGATATCTCGACAAACAATCATACAAGCGATCAGGTTGGAAACACACCTCCGCAGGCTAAGGTGGGGAGACCGGGACCTGGTGGCGGGTCGGCGCCAAAGACCAAGTGCCCGTGCTGCGGGACAGAACCCGCCCACGCCAATCAGGTGAAAGCCAACGGCGAGATGTGTGATACTGTCCCCGAGGCCGAATACTACAAGGAGCGCATGCAGCGGGCGAACGCTAAGATCGTCAATATTGAGGAAACAGCCAAAGCCGGTACGTTAGGCTTGGTGCCCCGCATGAAAGCGTGGGATCAGTACGAAAAACGCAAGGAGGCGTCTAAGACCGTAGCAAATGCACGAGCAACGGGAGAAAAATGCCCAAACCTGCATGAGGAGGATAAAGATTGCGGTGTCCACTTCAAGGGAACGCGTAGCTATTCCGAAATTCTTGAGCAAGCAGACCCGGAAAAGAAGAGAGAATTAGAAACCAAGCACGCTGGAAGAAAGAACGAAAAAGACCTTATTCACGTCGACATACTGCATCATGTCCGTACAAAAATACTTGGAATTACCGATTCTGTGAAAAAAGCGATAATAAAACGGGACGGCAAAGGCACCGGAACAAACACGGGCAAAGTGCACCACATGACCCCCATAGATGCCGGTGGATGTCCCGATTCCCCCAAGAACTTGATAGGCCAAGGCGCCCTTTCCGGCGAATGCGACAAAATCAATGAGGCGCAAGGCACGCTTCAAGGAATAAACCCTTATCCATGACATTCTCGGCGCGCGGCAAACTTTTCCACTTCGGGACGAACGAGTTTCGCAGCCGTTCGACGCCAGCCGGAGCGCGGCTGCTGCAGATATTTGAAGAGTGCAAGAAGGGAAACTTCGCATCATCTGCAATGTTTCCAACAGTCTTCGAAGCCTCCCCCTCGGTGGAAGTAGTTATCGACGCGTTTGCGCTGTTGCCGTACGTCACACCAAGGACCTTGCTCCTGGATGTGGCGGACCCAATTCGCCAATCGCTGCAGCAAGATAGCCAATCCATTGAATGGCTCTGCATCGCTCTCTCAAGGAGCGGCATTTTGGATGCGACGCAGAAGGCGGTCTGGTTCTACAGAGATGAAGTCACCGTCGACAGCGATACCGACCTTCCATACCATTTGTCGATCACCTTGGAGGCTTCGGTCGGAGATATCTTCGATGGACCGCAAGTTGTGCCGGATTCGATCGATGAGTATGAACCTGGGCGTCGCCAATATGACGTAGTTGAATACGCGAAAGCCGTTGAGCTAAAAATCAATGAGATCCGTGCAAATTTTCCTAATTCTTCGCGCCAGTCCTTTCTCTACGGCAAGCCCGTAAACATTGAGGATCTGGCGCTCAATTTGTTGAATACCCTTGGGGAGACCTATGACAACGAAGACGTCGTTACCGCCAGAAACCTAATAGAGGCATTCACCGGATTCGACCTTTCGCAATTTTACAAGAATATTCAGCTGAACCGAAAACCTGCGGCCGCTGCCCTTGAGCAACTCTTCGACGAAGTCGACCTGTTCGAATTCAGACCGGGAGTTCGCTATTTCTTTGGGAGGGAAATACCAGACTGACCAGGAGCACGTACGCTAGCCGCAACCGATGTGCCCGCATTGGTGAGATATTTTCGAACCTTCTCAAGATTGAGATCGACGATGCGAACAGTCGATCTGGTCGTCAGCATTCGAAGGACGAAAAGCTCTCCAGCCTCAGGAAACTCGTCGTAGCGCTCCTTGACGATTTCCTTTCCCGCATCTCCGGCCAACCGCAGCCCATCCAGATGTGCTTCTAGTCTCTCGACCAATCTAGCCATCCGCTCATCGTCCATCTCGGGATTTTCGCCGGGATGCAGCAGATTGTAGTCGTAGACAGTCCATAGAAACGCCGCCATTTCGGCGTGCTGGCGGACGATTTCGCGTAGGATGGGCGCCGGCATCAGTTCAGATTCACGGAACCGCCCCGGATACGATTCGCGGCACTGGCATGACTCGTCACATAGGTGCCGCGAATGGTGATGCGGCCATCCTTTTCCATGATGATCACGGCCTTGCCACAGCGCAGTTCGATGCGTTCCTCGCCTGTGATTCTCACCCGTTCGCCGTCGCGGACGACATGAGGAGCTACCGATTTTCCCTTTGGTTCAACGATACGCCCGACAATTAGTGGCCGGCCTAGGTCGCCGTCCTCAAACAACAATGCGACCTCGGAGCCAATCATATCGGAATTCAGCTCAGCGAGACTACGAGCCGGAAGGGCCGTATCCTTCGGATTGCCCGGAAACACAACGAGCGGGCCACCTTCGCCGAAACCGAGAAAAATCCCGATTACGACGCCTTCGATTCGTTCGATGATCTTTGCCACCTGACGGTTTCCTCAGTTTTGTTTGATTTCCGAACCCTTCATGACAATGTCACCGGACGCTTTGGCGAATATCTTGCCGCTGCCGGTTATTGTTATGTCCTTTCCTTTGATGCCGATCGTTCCATCCTTCTTCATTATAATGGAGGCGTCGCCGCATTTGATCGTGATCTCGTCTCCGGCGTCTATGACCAGCTTCTTCCCGACACCAATCGAGCCGTCCTCGGCAATGGTAATCCCGCTGCCCTTTGCTATCTTGAGCGCGTGGGCTCCGCCGATATCGGTGATATCATCCGCGGCTACCTTGGCTGTCCGAGCCTTGCCGATCTCTGTTGATTGCCCACCGCCGATGTTGACGCTCTGGTTGCCAGTTATGTCGATGCCCTGGTTGGCTCCGATCTTCCAACTGTCGGAAGCGCCGATGTCGTGACTTTGGCCGAGACCCACGCTGACCGACCGTGTCGCCCCGATAGTGTTCATCTGCACCGCCCCGACGGTTCGGGTCTCGGCGGCGCCGACCGAATCGATACGAGCCGCGCCAACAGTGATTGTTTGAACTAATCCTACGGTCTGCGAATGGTTGGCATCGATATTCTCGGTCGAATTCGCCACAACGTGAATCGTCTCGTTCGATCCGACCGTCAGCGACCTGTTCACCCCCACCGTCTCGGTATCGTTGTTGCCGATATCCGTGGTCTGGTCGACGCCCACCTTGACCGTCTTGTTGTTGCCGACGTCCTCGTCGAGGTTGTGGCCGACGGAGTGCTTGGCGTCGTGGTCGATGCGGTCGGACTGGTCGTGCTGCACAAGCTTGGTGCGGTCGTTCTTGATCAGAAGGTTGTGGTCCTTCTGCGCCTGGAAATTGACCAGTTCGGAGCCGGCCTTGTCCTCGAACATCAGCTCGTTGTAGCCGCCGCCGCCTTTCGACGAGTCGGATTTCCAGCCGGATTGCGTGGCGCTGCCCGGCAGTCCGTAGGGCGGCATCTGCGAGGCGTTGTAGACCCGGCCGGTGATGATCGGCAGATCCGGGTCGCCTTCGATGAAGTCGACGATCACCTCCTGGCCGATGCGCGGGATCTGGATGAAACCCCAGCCGCTGCCGGCCCAGGTCTGCGAGACCCGCACGAAGCAGGAGCTGTTCTGGTCCTTCTTGCCGAGACGGTCCCAGTGGAACTGCACCTTCACCCGTGCATATTTGTCGGTGAATATTTCCTCGCCGGACGGGCCGACCACCGTCGCCGTCTGCGGGCCGCGCATGATCGGCCGTGTCGTGACCCGCGGCGGGCGATAGGCCAAGGCGGTCGGCGCCACGCCGAGGATCACCTTGAAGTTTTCGCTTTCGACATCGGCAAGGGCTCTGTAGCCCGGATCGAACAGCCTGTATTCGGCGCTGACCACCAGATACTCCTGGTTCTGGTCTTCGCGCGGAAAACCGTCCAGCTTGAACGTGCAGCCGGAATACAGGCCGCGCACGGTGCCGACTGCAGCAATGCGCTGGTGCACCGCCTGGATTTCCTCGCGCCGGATTGCCGCCAGGCTGTCGCCGCGGCCTACTTCGAGATGCGCGCCGGGCTGACGGTAATTTTCACCCGTAGCCAGCTTATGACTGAACGGCTGGGCCGATTTGGCCATCAGGTCGGCGCCCGGCTTCTTGAAGTCATAGTCGGTATGGACATAGGCGCCCGGCCGCACGGAGCTGCCCGGAATCCATTCGGTGATGTATTCGACATCGCGCCGGGAGCCCTGCCCTTCAAAGTGATAGGGCACCTTCTCGTACCCCGGCGCCGGCTTGAGCTTGTTCATGGCATCGGCGAGCACAAGCGTGTGCTTGCCCTCGCCATGCTCGAAGAAATACAGGATGCCCTCATGCTCGAGCAGCCGCTGCACGAAGTCGAGATCGGTCTCATCATATTGCACGCAATATTCGCGCGGCGGATAGGAACCTTGCAGGCGTTTCTCGAATTTTGCCGTGCTGTATTTCGAGAAAACCTCTTCGACGATTTCGATGACGCTCATGTTCTGGAAAATACGGCAGTCGGTAGTATTGCCGAGAAACCAGAGCCATGGCCTGACGACTGCTTCGTAATAGGCCAGTCGATCCTCGATCCGGGTGAGGCGAAACTCCGACACGATGCCGCTGAACCAGCGCTGGGGGTCGGCTTCACCTTCGATCGAGACGGGGCCACCCAGCATCTCCAGCGGATCGATATCGTGGCTGGGGCTCACGAACCCGACCGTATAGGCCAGACAACGACTGATCTCATCGCGCCCGACGAGATGTGTAAAGGTCAACAGTTCAGCGCCAACTGGCGTTTGCACAACCGTGGCACGTTGTTCACTTGGCATGGGTCGTGCCCCTCCTCGGCCTGGCGGCCAGCCCAGTGGATTTGAAGATCCTAATCAGGAACTCGAAATCACATCAAACCCTGATGGTTGCCAGTCCATTTCGAGCGTACCACATGTTTGTTGTGCAGGCCAAAGCTGACCACGAATAGGACCGACTGGGATGCGAATATTGGGATTAGCCACGCTAAAAACATGGAGTATCCTGTCGGCAAGGCCGCCAGCGATCACACAGGCGATTTCGCATGTTAATCAGTCTGCAGATCAGCAACGTTGATGCCCTGCCCGCTGGCGTGTCGCCCGGCTACAGATCGCGTAATCGCAGCTTCAAAATCGGGCGCGAACATTGCGACTGGATCTTGCCCGACCCTGACAAGTTCATCTCCGGCCGGCATTGCCAGATCCGATACGAGGCAGGCGCGTTTTGGCTGCACGACATTTCGCGCAATGGCACTTTCATCAATGGATCGAGCCAACGCATCACCGGTCCGCGCCGGCTAGACCACGGCGACAGGCTCCTGGTCGGCCGCTATGTCATCCTTGTATCGATTGACGACGAGCACGCAACGCCAGGTCATCCGGAGGCTGACCGAGGTTCGACGCAACGACACATGCCGGTCGCGGCCGATCGGCTGCCCGATTCCGGAGGCGAGCCTTTTTTCAGTTCGGCAGGGCGATGGCTCGGGCAAGCGCCGCCATCGACATCGTCGCCGCCTGCAACCTTGCCTTCGACGACAGACGAGGTGCTGCGGGAAATTGCAATCGCCGCAGGCATTTCGCCGGAATTGTTCCAGTTGCGTGATCCGCATGAAGTCGCTGCCGAAATCGGCGCGGTGCTGCGCACGGTGGTCGAGCAACTGGCCATGCTGCTGAAGGCACGTGCGGCTGCAAAGACATTAACCAAGAGCCCACACCGGACGATGATAAGCTCCGCTGAAAACAATCCTCTCAAATTTGTCCCAGGCACCGACGACATACTCGAAATCATGTTCGCGCGGCGCAGGGCCGGCTATCTCGATGCCAGGCACAGCATCGAGGACGCATTCCGCGATCTCAAGGCGCACGAATTTGCCACCTATGCCGCTATGCAAGCAGCGCTCTCGCGACTGGTTGATGACCTTTCGCCGGAGGCGATCGGTAAAAAGCTCCCGCCGACATCGTTTACCTCGAAGAAGGCCCAAGCATGGGACGCGTTTGTCGGGACGTGGAGGAGCATGGAGGAACCACACGAAAACGGCATGCTTGATATATTCTTGGCCTATTTTGGCGAAGCGTATGCAAAAGCTGACAAGCAAAAATAGACCGGCCCAACAGATTGCGGCGCTTTAGCAGACGAAGAAAAACGCATCGGCGCGCCGCATCATGTTCCAATCGACAACATCTGGGACTACGATCACATACGACAGTTCGCCAAGCGGGTAAGCCTGATTGACCTGGGGGTCTGCGGCAAATGTCACATTGCGGCGCCATTGTTTCTTGTAGCTCCGGACCGCCTTGCCGGAAGGACCATTGCCTGCCCTATCCAGCCAGGAAAGATCTGGCGCCTCTCGCACGCGAGCGCGGACACTGCACGGCAGCGGCATATCGGCGATGAGTTCGAAGGACGATCCTTTCGGCCCGGTCCGCAAGACCGTCATCCGCACCAATCCACGACGCGGGCAGAATGCGAAACCAGCCGCAAACGAACCGATTGCGAAGACCGTCGCGCCCCCGCATGTCAAGGAATCGACAGTTTTCGATCCTGACATAGGTCGGCATATGCCGCCGGACTGGAGATCCGGAACCATTCTTTATCAGGGAGCATCGTCCGGTACAGCGGTCAGAGCCGAGGCGGCCGGGTCAAGGCCGAGCATTCAGCAGGAGGTGCTGCTCGGCGCCGCAGACACGGTAAAATATTCGACGGCAAATCCGATCCTCGCTGGGTCAGCACCGTTGCTCGTCCTGTTCGGGCATCTCAGGCTCGTGCCGGTCGAAAGACAGGCGGCGCCATTGGCCGAACATATCGCCGAGGCGATGGAGAGGTTCGACTGGACGCTGGAGAAGTCAGGGGTTACCGAAGAGGATGCGCGGATCGCGAAGTTTGCCCTTTGCGAAACGGCCGACGATCTTGTCGGCAACCTGCCTTGGGCCGGCGAGGACACCTGGGCACAGCACAGTATGCTGTCGCGGTTCTTTCACATCGAGCCCACCGGCGGCGGCTTTTACGAAGCACTGAACAAGGTGCTGGCCAATCCTGAGCCACACTTAGACCTGCTCGAGCTGATGCATGTCTGCCTATCCCTGGGATTTGAGGGCCAGTATCGTGGCCTGGCGCGCGACGATACCAGTCTCGAACCTGTGCGGCGCGACGTCTACGAGACGCTTCGCTACTTCAGGGCCCGCGCCGGAGAGGACATCTCCCCCCGCTGGCAAGGCATGGCCGCTATGATGGTGCCGTCTTCGACCCGCCTGCCGCTCTGGGGAGTTGCTGCAGCGGCGTCAGCCCTGGTGACGGCCGCGTTTTTCACGTTGCGGGCGTTCATGACCGATGAAGGCGATGCTGCAGCCAGACAATTGCTGGCGCTCAATCCCTCGACGACTGTGACGATCGAGCGCGCCAGTGTGGTACCCCCACTCGCCAAACCGGTGACAGCCGCCTCGCCTGCCGTGACCGGCCAGATCGACCGCATCCGCTCAGCACTGTCCACGCAAGTCGAGCTCGGCGGGATGACCATCGGCACAAAAGGCGACTTCATCGTAGTGGAGATCAACAATCAATTGTTGTTTCAGCCGGGGAAGACCGAAGTGAAGCCCGACTTTCTGCCACTGGCCACACAGATTGCCGCAGCCCTTGAGCACGAGCCAGGGCCAATCACGATCGTTGGCCACACGGATAATGTGAAACCACGGAAATCAAGCACGTTCAAATCGAATTTTGACCTTTCGGTCGCCCGCGCGAAGGCTGTTGAGACAATGATCGCCGCGAAGCTTAGCGATCCCTCGCGAGTAACCGCCGAGGGCAAGGGCGAAGATGAGCCAATTGCCGACAATGCGACGTCCGAGGGCCGCGCCAAGAACCGCCGTGTCGACGTGATGATCCTCAAGGAGGAAACGCTGTGAACACCGCCGGTGGGAAACGCCAATGATGCGTTGGCTGCCGCGGATATTCAGCACGGCCGCGTTGGCCGGTTTTGCGGCGGCGATCTGGTTTGCTGGACCTTTGATCCGCTTCGCCGATATCCGGCCGCTGGGACCTGTCTGGTTGCGTGCGACAATCATCGGCACGATCATGGCGACCGCGGCCCTCGTTTACGGAGTGCGCGCTTGGCATGTGAGAAAGGCGCAAAAAGCGATCGAGACGGTCATTGCCCGCAACGACGGGCGCAATGACGATTCACCGGTGCTCGAGGCGCGCATGAGTGAGGCCATCGCAACACTCAAGCGGTCGAGCGGCAAGCGCAATTTCCTTTACGACATTCCCTGGTACATCGTCATTGGCCCGCCGGGCGCCGGCAAGACGACGGCACTGGTCAATTCGGGTCTGAATTTTCCGCTTGCCGGTTCAGGACACGCCCAGCCGGTGGCCGGTGTTGGCGGCACCCGCTCCTGCGACTGGTGGTTTACCGAAAAGGCTGTGCTGATCGACACGGCGGGACGCTACACCACGCAGGATTCCAATGCTGGAAGCGACAGCAAGAGCTGGCTTGCGTTTTTGTCACTGCTCAAAAAACACCGCACCAGACAACCGATCAACGGGGTTATCCTGGCCATCAGCCTTGCCGATCTCATCAGCCTCGATGACCAGCAGCTTGACGCCCATGTCGTTGAAATGCGCAGTCGCCTGAGGGAGATCCACGAGACGCTGAAAATCCAGTTTCCGGTGTACCTGCTGTTCACCAAGGCCGATCTTGTTGCCGGCTTCATGGATTATTTCGGCAGTTTCGAGGAGCCGCGCAGGCGCAAGGTCTGGGGCGCGACATTCCAGACCACGGACCGCAACAAGAACATGGCCGGTGAGGCTTCGGCCGAATTCGATGCACTGGCGATCCGCTTGGCGGACGAGATGCCTGATCGCCTGCAGGAAGAGCCTGACCCGGTCTCGCGCATATCGATCTTTGGCTTTCCGGCCCAGTTTTACGCGCTCAAGGGCCGAATTGCCAATTTCGTGACCAGCCTGTTCGATCCGGTCCGTAGCCAAGTGAACGTCAGCTTGCGTGGGCTCTACTTCTCGTCGGGGACCCAAGAGGGAACGCCGATCGATCAAGTGTTGGGCGCAATCGGCCGCAGTTTCGGCAACAATTCCCGCCCCCACCTGTCCGGGACCGGCAAGAGCTTCTTTTTGCACGATCTCCTGACTGATGTCATTTTCGCCGAATCCGGATGGGTTTCCTATAACCGAGCGAGCGAGAGGCGGGCAGCGGCCCTCAGATATGGCGGCTTTGGCATCATAGCCTTGATCACTGCAGCGGCCCTTGGCGCGCTCGGGATGAGCTTCATGGCCAACCGCTCGCTGATTGCCTCCACGACGCAGGCCACGAGCCAATATCGCGAGACAGCCGACGCTCTGCTCAAAAGCACGACGGTCACCGATGTCGACCTTGAAAACGTCATCGGGCCGCTCGACCAGTTGCGCAACATGCCGGCCGGTTTTGAAACCAGTGACTTACCGACCCCGATCGAGGAAACGATCGGCCTTAGCCAGCGGGAAAGGCTTCTTTCGGCATCGACAACGGCCTACCGGCAAGCACTGGAACGAATGTTGCGGTCGCGTCTGCTTGTGCAGGCGGAGCGGACCGTCCAGGCGACGACGGCTGAGCCCGCCGCGCTCTACGAACCGCTCAAGATCTACCTGATGCTCGGCGGCAAGGCACCCAAGGTCGATGACGCATTGATCATCTCCTGGATGAAGCAGGATTGGGAACAGAACCGGTATCCAGGCGAGAGCAACCGCGAAGGACGTGCGCAGCTCGAAAAGCACCTGCGCGCCATGCTTGCGTTGGACGATGCCTATGATCCGGTTTTCGAACTCAACCAGCCGCTTGTGGAAGCCGCCCAACGTTCACTCGGGCGCATGAGCCTTACCGATCGTGCGTCCGCATTGATCAAGTCGGCGGTGTACGCGGCTGCGCTGGACGATTTTTCTGTTTCGCAAAAAGGCGGGCCGGAAGCGCAGCTTGTGTTCGAGCGTGTCGATGGCGGCGATCTGTCGAAGCTCCGTATTCCCGGTCTCTACACCCATGCCGGATTCAACAACTTTTATCTCGGACAGCTTTCGCGCATTGCGCAGACACTCGTCGACGACCAGTGGGTCCTGGGCGGTGGCGGCGAGCAAGGCGGGATCGATCAGGAGTTGCTCCAGCTCGGCCCCGAACTTCTCGATCGCTACGGCAAGGAGTTCGCAGCCGCGTGGAACAGCGTTCTCGATGGTTTGAAATTCAAAGCCATGCTGAACGACAAGCCGAACTATGTCGCGCTTTCCGCCGTTGCCTCACCAAGCTCGCCGATCGAACAACTTTTTACCGCGATTGCCGAGGAAACAGCCCTGGCGCGCGACCCTGTCTCCGGCGATGACTCGGGCACTGGGGTGATAGCCGGCACCCTCATGCGCCAGTACCAGGATGTCGCGGACATGGCCAAGGGCCTGGCTCGCATCGGCATTCAAATTAGCTCCGCAAAGTCGCAAAGCCGTGCCGGTACGGGGTCCGCGAAATTTCAAAGCCAGAGCCCTGGGGCAAACATCGAAGCGCAGTTCAGGTCCTTCCAGGCTCTGGTAAGCGGTCCTTTTGGACACCGACCCATGGATGCGCTGACCCAGAATTTTCGCGACATCCACCAGAGTCTGCAACTGGCAACCGAGGTCCCCTTGCAGACGGAACGTGTCAACGCCAACCTGCAGCTGCAGATAGCCACCCTTCGCGCCAATGCATCGCGTCTGCCCAAGCAACTCGGCAGAATGGTCAACGCAACTGCAGACGAATTTGAGGGCAACGCGGCTGAAATTTCCTTGACGAATTTGAACGAGATGCTCGACCAGGCCGTCACGCAGCCCTGCGAGAAGGCGGTCAACGGCCGCTACCCCTTCGCCGGCGATGGTACCGAGGATGTTGCGATGGCGGACTTCGCCAAGTTGTTCTCTCCAGGCGGCCTGATGGACCGGTTCTTCGCACAAAACCTTGCTTCCTTGATCGACATGAGCGGCCAGGACTGGAGCTGGAAACGGGATGCGCGCTTTGGGCGCGACCTGTCGAAGTCGACGCTGAAAAACTTTCAGCTGGCTGCTGAAATCCGCGGCGCATTTTTCCCGTCGGGCGGCTCAATGCCGTCGGTCAACCTGACCTTTACCCCGTTCTCGCTGAACGGTGATGCAGATACTGCGGTGCTCGACGTCGATGGCCAGATCGTCCAGAGCAATCAGGCGGGTAACACGCCAAGCACGGTGTCCTGGCCGAGCGGTGCGGCCTCGGCATCCGCCAGTCTGAGACTGATGCCGGAAATGCCGGGCCGCGAATCCGTTATCAGCTTCGAAGGGCCGTGGTCGCTCAAGAGGTTGCTGGACAAGGCGACGATCACCAGCAAAGACGGCACTGTTGAGGCGCGCTTCGTAATCGGCGGACGCGACGTCAGCTACACGATCCAGACCGGTTCCGGACCCAACCCCTTCTTCCTTCCCGCACTTTCCGCATTCAGCTGCCCGAAGGCGTTTTGAGAGGATTTGAGCCTCACCTGGTGCAACTAGGGCGCCAAAGCTGCTGCGATCCCGCGTCACGGGCTCAAAGCTAAATTTCGATACTTTAATATTCCAGCCTGTGGCAAAGTGGCAGCAGCGAGCGCCTGAAGGTGCGCCGCAGAGGACGCTTTGAGAAGCGCTTGGTGGCAAGGTGAGCGATGTCGCCCTTTCCTTTGAAAGCTTCGGCGTGAGCCACAATGGCTGTGTCCGTGAGCACAATGAAGACAACTATCTAGTCGAGCCACGAACCGGCCTGTGGGTGGTGGCCGACGGAATGGGTGGACATGAAGCCGGAGAGGTCGCTTCAGCCAGCATTGTCGATCATCTGGCCACGATCGGCATTGCCAGTTCCGCCCCGGATCTTCGTGCGCGCTTCGAAGACAGGCTGAGCCGCGCCAACGCCGAGATCCGCAGGATCTCCGAATCTCGCGGCATAACCATCGGCTCCACCGTTGCCGCCCTGTTGGCGATGGATGGGCGATTTGCCTGCCTGTGGGCGGGCGACAGCCGGGTTTATCTGGTCCGTGATGCCTCGATCTCGCAGATCTCGAGGGACCACACCGAAGTTCAGGAACTTCTCGATCGCGGCATGATCAGCGCAGCCGAGGCGCTCACCTGGCCGCGCCGCAATGTCATCACGCATGCCGTCGGCGTCAGCGACGAAATCGTCATCGATTTCCAGCAAGGCGAAATTATGCCGGGAGACATCTTCGTGTTGTGCACAGATGGGCTGACGGCGCATTTGACCGACGCCGAGATCGGGGCCGTGGTGGTGTCTGCGACGCCTCAGGCGGCTTGCGAAAATCTGCTGCAAATGGTGCTGGCGCGGGGCGGAACAGACAATGTCACCATTGTGCTGGTGAAGTTCGCAAACGGGCACAATGGGCACCCCCCCTACCCTGATCTGTCCAGAGCGGAGGGTTGAGGCTGATGAGCGCCGACGACAAGACGCGAATATCGCCGCAGCTGGCCAATACCGCCGTCGGCACGCAACTCAGCGGCATCTACGAACTTGACGAGCGGATCGCATTCGGTGGCATGGGCGAGGTCTACCGTGGCCACAACATCCAGACTGGCGACCACGTCGCGATCAAGATCGTCCTGCCCGAATTTGCCCGCGATCCGACGATCTTGTCCTTGTTCCGCAAGGAAGCGTCAATCCTCAATCACCTGTCGCATGATGCGGTCGTGCGATATCACGTCTTCACCATCGATCCCGGGATCGGCCGTCCCTACCTTGCGATGGAATTTGTCGACGGCGAGTCGCTGTACGACATCGTGCGACGTGGCCCGATGCCGACTGACGAGGTACGCAAGCTCTGCCATCGTCTCACGTCGGGTCTGAGCGCCGTGCATCAAGCGGGAGCAATTCACCGCGACCTTTCCCCCGATAACATCATCCTGCCGGGGGGTAGAGTCGACCGCGCAAAGATCATCGATTTCGGTATTGCGCGATCGGCGACCGTCGGCGGGGACACCCTGATCGGCGGAAAATTCGCGGGAAAGTACAACTACGTTTCGCCCGAACAGCTGGGGCTGTACAGCGGCGACGTCAGCGAGCAATCCGACATCTACAGCCTGGGGCTGGTGCTGGTTGCCGCTCTGCGCGGGAAGCCGATCGACATGAGCGGGTCGCAATTCGAGATCATCGAAAAGCGCCGGACCGTGCCCGACCTGTCCGACATCGAGGACGATTTTCGTGGCATTGTTGAAGCCATGCTGCAGCCGGATCCGCGAGACCGCCCGGTGAGCATGGCGGAAATCGCCAGAATGACGCGTGACGAGGACGAAGGGACAACGCCACCAACGTTCGTCCCGACCCGCGATCGGCCGGGTTTGCCACGAGCGGGGCAAACACTTGCGCCTGAGTCCAAGGCCCAGCCTTCCTATGATTTGGGGCGTGACGCGCCTGCGACGGCAAGTTCAGGTGGGCAGCGCTTCGTCCCGCATGTCCGGCCTGCGCTGCTGTCCGAACCGCGGGCTTCAGCAGTCGCCAGCCCGCCCCCCCCGGGGGCGCCGGGGGGGGCGGGGGAATACCCCAATCACCCACACCAACGGGGTTGTGGGGTTGGGCCCCAGGGGAGCCGGGGCGGGGGGGGGCACGATTTGCAGGGGTTTTTTGACGCGACACCCCCC
>NZ_JAMYPX010000024.1:0-94665 GCF_040320585.1 Mesorhizobium sp. M0663
CATAGAAATTGACACTGCAAGCTCCTCGGCTCCTTGCTTCAGTGTCAGTATGTCTCGCTCATCACCTCAAGCCGCGCCAGATGGGGTCAGCTTGGCGCTTACGGCTCGTCCACCTAAACCGGCTCACCAGCGTCCACATAAGGGGCAAAAGCTCACTGCCCTTCGGTCGCGATCTATAGGGACAGCAGGATGGGCAAGGCGATGATCTTGAAGTGCTTCCGAGACGAGTACCCGCCGATGCCGGTTCTGGCCAATGACTTTGTCTAGTGTTGTCTAGTATGCGACAGAAGAGTGTTAGGCCGAGACGTAGATGGGTTTAGCTAAGCCATCGATAAAAACGCACATATAGCCTTATTGGGATCCTGCGCAGTTGGCACGAATCTCGAGCGCCGATACGAGCCGGCAAAAACTGCCGACCGACCGCGCCAAGACGGCGCCTTTTACCGGTACAGCTTCGTGCGCGTTAGCCAAAACATGCAGGGGGAGATGCTCATGGATCGCTCGCCGTCAGCTCCAACCAAAATAATTAAAGGGCCAACAACCAGAGTATACGAACGTTTTCTTGTTTGCGCGCTACGCAGTTCCCGAACACTGCTAACGACGGGAACGTGGTCGAGTTTGGCCGTTAAATTGGGGTGCAGTAGCAGGACGGTCGCGGTTGTAAATGCACTGAAATCAGGGATCATCGACGCGTGAACGGAGCAGCGCCGCCGTACTCTCGGATCTGCCCCTCAGACGCCGACATAGCTCAACTCCCGATAGCCCTGACATCATCCGACGAGCCCAAGAAGATTAGGAACTGCTTGAGCAACAGCGTTCGGCTTCACCCTTCATGCAAGAAGTATTTGGAGCCGCGCTTCACATTACTGGCGAATTTGACTGAGGTAATAGCAGCGCGTGCACTGCAGAAATTATATCAAACACTGGTCGCCTGAGTCGGCTCTGTATGGTATGAACGAAGGGCGAAAATGCACAGCATTCCACTATGACAGCGCCGATATTATCGGTGCGCAACGCGCTTTCGCATAATTGGTTCAGTGTCGCGCCGATTAGAGCCCAGTCGTAGACCGCGTCAGGCGTGTTTATCTGCCGCCAGGCTTCCGTTCCCTCGATCCCGGCCTTTGTAATTCTGTCCGCTTGCAGTTGTGGCCAAGCAGAACGCAAATGAGCGTCAGACAGAGCTGTCGCATCAAAGCAGATAATTGCAATCTTCTGGTTCGGTGGCGTGATGGCTGCGAGAACCGGCAGCAGCAGCAGGCTAGACGTCAGGGTGGGAAGGCTGACGGTCTCTCTAATCAGGTTGTGATATAATACCGAGTAGCCGCAGTTCGAGACAACCGCGGAGCACCCACGACCCTTCAGCCGCCGAGCGGCCTGGAGATAAGCCTCCCGCACATGAGGAAGATCGTGAATTATGTCGGGTACCGACACGCCTTCGACAACCTCCTCAATCATATCCTGTGGGAAAACTCCGGTCTCACCCAAACACCGCGACGGGCAGCCCCTTGGTTTAGGCTCGTCGAGGCGAAGTAGCCCTAGCGGAGTTAACACCTGGCTCGAAGTCATGAAATGCTCCCCTTAGGAGATGACAAACAATTCGCGCGGCATTCGGGAAAAGGATTCGCAACCTTTTTCCATCACACGAATGGTTTCACTCAGGACAAAGCTAAGTTCGCCCTGCCACATCCCCAGAATTACGTGAAAAATCATATTGGGCTGGAGTTCGGTGGTATCTCCAGGCCGAAGGCTTGCGGTGTGCTCACCCCAATCGGGCGGATAGCCTAGGCCGATGGAATAACCAATCCGAGATGGTTTGTTCAGACCGTGTCGCGAAATGACACTCCGCCAGACTTCCTCGATTTCTGAGCATGCTCGTCCTGGAGCGATAGCGGAGAACACGGCCTCCATCCCTTCACGAACAACGGCAGCAAGGTGGCGCAATTGATCAGGCGGAGTACCCAAATAAACGCTTCTTGCTAGACCGGCATGATAGCGAGCCCGACAGCCGCCAAGTTCGATGTTCACCACTACGTCACTGCCTACGGGATCGTCGGTCCAGGAAAGGTGGGGCGCGTCTGCTCGGGGGCCAATCCCCATGACCAGGCCGCCAGGGACAGCACCTCCGAATGGCTCTGTCCCAGTGATCTGGGCCTGCGTGATCCGCGCAGCCAAGTCGCATTGCCTGATGGACGGGGTGATGGCATCGATACCCGCCCGCATCGCGCAATCTGCTATGACGCCAGCCTGTTTTATGAGTTCGATCTCCGCCTCTGACTTGATGATGCGAACCCAATTGACCAGGTTCGAGCCGTCCTTGAAGGTGCATTTGGGCAGCGAGGATTGCAGCCGCTCAAAGCATCGCGCGGTAAAGTAGTAGTTGTCCATTTCAACACCGACGACGCGATTGCCGAGTCCTCTTCGGTCAAGCTCTTGGGCGACAAACTCCATAGGATGTCGCTCCGTTGACTGAACATAGTGGTCGGGGTATCCAATTACATCGCCCGACGGCAGATATGCCGTGCTGGTCGCACATGGAACATCAATGCCACGGCCCACCCACACCGGCTGATGATCCAGGGCGACGATAACCATCTGGTGCGTGTAGAACGACCAAGCGTCGTAGCCGGTTAGATAGTTCATATTCTCGGGCGAGGTGATCAGCAGCACCTCGATCCGGCGCTGAATCATCTCTTCCTTGGTTCTTGCAAGGCGGCGCGCATATTCTTCCAATCCGAACTGAGGCATCGTGGATCCCTTTGCATTTCGCGTCGCAGGTGATACGACGCTTGGTGACCATGTCAATTGCTGTATTGGATCATCACAATATGTGGCGAAGAGGGAGCGAACATGCGTTGGACTTGGAAGCCCGTG
Source organism: Mesorhizobium sp. M0663 (assembly GCF_040320585.1). NCBI lineage: Bacteria > Pseudomonadati > Pseudomonadota > Alphaproteobacteria > Hyphomicrobiales > Phyllobacteriaceae > Mesorhizobium > Mesorhizobium sp. M0663. Next base: position 2,872 of record NZ_JAMYPX010000024.1, read on the forward strand.
CTGTCCTCATTAAAGGGCGCGAGGTACCAAGCGATCGCGGACGCCATCGCCGCCGCGATTGATTCCGGCGAACTTCGGCCGGGGGAAAGATTGCCTCCTCAGCGCGACCTGTCATTTCGCATGGGGGTCAGTGTTCAGACCGTCTTTCGGGCCTATGCCGAACTCGAGCGCCGCGGTCTGGTGTCCGGGGAGGTCGGGCGCGGCACGTACGTACGGTACGCCAATCTGGATAAGGTGCCTGGCTCAATCGTAGACAAGAGGGACGAAGACCTTTTGGACTTCTCGACTATGGCGCCGATCGTTGGAGACAAGCACGTCCAGGCTCTCCGAGATATGCTGGCGTCGCTTTCGAGATCGCGAGAGCTGGAATCCCTGCTTGCACACAGGCCGATCGTAGGATTGCATCATCATCGAAGCTTGGGCGCGGATTGGCTGAAGGCCTTAGGTCTGAAGGCTTCTTCAGAGACGATATTGATTACGAATGGCTGCCAGCATGGCCTTTGGGTCGCGCTTGCATCTCTAACGGAACCCGGCGAGGTCGTCGCAACCGATCATCTCGTCGACAGCAGCATCATCACAGCGGCCACGATCCTTAAACTGCAGCTGCGGGGGTTGGCCAGCGACGAATGCGGCGTGCTTCCGGACGCCTTTGCCGCCCTGTGCGGCCGTGAACGGGTAAAAGCAGTCTGCCTGACCCCAACCCTCAACAACCCAACCGCGAGCTTTATGGGCGAGGAACGACGACGCGCTATCGCTGAGATCGCGAGAAAGTTCAACATCTGGATCATAGAGGATGATGTCTTCGGTCCGCTTATAGAGAAGAAGCCGCCTCCCATAGCTGCGTTCGCTCCGGAGCGGACGTGCTATGCGACGAGTTTTTCCAAGAGCGTAATGCATTCCCTTAGAACCGGTTATCTGCTCGTCCCGGAGGATCTGGTCTCGAGAGCGGTTTCACGGCTAAGGACGACCGGTTGGATGTCGAATTCGTTCGTCGCCGAGATTAGTTGCAGATGGCTTTCCGATGGGACGACGGCAGAATTGATTGCCTGGCAGAGGCAGAAGCTGGCGCAGCGCCACAAGATCCTCGATCGGGCTCTAAAAGATGTTCAAAAAAATACGCGCCCGACATCACTACACGTTTGGTTGCCCCTCCCTGGGCTCTGGCGCACAGGCCCTTTCGTCGAAGAGGCCAGACGGAGGGGGGTATTGGTCACAGGACCGGATCCTTTCATCGTCGGTCGGGAGGCGGACCCACACGCGGTAAGGCTAACGATCGGAGACTCTGTCCGTGACGATGACGATTTTAAGCGTGGAGTAGAAACGTTGGCGCGCCTGCTCGCCAGCGACCCTGAGCCGACCCTGCCGCCATGAGCGATAGTTAAGCTTTCGTCATCTAGCTTCTCCCCCGCACTCGCCGCATGCAGAGTAAAAATCAGAACGAAAGACGGGATTTATCATCTGCGATCAAATGGATCATACCAATTTCACGATTGACATGCATGCCCCCTGCTGGAACTGTGGCATGCAATCGGCCGGAATGCGAAGGCCGCCCACAATCGGTGTCGCGCACGTAGAGCGGCCTTGCTGGTGGGAGCTTTTGGTCCACCGATTTCGGTGCGGCGCATAGCGTTGCCATCTCAAAATGATAACAAAGGGGAACGAACATGAGAAACTTCCTTAATTCCATTCCTCACCGACGCACATTCTGGGCGGTAGCCGGAACTGCCGTTCTTGTACTCACGTCGATAGGCATTGGGGCAGCCGAAGCCGAGGATGTAGTTAACGCTCTCAAGCAGAAGGGCACTATTACGTCAGGCGTCGCGAACGAGGCACCGTGGATGATCGTCGGAACGGATGGCTCGCTATCAGGCGTCGGCCCCGAGGTTGATCGTGAGGCGCTAGCGGCAACCGGTGTCTCCAATTATGCGGCGCAGATGATGGACTACGGCGCGATGATCCCCGCGCTGCAGGCAGGCCGTGTCGATATCATCTCGTCAGGTGCTCTATTCATCAAACCTGCGCGTTGTGAGCAGGTCATCTACTCAGAGCCGGTTGTTTGCAATTCCGAGGGCTTTCTGATGAAGAAGACCCTCCAGGGAAAAATTCAAAGCTACAAGGATGTTGCAGATGGTAACCTTCGCATAGGCGTCTGTGGCGGCTGCTCTGAGCAGCGGTTTGCGACTGAAGCCGGCGTTTCGCCTCAGAACATGGTAATTTTCCCCGACGGCGTTAGTGCCCTTAAGATGCTCCAAGACGATCGCATTGATCTGTTCGCACTGCCGGATGCCTCCTTGGAGGCCCTACAAAAACAGAATCCGGATGCCAACCTGGCAGTTGTTTTCCCCGTCAAAGGAACTCCAATCGGCTGCGGTGGGGCTGCATTCAAAAAGGAAGACGTCGCCCTGCGCGACCTTTATAATCAAGGGTTGGCGAAGATTGTTGCCAACGGCCAGTATGCAGCGATCATGGCGAAGTATGGCCTGTCATCGCACGTGCCCTTGCGTGAGGGCCAGACGACCGCCGCTCTGTGTTCCGCTTCACAATGAAGTCCTGCTGACGGGCGGTGTCCAGTAACTCAGGGATGGACGCCGCCAGCGCGGCTTTTGAGCGCAGGTCCGTTAGCTGATCATAATGCAAGGATCCGGAATGACGAACCCTGCTGTCGAGTTTCGTGGCGTCCGCAAACACTATGGCGGAAAATCCATTCTCAATGACCTGTCGTTCTCTGTGCAGAGCGGAGAACGACTGGCACTGATCGGGCCTTCAGGCTCGGGCAAGACCACCGTGTTGCGGATATTGATGACGCTGGAGAACATTGACGGCGGTGAGGTCCTTGTCGGAGGGCAATCGGTATTCTCAGAAATGCGAAACGGCTCGCGGCAAGCAGCCTCAAGTCGGCATTTGAGCCGCATCCGAAGCCAGCTCGGAATGGTATTTCAGCACTTTAACCTCTTTCCCCATAAGACGGTTCTAGAAAACGTCACCTTGGCACCAATCCTGACCAAACAGAGCAGCCCGGCAGAGGCACGGCGGGCCGGCCTCGAGCTTCTTGAAATGGTCGGACTTGAGGACAAAGCGAACCAACGTCCAGCCGCATTGTCTGGAGGGCAGAAGCAGCGCGTCGGTATCGCCAGGGCACTGGCGCTAAAGCCGCAGATACTTCTGTTCGACGAGATTACGTCCGCCCTGGACCCGGAACTCGTTGAGGAGGTGCTCGCCGTGATCACCAAACTGGGACAAGAGACGGATGTGACTATGTTGCTCGTCACGCATGAGATGAGCTTTGCCCATGACTTTGCTGACCGTGTGCTCTTTATGGATGCAGGCTCCATCGTCGAAGAGGGAACTCCCGACAAGATCTTCCGCGAACCGTCGTGCGAACGGACAAAGGCGTTCTTGAAGAAGATTATAGCTGCCGGCCAACGTCTTTGATTTAAACGGCTGGTCGACCGAGTCAGAACCAGCGAAGGTATGTTCTCGATGTGGTTTATCGACCAAGGCTTCGGTTACTTCCTGCTCATCCTCCAAGGTGCGCGGGTCACAGTTGAAATTACGATTGCCGGTAGCCTTGTCGCCTTGCCAGCGGCGCTGCTCGCCGGTCTGGGCAGGTTATCGCGAGCCAAGCCGATCCGCTGGATTAGCACCGCCTACATTGAGTTCTTTCGCGGCACATCCGTGATCGTTCAACTTTTTTGGATCTATTTTGCACTGCCACTGTTTGACGTCCGCCTTTCTCCTTTCCAAGCTGGTTCGCTCGCGATCGGACTGAACGTGGGAGCCTATGCAGCCGAAGTCGTACGCGCAGCCGTGCGCGCCGTGCCAAAAGACCAACTTGAAGCGGCAGTCGCCCTGAATCTGACCCGTAGTCAGTCGTTGCGACACATCGTTTTACCACAGGCGTTCGTCATCATGCTCCCAGCTCTCGGCAATGCCGGAATTGAACTCCTGAAGGCGACTTCAATCGTTTCGCTAATCTCGCTCGCGGACATGACCTTCAATGCGCAAATCGTACGCATGCAGACCGGCCAGACCGCAGGCCCATACATCTCAATCCTCATTATGTATTTCATTTTGGCCTCTGTGATCGCATGGGGCACGCGAAGCCTGGAGCGTCGCGTTAACTTTGGCCTCGACCGAAGCTGGAAACCCTGACCTCATGACTTGGGACTGGCAATTCGTAGGAAAAATCCTGCCAGACATGTTGGCCGGCTTGTTAGTGACAATCGAAGCCACGCTGCTCGGCTCGGTCCTCGCGATGACGCTTGGATTACTCTTTGCCTACGGTCAACGTGTTCAAAGCGCAGCTTTGCGGCGCGCGACCAGGTTTTTCGTCGAGTTCATTCGACGGACACCACTGCTCGTACAGTTGTATTTCTTGTTCTATATTCTTCCCGACTGGGGCATCATCCTGTCTCCACTTATTTGCGGAGTTCTCGGCCTAGGCTTGCATTATGCCGCATACACGTCCGAGGTCTATCGCGGAGGGATCGACAATGTAGCTCGCGGCCAATGGGACGCTGCGAAAGCTTGCAATCTGTCGTCCTGGCACACGTGGTGGCAGATCATTTTGCCCCAGGCCATTCCGCCAATGATACCGGCTCTGGCCAATTACTTCATCGCCATGTTCAAAGAGACTCCTATCTTGTCAGTCATTTCACTCCTGGAGGTCATGGGCGTGGCGAGGCAAGAAGCGAACATCTACTACCGCTATCTTGAACCTATCTCCTTGGTCGGCCTGCTGTTTCTGGGGATTAGTATTCCCGGGATAATACTGACTAGACGGCTGGATCGCTTCTTTAATTCCGCGCCGCGCTAGGAAAGTGAAGCAAATGATGGGTCCACGGAAGTAGGCCCATCGCCTCATCCCATCGAATTATAACACCAGCCAGTCGTCGGTCATGGAGCGGAATGATGTCAACTTTGGAGAGCTGTTTCTCGGTCGACTATCAGCGAGCAAGACTCAAGTTTCGTGATTCCGCTACGCAAGCCGACGCGGCGCTAACCGAGTTTCGCCATCCCGGCCGCGGACCCAGTAACGAAGTCTTGTCTACCGATGTTGCTATTTTGGGAGACGCGACGCTGCCCAACCTTGTGGTCGTGAACACGGGACTGCATGGAGTTGAAGGCCTGTGCGGGTCTGGATGCCTTGTCGGACTTCTGGAAGAGAGGATCGTCAACGAGCGAAGCCGCGACACTGCCGTGTTGCTGGTCCATGCGCTTGATCCGTATGGACTCGCACATCTGAGGCGAGTGAACGAGGACAACGTCGATCTCAATCGAAATTTCGTCGATCATAAGAAGCCGTTCCCGAGAAACGATGAGTACCGCAAATTGCATGGCAGCCTACTCCCAGAATGCTGGGAAGGCCCCTCTAGAGACGCTGCAGAAAGCGTACTCCGCCTTTACGCAGAGGCCAACGGGTATGACAACTACATCTCGGCAGTGACGCGGGGTCAGTACGAGTTCGCCAACGGCCTTTTTTTTGGGGGTCGATCGCCTGCCTTTTCGAATTCGCTCTGGAGACGGCTGCTTTGCCAGCATGGTGCCCAACGAGAACGTGTATGCGTCATCGACATCCATAGTGGGCTTGGCCCTCGCGGGTATGGCGAAATTCAGTTCGAACGTGGTCCGTTGGATCCAGAATACCAGCGAGCTCAGACCTGGTATCGAGGCGCGGTAACAACGGCAGAGAACGGCTCATCATCATCGGCAGCCATTACGGGCTACAGTGCGATCGCTGTTGCAGAAACCCTGCACACGGCCGAACGCACTTGCGTGACGCTCGAATATGGCACCGTTGAATTGGAGCAAGTATTGAACGCTCTCCGGGGAGACCATTGGCTGCATGCTAAAGCTCCGAACGACTTGCGCTTAACGCGGGAAATTAAGCAGAACATGCGTGACGCATATTGTTGCGACGAAGCTACCTGGAAACGGGACGTCGCGGAGCGCGCAGTCGAGGTATTCCGTTGGAGTTTACACGGATTGTCCGAGTGCTGAGGATCCGCTCAATTAGCGAACCCTTTTCCGGCGCACTAGCATGCTGGATTAGCTCGGGAGATTAATGATGTCGCTCGTGGTTGCTAGGTGCAGGATTCCCGGAGTGGGACCCCGCCTGTTTACCTTCAGACCTCATGATTTGAGAAATCTGCACAGCGCTGTGGATCATCAGCCGTTCAAGGTCGGGCTCACGGGCGAGCATTTTCAGCATGTCGTTCAGCACGCCCCTCTCAATCCAGCGATAGTCATCCTTCACCGCTCTGGCACGTCCCCAGGCGACCGCCGGACCTACAAGAGTGCGTCGAGTAACTTTCGGTTGCCCGTGCGCATACTGCATATGCCATGCCGCTCGGCACAAAGTCCATTCCCACTGGTCCTCAGAAGCCTATCGCGATCCATGCTGAACCGCCCCGGGCTTTCCGGAGGCCGTTTCGTTTGAGTCACGCGGCTATGGCTGGTTCATCCAACATGGCGTAGTAGCGTTCCTCGGCTTCGGCCGGCGGGATGTTGCCGATGGGCTCCAGCAGCCGGCGATTGTTGAACCAGTCGACCCATTCGAGCGTGGCGAACTCGACGGCCTCGAATGAGCGCCAGGGTCCGCGTCGATGGATCACCTCGGCCTTGTAAAGACCGTCGAGCGTTTCGGCGAGAGCATTTCGTAAGCGTCGCCGACACTGCCCACCGAGGGTTCGACGCCGGCCTCCGCCAAGCGCTCGGTGTATCGAATGCTGACGTATTGGCTGCCACTATCGCTGTGATGGATGAGCCCGCCTCCCTGCACGGGCCGCCGATCATGGAGAGCCTGTTCCAGAGCGTCCAGAACGAAGCTGGCATGCGCCGTCCGGCTCACCCGCCAGCCGACGATCCTTCGCGCATGGGTGTCGATGACAAAGGCGACATAGACGAAGCCCGTCCAGGTCGCGACGTAGGTGAAGTCGGAGACTCACAGCATGTTCGGCGCCGGGGCATGGAACTGGCGATTGACGTGATCGAGAGGGCATGGTGCCGCCTTGTCGCTCACCGTAGTGCGGATCGGCTTGCCGCGGACGATGCCTTCGAGGCCCATGGCCTTCATCAAGCGGGCAACCGTGCAGCGGGCGACATCGAAGCCCTCGCGTTGCAACTGCCGCCAGATCTTGCGAACGCCGTAGACGCGGAAATTAGCCTCGAACACGCGTCGGACCTCGTCCTTCAAAGCCTCATCCCGCTTCACCCGAGCCGACAGCCGGGAGGGATCGGTGCGCTTGGCGACATGGTCGTGGTACGTCGACGGGGCGATCGCATGCTCGCCTTCGTGATCCAGAACCAGCCGCACCGCACGGGCTCGGACCTCGGGAGAGAACTTGTTGGTCGTCTTGCTTATCATGGCTCCACCTTCTCAGGAGTTGGAGCCTCCGATCAACCCGGGGCGGTTCATGCGGCGGCAGCACAGCGTTCAGCCTTATATGCGCTCGGGCTGGTCGGCGCCAGCGCCTCAGGCGCCGACTCTACAGGTCAAGATGGTAGGAGAGATATGGACTCAATCGGGCAATGCTATCAGCGAACGCCCGCGCGCGCCCATTGGACCTGTCCGTGTTCCAATAGATTCTCAGCCAACCTTGGCGGCTACCGTGGGCGGCCAGGTGCGCTATCATGCCTTGGCCTATCCCCTCCCGCCGTCGAGAATCATCGACATAGAGATCAACGAGAAAACAGAGTAGCCGATCGCTCCAAGTATAGGGATGGACGATAAAGTTGATCAAACCCAAGGCCGCGCCAGTGGCCCCGACAGCTATCAGCGCGTTCGTTGGGTCGTCTGGGTGCTCGATCCGCCGCCAGATCGTCTCAGTCGCTTGTTCCGATAGTCCGACACCCTGGTCGGCGCAATACGAGTTCCAAAGGGACCGCCATCCGTCGCGGTCGGCAGTTCCCACGAAACGAATTTCCATGAGGGGCTCCAACTTGAGAAGTGGGTTTCTTGGAAATCCAGGCTAAAGAAATGGGGCAATTCCCTGCCGCAATCTTCTGGGCAGCCGGGCAGAGATCTCTTGCTCCATCTGGTTATTTGGCCCGGCGCTGTACTCGCTATAAAGGATATGAGCCGTCGACATCATGAGTTTCTTTGCCATGAAGGGCGGGGGCAAACACACAGGCGTTACGCATTTGTGTCTTGGCACGCAGGATATGCCTGTCGTGCTTGTCCAAGATATAGATCGTCCCCGGTCGGATGGGGTGAATCTTGCCGTCCGCCAGTGTCTCGACCTCACCCTCGCCCTCGATGCAGAAAACTGCCTCGAAGTGGTTCTTGTACCAGATGCGCGTCTCGGTATTCGGAAACATAGTTGTGATATGAAAAGAGAATCCGCCTCCGTCCTGACTTAGGAGAAGGCGAATGCTCTCCCAGTTCTCCGCGGCGACGCGTCGGTCGGACTGCTCCGCCTCCTCTAGTGTCCTGATGATCATGATTGGTTCTCCATGGTTTATTGGTGCACTCGTGTCGGGTAGGCGCCCATGTGCGCAGTTCAGGGCTGTCAGTCCCTCGGGCTAAGAGAGCGCTCCGCGTGGCATTTGCCATGTCCAAGGCAGCGATGGGATCTCCCGTCGTTGCCGCATAGCATCTACCGAGCCATAGATCAGGCCAATGTCGGAGCGGTAGGACATGCCTTTGAACCGTATTTTCTCAATGTTGGCATAGGCATGGTGGACGGCTTGTGCATAATTGGCACCGAAGCCAGTGACGTGCAGCACGCGTCCGCCTGCCGTTACGAGACTGTTCTCGGCATCGCGGCGGACATTAGCGAGGAACAGACGGGAGTTACGGCGGTCCACTGCCTCGAGTCCAGAAATAGGGCAGCCGACCTCGAAATCTCCGTGCGGCCAGCCCGGGTAGCGGATCTCGCGGCCGACCTCGTCCAATCGCATTGTTGGCCCTTGTGCGGCCACTACATTGCAGTAGCATTTATCGTCTGTCTCGAGGGTCATAGAGCCAAGGGTCCCCTGAAGGACGCCTTCGCAAAGCCGGACGAAATTGCTCTGCACTTTGGGCAGGACGGCCTCGGCCTCGGAGTCGCCAAAGCGGACATTGATTTCGATAACTTTGATGCCGTCATGGCAAAGCATGGCGCCGATATAGATGAAGCCTGTGTACTTCAAACCTTCACCCAGAATTGCAGCTCTTAGAGGTTCTAGAACCTCGGTCTGTATCTCACGGTACAGCGCCTTGTCCGCGAGCGGATGTGGGGACAGCGAACCCATACCGTCGCAATTAACGCCCTTGTTACCATCGTCGGAGCGCTTATAGTCCAGGGCCGCCGGAAACAGCAGAAACTCCTTTCCATCGAAGAGGGCGAAGATCGATATCTCCACTCCGAAGAGCCGCTCCTCAATGACGATGTGGTTTCCAGCATCCTTGTGTGCCCGCGCGAGCATGATGCTATCGACGGCTTGAAGCGCCGATGCTTGGTCGCTGCATACATAGGCGCCGTTGCCTTCGCATAGCCCGTCCGCCTTGACGACAACATCATAGCCGAGCCCGCGAATATAGCACTTGGCAGGTTCGGGCCGGTCGAACACCGCGAAACGCGCCGTCTTTACGTTGTACCGCTGCAGGAGCGACTTCGTGAACGCCTTGCTTGATTCAAGTCGGGCTGCAGCACGGTCTGGGCCAATTGTGGGAATCCCATTGGTTTTCAAGAAATCCACATAGCCGGTGGAGAGCGCGTCGATGTGAGAGACAAAGACGAAGTCTATTGCATGGGCTTGGCAAAATCGTACTGCAGATCCCGGATCGCTTAGCGAAATATCGGGGACGGTCCAGATGCGCTCGCCAGCAACCGACGGGTTTCCCGGCCCATAGAAGACCCGTACCGAAGGGTCGCTGCGCTGGAAGAGGTCAGCTATCGCGTGCCCTCTCCCTGTCGAGTCGATGAGCAGCACATTGCAGCTGGGATTGGACATGCCTTCCTCCTTCGTTGTCCGATGATAAGCACGGAGAGGATCCTGAGCTCCTTCAGGCGATCGTCAGCATCGACGATAACCTCTCCTACGGCAGATCGGACGAGGCAATCATCGCCCTGACCGACGGTGGCATTGACGAACTGAAGCTAACGCTTGCCCATGCTCGCCGTTCGACCGACGAATGGAACGACTTCCTCGACAGCTTTGTCGACGATGATGAGCTCATCGCGCGCATCAAAGCAAAATCTCCGCGGTAAACAATCGGCCGGTTACGCTTTTCAGGAGCAACCGCACGCTTTCCCAGCTCGACGTTTCGACACGTCGGGCTGTCAGTTTCTCTTCGTCGAGTTCCCTGACGATCATTATCACCTCTTACGCTGCCGTGTTCACTCGGCTGCCGATCACGCTTTCGATCGCGTCCTCGAGGATGTCGAGGCCTTGGCTAAGCTGATCCTCCCGAATGACGAGGGGTGGCAGACACTTCACGACCTCGTCTTTGGGACCAGCGGTCTCGACTATGAGGCCCCTCTGGAAGGCGGTGCTGATGACCTGACTAGCAACGTCGCCAGACTTCAGATCGATGCCCCGCATCATGCCACGGCCCTTGACTGACACTCGACTTGGGTCGTACTTCTGGGCGATCTGATCAAGGCGGTTTTTGAGCAGATTGCCTTTCTCCGCGACAGACGCCGCAAAGCTGTCCGTCCGCCAGAAGTACTCTAGGGCTGCGCGCGCGGTGACGAAAGCATGGCAGTTGCCGCGGAACGTTCCGTTGTGCTCTCCCGGCTCCCACCTGTCGAGTTTTCGATCAATAAGGACGAGGGCCATAGGCAGGCCATAACCCGATATCGATTTGGCCATTGTAACGATGTCAGGGCGGAGACCGGCCGCCTCGAAGCTGAAGAACGCATCGGTCCGGCCAACACCCGCCTGAATGTCATCGACGATCAGCAGAGCCCCATGGCTGCGCGCAATGGCCGCCACCTTGCGGAGCCACTCCGTGCCGGCGACATTGAGGCCGCCTTCGCCCTGAACTGTCTCGACAATCACTGCAGCCGGCGCGTCTACGCCGCTGGAGGGGTCCGAGAGCAGGCGTTCAAGGTAATCGGCCGTGTCCACAGCTGATCCAAGATAGCCGTCAAAGGGTAGTCGCGTGACGCCGCCGAGCAGCTGGCCGGCGACTGCGCGGTGATATCGGTTGCCGGTGCAGGAGAGAGCGCCAAGGCTCACGCCATGAAAGCCGTTGGTGAAGGCTATGATGTTGGCCCGACCAGTGATCTTGCGCGCTAGCTTGAGGGCAGCCTCGACCGCGTTAGCGCCGGTCGGACCCGGAAACTGTACGACGTAGTCTAATTGCCGCGGCCTAAGAATTGTCTCGTGGAATTCCCGCAGAAAGGACTCTTTGGCTTCGTTATACAGATCGAGACCAAGGGTAATGCCGTCGCCCGCAATGTAGTCTGCGAGCGCGGACTTCAGCTCGGGGGGATTGTGCCCATAGTTTAAACTTGAGCAGCCCATGAGAAAGTCGAGATAGGCTGTCCCATCGCGCGCAAACAGCTGGGCCCCTCGTGCCGTCGCGAAAACGACGGGAAAGCTGCGGGCGTAGCTGCGAACTTCAGACTCGAGATGGTTGAAGATCGCAAATTCCTCCTCGCGATCCGGTGCACTTTGGTCAGTCATCGTTGCCTCCTTGTCTAGGTTGGGTAGGCGGACCCGCGGGAATGTCTGCAGAGCTTCAGAGCGTACGATGGGGTCGATGGCTATCAGGCGTGGATGGGTCGTCGGCGCCGGTAGGCCGACGACCAACCAAACCACCGCCCCGGCACGCTCAGCGAGCACGCAGGTCTCGTCACTGCAAAGCAGGAGCTCGCAATACAGCGAGGTTGCGGTCTAGTTGCGGACACTTCGCGATGAGTTCCCATACATTGGCGGCATGAATCTCCGTCGGTTTTCGGAATGTCACTCGCGGCAACTGGACGTTGCGTGGCAACGAGAAGCTCTGGCTATCACTGACCATTCGAATCCCCTAGGCGAACACCAGTGCCGCCTCGCCTCGCGTTTCATGATGAGAACGTCTCAAATGTCATGCCAATTGCGCCGAGGGAGCCTAAGAAATATTTTCTGATTTTTGTTCAATGACTTGACCCGGAGTGCAGCAGACTGTCAGGCTGAAAACAATGTGTCGCGGATTCGACAAACACGACAGTAGGCAAGGGGACTGGTAGCGGATCATCTTACGATCGACGCTAACGACGGAGCAGGCCCGCCGCTCCGACAACAAGATTGCGCCCCTTTGTCGACTCTCTGCGTGAAAGCGTCGCCGCCTACCCCGATCTCACCGCCGTTCGCCTGAAGCGCGAGATTCGCGAACGCGGTTATGAAGGCGGCTACACCGCCGTGAACCGATTCGCCGCCGCTTGGCCCCGCGCGCTACATCTTCGCCCCCAAGTCATACCAAGCCAGGATCTGCAGATTCTGCTACGCGCCAAAACCAAGGGCGAGGTCCAGCGACCGTTTCGCTATGTCTACGAGGACGTCTACGCTCCTCGCCCGCTCCTTCCGCAATCTCAACGATCTGAACGACCAGTTGCAGGACTGGCTCGACACCGTCGCCAATGCCCGCCTGCACTGGCGCGACAATCGCGCAATCCAGCGACACGTTCGGATCTAGGTCCGGTTGAACCGGCCCGTTCCATCGGCTGAACGCGGCATCCTTGTCGGTTAATTCCGGCGCCGACTTTAAAAGCGCCTCAGTAGAGCCTGCATCGAGCAGGTCGCCAGCGTCGACGTTCAGACGGCATTTTATGCAGTGAGCGGGCGGGCATTCGAAGAGACGAGTCGTGTCGCCGCGCCTCAGGACCGTGAGCTTCTTTAACCATCATACGTTGCAAGACCCACAGCAGACCATTTCCTGGAGGCCTACGCACGTGTCAATCGCGTTCCGTGAGACGATCCGGGTATGCATTTCAAAGCCGCTTGATGAACTGATCAAACCGTCTCAGTATCGATATGCTCACAATCTCGGTCGTTTCCGGCGTCATGCCTCGGACCATGTGATCGATGAATATCGACCAGACTCGGCGAACGCGGCGCTGGCGCGCATGCGGGGCTGCAAGGGTATTGCAGTTCATGGATATCACCGGTCTGCGGCCATCAAAGGCACGCGTCGAACCCCGAGGCGGGTATTCGGCCCGCCTGCCTGGACGTGACCATGGAAGTGTCTGGTACGATCCAGTCGCAAAACATCACGTCGGAGCCGACGAACCTTACGCAGCGAGCGTTCCGTCGAAAATTGCCGAACATAATACCTGGGCGCGGCAGCACAACTGGTCGCTTGCAAGACCGGAATGGGCGGGAATGTACTATCCGGAAGGGGGCAGTGAACTCTATCTGTATACCTACGCATCGAAGGGATATTCGCTCGATGGGCTCCTCAAGGTGCTTTCCAAAGCTCCTTCACCTATCGTGCCCGAGAATTGTGCCAGGGTCGCCGCTGATGTTCACGCTCCTTTTGTGACTCCGGCAGAGAAGGCTGAAGCCGAGGCGAAACTCGCGAGAGACGTCCAACGAAAAGCTCCCTCGCCACGGGGTCCCAAAACTACTGTCGAGTACCGACTGCCGCTCAGTGGCAAGCGGCGACGGCATCCGAAGGCGACAAATGATCGACGACATGGTCCGCCTCCTTTGCCCGCAATTTCGGCGCGACGGCGAGCAGCCGCTCGGCGGGGCGGCCGAGGTCGGCCGCGAGCTCGATGGCCCGCAGTGCGGCGCGCGCCTGGGCAGCAAGCAGACCTTTTGCACGCTCACGCTCCATCTCGATGCCTGACGTTGCCACAGTTGCGGCCGCGCGACGCGGGCGAGCGCTCACGCCCAAGAACGCCTCGCCACCCAGCAAAGGGACTGCATGGCTCCAGCCGAGCCGCTGCGCCAGCAAGGCGTCGGCGAGCCAGGGTCCCATGGCGCGTGGCAGGCCGTGGCCCTCGATGGCCGCGTAGGCGCCGGTCAGCATCCCGACCGCGCCTTCGGTCGTGGCGAGCCGCCGCAGCGCGTCCGCCAGATCGCTGACCGCCGCACCGTCGCGGGCGAAAAAACCGAATTCCTCCAACACCGCGGCGAGACTTTTCTTCGTCAGAAGCGCCTCTGCGGGCCGTGCCGCCAGCCGGCGCCAGGCGACCAGCAAAAGACCGGCGGGACCGAGGGTCGTCGACCCTGACAAAATATCGCCGGGGCGGGCGAACAGCACGGCGTCGCGTAAGGCAGCCTCGTCCTCGACGCGCCCCGCCTGCCGTGCAGTCGCCGCCGCCGCGGCCAGCGCCAGCCGCTGCCGCCATACCCCGGCCCATTGTTCGTCGCGGCGGACAACCGCATCGAGCATGGCGATGGCCGCGCCGGTGGCCAGGGCAGCATCCTCAACGGTTTGCGCCGCCTCGACCGCCTTGCGCAGCCAGCTCGTCACGGCGACAGTCGGAGCGGCCGGGGCGGCGCCGGGCAGCGTGACGTGACGGCGCAGGGGCGATTTCGGGCGCAGAATCATCGTCGACATGATGATTCATTGCGGCGCTTTTGGCAACACAACTGGCAGCAATCCGCCGCACCTGTCGCGGGACAGTCATGTCCGGTAATTGCTTATCGGACGTATGGCGATAGCCCTCTCACATCATGGAAAATCCCCGGCAAAAGCCCGCCAAAATCGACGCAACGGCTGACAACGGTCCCGATGGTGATCTGCCCGATATCCTCGATCTGGTCATGGAAATGGGCTCCTCGCCGCCCGCCCCGCCGCCGGCGCGTCTCAAAACCCTGGTCGAGACCGCGACCGCCTATGCGAAGGCCGCCAGTTCCGAGAACACGCAAGACGCCTACGCCAAGGACTGGCGGCATTTTACCTCCTGGTGCCGCCGCGAAGGCTTCGATCCGCTGCCGCCCTCGAGCCAGGTCATCGGCCTCTATATCGGCGCCTGCGCCTCAGGCAGTGTCATTGACACCGCTGTCGGCGATCCGAAACGCAGCGCCCCTGCCCTCTCGGTCGCGACAATCGAGCGGCGTCTCTCCGGCCTCGCCTGGAACTTTACCCAGCGCGGCGTGCCAATGGATCGCGCCGACCGGCATATCTCAACGGTTCTTGCCGGCATTCGCCGCAAGCACGCAAAGCCGCCGCGGCAAAAAGAAGCGGTGCTCGGCGAGGATCTGTTGGCCATGCTCGAAACCGTGGGCCATGATTTGAGAGGGCTTCGGGACCGGGCGATCCTGTTGCTCGGCTTTGCCGGCGGCCTTCGGCGCTCCGAGATCGTCGGCCTCGACGTCGTCCGCGATGATCACAGCGACGGCGCCGGCTGGATCGAGATTTTTCCGGACCAGGGCGTCCTGGTGACGCTGCGCGGCAAGACCGGCTGGCGCGAGGTCGAGGTTGGACTCGGCGCCTCCGATCAGACCTGCCCGCTGGTGGCGCTCGAGACTTGGATCCGTTTTGGCCGCATCGCGAGGGGCCCGCTCTTCCGCCGCATCTTCAAGGACAACAAGACCGTCGACGTCGAGCGGCTCTCCGACAAGCATGTCGCCCGCCTCGTGAAGCGGACGGCACTGGCTGCAGGCGTCCGCTCCGATCTCCCGGAAGGCGAACGCGAACTGCTGTTCGCCGGCCATTCTTTGCGCGCGGGCCTTGCCTCGTCGGCCGAGATCGAAGAACGCTATGTGCAGAAGCAACTCGGCCATGCCTCGGCCGAGATGACCCGCAAATATCAGCGGCGACGCGATCGGTTCCGGACCAACCTCACCAAGGCATCCGGGCTTTGAAAAGCCCCCTCCCTCCCCCGATTGCAGCCGCCACTTGGCGGTTCAGGAGAGCAGGATTTTCAGCTTAGCGTTTCAATTGAAATCGGGAAGTAAACCGACATGCGGAATGAACCTGAGGCAGCACGGCTTGATAGCGCGCTCGTCTCCGATCCAATCCGTCTGGTCCCCGCGACCTGCGTGCTCGAGGCGCGCATGGTGCTTGTCAGCCGGCGTGGCGAACACGCCTTGGCCGAGCGACCCAGGCCTGGCTGACCTACGGCAAGGGCCGCCATTCGGTGTCGCTGAATTTTGCCGACTATATCTCCTACGCTTTGGCAAAACGCGCGGACGAACCGACTGCTTTTCATCGGCAAGGACTTTGCCCAAACGGATATCGAGGCGGCATAGGGTGGCTGACGACGTTCAGAAATCATCGGCAGCTTCCGGAGACGACGATCTCCCGGACATCATCGATGTGGTGATGCAGATGGGACGCTCTGTAGAGCAGGAGAAAGCCCCCTCCCCTCCCCTTCCGGTCACGGCGACGCCGGCGGAACGTCTCCCCGGCCACCTGGAAGGTCTCGCTGACAAGGCTCATGGCTATGTCGAGGCGGCCAGCTCCGCCAACACCCGCCGCGCCTATGCCTCCGACTGGAAGCATTTCTCGAGCTGGTGCCGCCGGCAGGGCGTCGAAATGCTTCCGCCCGATCCACAGGTCGTCGGCCTCTACATCACCGCCTGCGCGTCAGGATCCGTGAGCGGCGACAAGAGGCCAAATGCGGTGTCGACGATCGAACGCCGGCTGTCCTCGCTCTCCTGGAACTATGCCCAGCGCGGCCAGCCGCTGGACCGCAAAGACCCGCACATCGCCACCGTCATGGCCAGCATCCGCAACAAGCATTCTTCCCCTCCCCGGCAGAAGGAAGCGGTTCTGCCCGAGGATATCTGATCGTCATGCTGGAAACGATCGACCGCGGCACCCTGCGCGATCGCGCAATGCTGCTGATCGGCTTTGCCGGTGGCCTCAGACGCTCAGAAATCGTGGGCTTGGATGTCGGTCGCGATCAGACCGAAGACGGTCGTGGTTGGGTGGAGGTTTTCCCCGACAAAGGAGTCTTGGTGACCCTTCGGGGTAAAACCGGCTGGCGTGAGGTCGAGATCGGTCGTGGCTCGTCGATGCCACCTGCCCGGTCGTGGCCCTGGAGACCTGGCTGAACCCCGCATCGCGCATGGTCCGCTGTTCCGAAGGGTGACGGGACAAGGCAAAAAGGTCGGCGCCGAGCGGCTCAACGACCAGGAAGTTGCCCGTCTCGTCAAACGAGCGGCGCTCGCCGCCGGCGTGCGCGGAGATGGGCGAGCGTGAAAAATTGTTTGCCGGCCGTTCGCTGCGCGCCGTCCTTGCCTCCTCGGCCGAGGTAGACGAGCGCTACGTGCAAAAGCACCTCGGTCACACCAGCGCCGAAATGACCCCCAAATATCAGCGGCGGCGCGACCGCTTCCGCGTCAATCTCACCAAGGCGAGCGGGCTTTGACGAGCCATCCCGGCCCCGGGTGAAGGCGCAAGGTGAAGACCGGCGGGGGCCGAAATTTCAGCTTAGGACTTCAATTGAAATCGGGAAGCAAAAGCTACACCGTTCCTGCAGCCTAGTCTGTCTGATGATTTCGCGGATCGTATTGCGAAGTCGATGGCGCAGCGCCAGGCGGCGGCCGTGCACTGGCGGAAGCGGGGTGGTCGAGGCAAAGGAAGCGGGGTTTGTTCCCGCTCCTTGAACTAGCCCCCCGAAGCCAGGGGTTCTGATAGGGTTACTATCTCAAAGGTGGAGTCGTTTCACGTGAGTCGAATCCCGCGGTGAAAGTTGACTGCAGTCAACTCCCGGATACCCGTTAACCTCTCGTTAACATTAAAGTTCTTGTCGGATCAAAAGAATCAGCGCTACATGCGGTTGGAAAGCCGGATGGGCCTTCAAAACGCATGTGCGGGAAATATCGATGAATGTGAAAGCCAGCATCCAGGAGGAGATTGCAGAAGTCGACCTGCTGATTACACAGCAGGCGAACGAACTGTCAGCGATGTTGAACGAGCATCGTTTGGCAATGTTTCCGCCCAATGCCGAGAAAACCCTCCGTCCATTCCAGTTGTCGGAGGCAGCCCAGTATCTCGGTGTCACGAGTGGGTACCTGAAAAATCTGTCTCTCGAAGGCAAGGGGCCGCAGCCGATGGTAACCCCATCGGGCCGCCGCTCCTATACCGCCGAACAGCTCTTGGAAATGCGCAGTTTTCTCGACAAGAACAGTCGGACAGCAGCGAAATATGTTCCTCACCGGAGGGGCTCAGATCGTCTCCAAATCCTTGCGGTAGTCAATTTCAAGGGTGGTAGCGCGAAAACCACGACGGCCGCACACCTGGCGCAGCATCTGGCACTCACCGGGCATCGCGTTCTTGCAATCGATCTCGACCCGCAGGCCTCGCTGTCGGCCTTGCACGGCTTCCAGCCGGAGATCGATCACAACGAATCGCTTTACGAATCCTTGCGCTACGATGACGAGAGGAAGCCACTGTCGGCGCTTGTGAAGAAAACCAACTTCCCCGGTCTCGACATTGTTCCTGCGAACTTGGAATTGCAAGAATTCGAATACGACACTCCCCTCGCACTGTCGCAGAAAGACGGCTCGATGGGCCGCATTTTCTTCGGACGTCTCGATGACGCCTTGGCTGATGTTGCCGACGAATACGACATCGTAATCATCGATTGTCCTCCCCAGCTCGGCTATCTGACGTTGACGGCGTTGTCGTCCTCGACTGGCATCCTGATAACCGTGCATCCGCAGATGCTAGATGTGATGTCCATGTGCCAGTTCCTGCTGATGATGGGTGAGATCATGGGCACCTTGAAGAAAGCGGGTGCCAACATGCGGCTCGATTGGCTTCGCTATCTGGTGACCCGCTACGAGCCGACGGACGGGCCACAAAGCCAGATGGTCGCCTTCATGAGATCGCTGTTCAAACAGCATGTGCTCGTCAACGAGATGCTTAAGAGCACGGCGATCTCGGATGCTGGGATTACCAAGCAGTCCCTGTATGAGGTCGAACGCACTCAGTTCACCAGGTCGACATACGACCGCGCAATGGAATCTCTGCATCGGGTGAATTCAGAGATCACAAATCTAATCCACAGGGCATGGGGACGCTGATGTCCAGAAAAAACCTGCTGACTGCGTTTACCGAGCGAAAGTTGACTGCAGTCAACTCGACACCCGTAGACGCCAGACCTTCGCCCGCCATGGAAAGAAACCGAAGCCGCGGCGCTTTCGGAGCCATGACGCGGTCGATCGACGAGCTCGCAGAGAAGGCGCAGGCCGCCAAAGATATCGAATCCCGACTGCTCGAAGGCGTAACGGTAATCGATCTCGACCCTGACACGATCGACGTCTCCTTTGTCGCCGACCGAATGGACGATGACAAAGAAGCCTTCGAGGAACTGGTCGAAGCCATCCGTCAAAGAGGACAGGACAGCCCGATCCTGGTGCGTCCGCACCCTGGGATCGATGGCCGATACATGACCGTATTCGGCCATCGCCGGGCACGGGCTGCAAAGGAACTCGGAAGACCGGTGAGGGCGGTCGTCAAGGAACTGGCTGACAAAGACCATGTGATCGCCCAGGGGCAAGAGAACAGTGCCCGGGCCGATCTCTCGTTCATCGAGAAAGCCGTCTTCGCCAGCAATCTAGAGCGAAACGGCTATGACCGCGACGTCATTATGGCGGCGCTATCCGTCGACAAGGCCGTTGTCTCGAAAATGATTTCTGTCACCAAGGACATTCCGGCTGAAATCATTAAGGCGATCGGAGCCGCCAAGAATAGCGGCCGCGACCGTTGGTACGATCTCGCCAAGAGGATCAGGGAAGGCGGCGGTTCCATCAAGGAGCTGATAGCAACACCTGAATTCAGGGACGCCACCAGCGACGACAGATTGGAGATGATGTCTCGGCACCTGTTTGGGAAGCCAGCGGGGCAGAGGATAGCAGCCGCTCAAAGAACACCGACCAAAACCTGGGCTCCTGAGGACAAATCAGTTAGCGTGACGCTGAAAAAGACCGCGAAAAAGGCCACTGTCACGCTGGAATCCGTTGACGGGCCGCTTTTTGCCGAATTCATAACCGGGCGACTGGACGACCTCTACGAGGCCTTCCGGCAGTCCAATATGCAAGCAGTAGGAGACTGAAACCGCAAAAGAAAAAGGCCCCCGAACGAAACCGTCGCGGAAGCCCTTCTCGTGTTCTAGCAAGCCGAGAATCTCATTTCCGCGAATCACTGTCAAGAGTTTTCGGCGTCAATTCGGCGAGCGGATTTCTTTTGCCCGATTAAAAGGCGAAGGAAGAAATGGAGACGGGTATCGCAGCGACCCCTTTTGGGGGTCGACCGATGACGCTTGCCTTGTTAGCAGCTCAAAATGAGTCACGTAAAATCCCCAAGGACAGAGTCGTTGACAAATGGCAGATCTACCGCAACCTCTGCGAGGGCAAGAGCATCGTCGGCATCGGCGATCGCGCCCTGGCTGTCCTGAATGCGCTGCTATCATTCTATCCTGACAGCGAGCTGAGTGAGGAAAACGGCCTCATCGTGTTTCCCTCGAACGCACAGCTGTCCCTCAGGGCGCACGGCATGCCCGATTCCACCTTGCGGAGGAACCTGGCGGAACTGGTGGATTGCGGTCTAGTCATCCGTCGGGACAGCCCGAACGGCAAGCGTTATGCACGGAAGGGCAGGGGTGGGGAGATCGAGGAAGCATTTGGCTTCTCGCTGGCGCCGCTGCTGGCCCGTGCTAACGAGTTCGAGGCGGCGGCCGAGCGTGTTCGCGCCGACAACAGGGCGCTCAGGCTTATGAGGGAACGCATTACGCTGTACCGCCGGGATATCCACAAGCTGGTCGAGGCGGCCGTTGAGGAAGACGTGCCGGGCGACTGGGGGGGGCTGTGGAGGCGTTTCCGCGCCGTTGTGGAGGCAATTCCGCGCCGAGCCCGCATTGCCGCGCTCGAGCCTATCGTCGCCGATCTGGCCGCGTTGCGTGACGACGTGGATAAGCTGCTGGAAATCCATATGGAATCCACGAATCCGAGCGGCAATGAGTCCCAAAGCGAGCGGCAGCAATCTGATTCAAATACCGAATCTATCTTTGAATTTGAACCTGCTTTGGAAAAAAGCGGGTCGGCGGCCGAGCTAAGGACGAGTACCGCAGAGCCGCCGAAAACCTATCCGCTGGGGCTAGTGCTGAAGGCCTGCCCGGAAATCGCGGAGTACGCCGTCGACGGCGTCGGCAACTGGCGCGATTTCATGATAACCGCCGCCCAGGTGCGGGGATACCTGGGCGTTTCGCCTTCCGCATACGAGGATGCCTGCCATGTCATGGGGCAGGAGATCGCCGCAGTGGTGATCGCCTGCATTCTACACCGGGCACAGCACATCGATTCAGCCGGCGGCTACCTGCGGGTGCTAACCGAGAAGGCGAGGGCAGGGCAGTTTTCGGTCGGGCCGATGCTGATGGCGGCATTGCGAGCGAACGGCGAGAAAGCAAAGATGACAGGGTAACCGTTGGCGGATCGGTTCGCGCTGATGCGGGGCTTGCATGGTGCATCAAGTGAGGCTATCTTTTGCCTCATGTGGAATGGAGAGTGAAATGCTAGCGTTCGGAAATGTCGCCGACGTGTTGGGGCTGCCCGTTAAAGAGGTGGCGGCGCGGTCGCCTTTCGGGCTGATCTCCCGGATCGAGAATGGACTTCCCATCGGGGCGCTCGAGCTCGTTGCGCATCTTCTGGCGCCTGGCGATGCTCAGTTCAAATACCGGCTGATCCCCAAGGCCACCTACGAGCGGCGCAAGGCGGTACATCGCCTCTCGTCGGACGAGGGCACACGATTGGCCCGCGTCGCGCGCGTCTGGAGCCTTGCTGTCGATGTCTGGCAGAACGAAGAGGAAGCGCGTGATTTCTTGTTTCGGCCGCACCCGATGATTGAGGACAAGCGACCGATCGACGTCGTTATCCTGAGCGGGTTCGGCGCCGAAATGGTGGTCGAGATCCTCGCAGGTCTGAAGTACGGCAGTGCTGCGTGACGGCGCAGACTCTCCATCGCACGCTTTCGTCCTTTCGCATCGGCGATCCGGCCGGCACCTACCCGATCTTCGACGCGACCGGCTCGACAATCGCGCCAGGGCGATGGAACACGCCCGGAAGTCCTATCATCTACGCCAGCGAGCACTATTCGACGGCCCTGTTGGAAAAGCTGGTGCATGGCAGCGGCAGACTGCCGCCCAACCAGCACTACATCGAAATCACAATCCCGCGCGGGCTGAGCTACGAGGTCTTTTCGCAGCCGTCACTGCCCGGCTGGGACACGATGCCGGCGACGGGGAGCAAGGGATTTGGCGAAACCTGGTGTTTAGAACGGCGCAGCGTCATTCTGCTGGTGCCGAGTGTCGTGGCGCGTCTCGATTGCAATGTGCTGATCAATCCGGCGCTGTCGGTTTTACTTCCCGATTTCAATTGAAACGCTAAGCTGAAAATCCTGCTCTCCGGGATCTCTACATGGCGGCCTGAAACGGGGGAGGGGAGGGGCTTTCTCAGAGGCCCGACGCCTTGGTCAGGTTGGTGCGGAATCTGTCTCGCCTCCGTTGATATTTGCGTGTCATCTCGGCCGAGGCGTGGCCGAGATGCTTTTGCACATATCGCTCCTCGATGTCGGCCGATGACGCTAGGCCGGCACGAAGGGAATGGCCCGAGAACAGCAACTCGCGTTCGCCTTCCGGAAGATCGGAACGGACGCCGGCGGCAAGGGTGGTCTGCTTGACCAGGCGCGCGACATGCTTGTCGGAAAGCCGCTCGGTGTCGACGGTCTTGTTGTCCTTGAAGATGCGCCGGAAGAGCGGACCCCGCGCGATGCGACCGAAGCGGATCCAGCTCTCGAGCGCGGCGGCCGGGCAGGTCTGGTCGGATGCTCCTAAACCGACCTCGACCTCGCGCCATCCCGTCTTGCCGCGCAGGGTGACCAGCACGCCTTTGCCGTCAAAAATCTCGATCCAGCCGGCGCCGTCACTGCGGTCGTCGCGCACGACGTCCAGACCGACGATTTCGGAGCGCCGAAGGCCGCCGGCAAAGCCGAGCAACAGGATCGCCCGGTCGCGCAGGCCCCGCAGATCATGGCCAAGCGTGTTGACCATCGCCTTGATGTCGTCGCCAAGCACGGCTTCCTTCTGCCGCGGCGGCTTTGCGTGCTTGCGGCGAATGCCGGCGAGTACGGTGGCGATGTGGCGATCCGCTCGATCCATCGGCTGGCCACGCTGGGTGAAGTTCCAGGCGAGACCGGATAGGCGGCGCTCGATCGTCGCAACGGAGAGCGATGGCAAGCCGCGTTTCGGATCGCCGGCAGCGCAGGCGCCGATGTAGAGACCGATGACCTGGCTGGAGGGCGGTAGCGGATCGAATCCTTCCCGGCGACACCAGGAGGTGAAATGCCGCCAATCCTTGGCGTAGGCGTCCCGCGTGTTCTCGGAACTGGCGGCCTTGGCGTAGGCCGTCGCGGTCTCGACGAGGGCTTCCAGCCGCGCCGGCGATGAGCCCATTTCCATGACCAGATCGACGATGTCGGGCAGATCGCCGTCAAGATCGTCGGCGTCCGAGAGATCGTTTTCGGTGGCATTGGCCGGGGGATTTTCCATGATTTGGCAGGCTACCGCCATACGTCCGATAAGGCAAGCTTATCGGACATAAAAGCGTTGCGACAGGCTGTGCGCTTTGCACCGGATCGCTAGCGAAAAGCGCACGATGGCGTTATCGTCCACGCCATGATTCGTCCCGCCATGTCGCCGATTGCATCGACCTGCGAGCCGCCCACCGTGCCCGGCTGGGCGACCCAGCGCGGGTCGGTGACAAGCGATGCGGAGGCGGCGTTCATGGCCGGCGCGGCGTTGCATGCGCTCGACACTCTGGTGCGCGCGGCACCGCCCTGGGCCGGCGCCTGGCGCCAGCGCCAGGCGTTGAAATGCGCCGCGGCCGCCGTGCGCCTCGCCGGCCGCGCCGAGGACGAGGCGGCGCTGCGCGACGCCTGGCATCTGCGCAGCCCAGGCGACGA
The DNA here is from genome assembly GCF_040320585.1 of Mesorhizobium sp. M0663. Classification (NCBI taxonomy): domain Bacteria; kingdom Pseudomonadati; phylum Pseudomonadota; class Alphaproteobacteria; order Hyphomicrobiales; family Phyllobacteriaceae; genus Mesorhizobium; species Mesorhizobium sp. M0663. The sequence goes on from NZ_JAMYPX010000024.1 coordinate 26,702, forward strand.
TCCCGGCCCCTCCGGCGCCATTTTTGCGGCATAGAAACGACTGGCCTCACGCTCGCCGGCGGTCGACGCCGACGGCCTGCGCGGAATCTGCGACTTGCTCGGGGTCCGCTGGGATGGCGCGCTGGCGACCATCCCCGAACGCATGGACGATCTGCTGCGGTCCGCGCCGCCGGCGCCGTTCATGGCCGCCGCCATCGCCGGGCACGTCCACGCCGCGCGGCCGGAGGCGGCGTTTTTGGGCTGGTGGCTCGCCGACCTGGCGCTGGCGCAAAGATTGCGCTGGCCGCGGCCGGTGCCGCTCCTGATGGCGCAGGTGCATTCGTCAGCCTTTCGCACCGAGGGCGCACGAGGCGCAAAAATACGGCCGGGGGAGCAAAAGTTCGAGCGGGCGGTCTGCCTCGCGGTCGCGCAAGCCTCGGTGGAGGCCTGCCGGCTGGCCGCCGACATCGCCCGGAACGCCGCCCGGCTTGCCGCGGCGGCGCCCAAGCTCAGGGCGAAAGGGGCGGGGGAGGCGATCAGGTTGCTTCTCGACGAGGACGCCGTGCCCGGCTCGCTGCAGACGCCCCATCTGTCGCGATGGGGCGCGCGGCGCCTGTTCGAGCGGCTGACCGGTCTCGGCGCGGTGCGCGAACTGTCCGGCCGCGCCACCTTTCGCATCTACGGGCTGTGATGATGGCGGCGCGTCCGACGAAGGCTCGCCGAGGAAATGGGGATGGGCAACGACTGTTGCTTGACCGGGATCTCGACCACCTGCCGCCGGAGGTTCGGTGGCGTGAATGGATGGGGCGGGTCGAGGCCGTCATTTTCGCTTCCCACCAGCCGGTGTCGCGGGAGGTTCTTGCGCGGATGGTGGGCCGCGACTGCAATCTCGATCTTCTGATCGACGACATCCGCGCCGAACTGCGCGGCCGGCCCTACGATCTGGTGGCGGTCGCCGACGGCTGGCAGCACCGCACCCGGCCGGCTTTTTCAGACGCTATCCGCGCCGCTTCGGGCGTCAGCGAACAGACCGTCGACCTGTCGCAATCGGAAGCGCTGGTGCTGATGACGGTGGCGTATTTCCAGCCGATCACCCGCGCCGAGCTGTCCGGTTTTTTCGGCCGCGAGATCAGCCGCGACCTCATTGGCAATCTGCGCGGCGCCGGCTTCATTGCTTCCGGACCGCGCGCGCCGCAGCCGGGGGCGCCCTACACCTATGTGACGACGAAGACCTTCCTGTCCCACTTCAGCTTCGAGACGCTGCGCGATCTCCCCGACATGGAGAAGCTCGAGGACGCCGGCCTGCTCGACAAGGCAAAACTGCTCGCCGACTTGTCCGGCGCGCTCGGCATTGTCAGCGAAGACGCAGAGGCGGAGGAGCAGGGGCTGCCATGACGCCACCGCCATTCGGGGAAGACACGATCCGTGCCCTCGCCACCGAGGAATCCTTCGCGCGCGGCAAAAGCTACTTTCGCAGCGGGGCTGTTTCCGAACTCGTGCGCCGCGGCGATGTCCTGACCGCGCAGGTCGAAGGCAGCGAATTCGCGCCTTACGTCGTGTCGGTCAGGCTCCGCGATGGCGGCGTCGCCGACACGCGCGGCGTGATCGAGACACGCTGCTCCTGCCCCTACGACTGGGGCGGCGCCTGCAAGCATGTCGTCGCCGTGCTCCTGAAGTTTGTTGCCAAGCCGGGCGAGGTCGTGGAAAGGCTTCCGCTCGCGGACATGCTCCGGGACCTCGATCGGGCGGCGCTGGCGGCGCTGCTGATCAGCCGGGCCGAGGAGGATCCGGGCTTGGTGCTCTGGCTCGAGGCGGAACTGGCCGTCGGCGCGCCGGACGGATTTTTGGCGGGTGCGCGCCGCACCGCCGTCGATCCGAAACCGATCAGACGGCAGGCTGAGGCGCTGCTGTCGGGGCGCAATTCCCGAAGACGCGGCTGGAGCGACGATGTCCCCGCGATCGACGAGGACGGCGTCGCGGCGCTGATCGACAAGGCGAGGCCTTTCCTCGAGGCGGGTGACGGTCGCAACGCCCTCGCCATTTTGGAGCCGGTCACCGAGGCCCTGGTGCCCGCATGGCTCGAACAGGCCGACTGGGACGAAACGCTGCACGAGTTTTTTCCCGTGCTCGGCCAACTGATCGCCGAGGCGGTCCTGATGAGCGATCTCGCACCTGGCGAACGCGACGACCTGATGGCGCGGCTCGATGTCTGGCAGGGCGAACTCGACGGCTACGGCCTCGACGACCATCTGCAGGTCGCGATCGATGCGCTCGAACAGGGCTGGGATGAGATCGGTCTTGCGGACGTGATGGCCGGCCGGGGACGAACCTGGCCGCTCTCGGGCCAGGGCGACTGGATCATGGAGCGGCTGACGGAAGCCCGGCTGCGGGTGCTCGATATCGGCGGGCGGGCGGAGGAATTTCTCAACCTCGCCAGAGCGGCGGGACGGCATGGCGATCATGCCGCGATGCTCGTGCGGCTGGCACGTGTCGCGGAAGCTGCCGCTTATGCCCGGAAACAGTTTCGCTCCGCCGAAGAGGTTCTGCGGCTCTCACAGGTCTTGAAGGAGGCGGGACAGATCGACGAGGCGCTGGAACTGGCCGAATGGGGTCTGACGCTGAAGGCGGAAGAGGACCGCTCCTATGGGATTGTCGGTCTCGCGCGCTGGCTGCGCGATTGCGCCGCCGCGCTGGCCAGGAGAGAACCCGCATTGACGGCGGCGGGCGCCGCTTTCGAGCACAGTCTGTCGCTCGATGATTTTCGGGCGGCCGAGACCCTGGCCGGACCGGAATGGACGGCGATGCGCGCCCGCCTTCTCGCGAAGTTGGCGGCGGCGAAACACGCTCACGACCGGACCGAGATTTTCCTGAACGAAGGCAGGATCGACGAGGCGGTGCGGTCCGTCGACGTCGAGAACGTTTTGCGCAATCCGTCCAATACGGTTCTTATGCGCCTCGCCGAGGCGGCGCACGCCAGCCATCCCGACTGGGTCATCGATGTCTGCGAGCGCATGGCCGTCAACGTCATGGATTCGGGCCAGGCCGGATTCTACGAACTGGCGGCGCAGTGGCTGGAAAAGGCGGTGCTCGCCTATGATGCGGCGGGCCGGTTCGACGACTGGATCGAAAGGATCGACAAGCTTATCGAAAAACACCGGCGCAAGCACAAGCTCAAGCCGCTGCTCCAAGCGTTGCGCCCGGGCGCATAGGCATGGCCGGACGGCCTTGGAGAGCCAAACCGCCATATCGTCGCACGAACGCGGCAACATCGTCGATAGACCCTGACCGACGCTATTCCAGACGGTAGCCAAGGGTCCGATATCCGGTCCGCCGCTTCGCGGCCATACGCGCCAGAACCTGCACGGCCCCGTCGACATAATCATAGACGAGAACGTCGGACTTGCCCTGATGTTCGCGATGCAGGCGCCCGACATACTGGGCGAGCGTCCCCTTCCACGAGATCGGCATGGTCAGGAACAGCGTGTCGAGCCGATGGTCGTCAAAGCCTTCTCCGAGATAGCGGCCTGTCGCCAGAATGAGCCGTTCCTGATCGTCCGATATGCGAAGGGCAGCCTCGGCCGCATTGCGGTCCGCAGCCTTCATGCCGCCGCGCAGGACCACGAGATTGCGAGCAAACTTGGCAAATCGCGCCTGCAAGCGTTCGAGATGATCCCGCCGTTCGGTCAGCACGACCGGCGACCGCCCCGCTTCCAGCGCCTTCAGCACGTCGTCGAAGATCAGATCGTTGCGGGGCTCGTCCACAGCAAGCGCGGCATAGATTGCTGGCATCGAGGGGCGTTCCATGTTCGCAAGGGAAAGCGGAAGCTGGAATGTGGTCGGTCGTTCCAGGACACGGTGGCTCAATGTGCTTTCGATTGCCTGGTGGCGCGCACTCGCGCGATACCGGACCGGTCCGCATTGCATGAAGATGATCGGATGGTGCCCGTCCTTGCGCGCGACAGTCGCCGACAGGCCGAGGACGTATTTCGCCTTGGCGCGCCGCGCCACCAGCTCGAAGCTTGCTGCGGACAGATGATGGCACTCGTCTACGACGAGATGGCCGTAGTCGGCCACCAGATCCGAAACTTCGCCGCGCCGGACAAGGCTCTGGATAAGCGCGATGTCGATAATGCCTGTCGGTTTGCGGCGCCCGCCGCCAATGACGCCGATATGCTGCGGGTCAATTGCGAGGAAGGCTTTCAGACGTTCGACCCACTGGGCGAGCAGTTCTCGGCGGTGCACGAGGATCAGCGTGTTGCGGGCGCGCTGCGCGATCAGTGCCGCGGTGACGACCGTCTTGCCGAATGCCGTGGCGGCAGCTAGCACGCCAAAGTCGTGCGCCGCCAGCGCTTCATTGGCTTCGACCTGCCTGCCCCTCAGCGCGCCGAGAAACCGTGTGCCTTCGGGAAGCGAAGCTCCCGATTCCCGGCGATCCTCCAGGTCGACGTCACCGCCGTGATTCCGGATCAGGCCGATCACCTCGTCCAGACAGCCGCGCGGCAGGCCGGCATGACTCGGATGCACCTCCGCGCAGGAAATGATCCGGGGTTTGCCGAAGGTCGACAGGCGCATGGCCTGGGCGCGATAGAACTCCGGATTCTGGAAAGCAGCCAACCGAATGAGCCGCGCCACCATGGTGGCGGGCAGGCCGGTGCGTTCGACATAGGCCTGATCCGCGAGCACGATCTTGATTCGGTCCGGCAGCGGCTCGGTGACTACGATCGGAGCACGCCTGGAAGGCGTCATCCGCCAGGGCTCATCCGCTGCTTCGTCCTCGACCGGCAATCGCACGCCGAGCACGCGGCCCCGCATCTCCGCCTCGTCTACCAAGCGGCTCACCGCGTCGGCGGGCAGAAGCGGCAATGACGACAGGAACGCCCACTGGTCGGCATAGGGACGCAGATCTCGATCGACAAAGACGCTGTTGCCCTGTTCCCGCGCGCGCCGCTGCAGCGGAAGGGCGATGAGGTTCCCGAATCCGCCAATAGGCATGGTGTCCTGGCTTGGAAAGAAGCGGTCGTAAGAAGCAAAGCCGATTTCCGGGCGTCGCTCCATGGTCTCGGTCACGAGGAGGGAGCCGAGCTGTCGCGCGGAGCGCGCCGGGATCGGTTCGGAGAAGAAAATCCAGAGATGCCCGCCATTGCCGGACCGCGACCGCTCGAGCGCGGAATCAATGCCCTTGGCATCGCAAGTTTCCATCATGGCGATTGCATCCGCGGACCAACTCTCGCCGTCGAAATCAGCCGCCAGGAACCAGCAGGTTTCGTCGAGCAGCAGCGGGTAGACCCCGGCAACGAAGTTCTCGGAGCCGCGTCGCGACCCGGTCGCGCCACGCAGATGGTTTTCAATTACGTCGTCGGAGACCGGAATGAAGGCCTGATGTGGACATTCGCCACATTTTACCCGCGGCTTGCCGCAGATTCCCTTCACCCACTCATTGGCGCAGGCCGGCGCATAGCCCGACCGCCCCGCCTTCCTGTTTTCCCAGCGGACCGGATGCACGTCCGATCGGCCAGCAAATAGGCGGCGGAACAGAGCAATTTTGTCTACCGCCGTTGACGCATTGGTGACCGGCGCGGCTTCGGCGAAAGGCGCGGACAGGTCCGCCAAGGGGAGCAGTGCCTGTGGCTGATCAAGCTCGACAAGTCTTGCTTCAAGGGCTCGTCGCTCCGCAGCCAGCGATTCCAGGCGGGCACGGATACGGTCAATCTCATCGTCTCTTTCAAAATCGCATTTCGACACAGCCTGAACCACTGTCTGTCAATCAAACGCCAGATATGTCAGCTCGGCCTCCAACAGGCCGATATGCTCTGGTACCATGACCACCTAACTGCCGTTCTCTAACACGTCGATAAGCGCCAATCGGGGCAGAAAGATCGACGCCCTGGATATCAATCGTCCTTTGGGGAGCTTCGTCCTCGATCATGACACGCTTGCGCATCCACTGGCAGAGCGGTTGCAAGGCTGCAGCAAGGCTACCGGCGGCGAGAATGCGCTGACGCCAGAAGATGATTTCGAAAGCCTCCGTCCCGGCCGTCAGATGATCGTGACATTCTTCTGCTATTTGGTCGAAACAGCGGATGCGCGCGGCTGAAGATAGGTTGATCAGCGTCCTGGCCGAGCCGGGATCAACGGCCGTCGGAAGGCTGAGGAGTCGCGCGATCAGCGAACTCTTTGCGAGAAAGCCCTTGGCGGCCTCCATGCGGAGCATGTCATGAAGGCAGCGCTCGAAACGCCGCGTTGCCGCTTTCACGCTGACTTTCGCGGCTGTTCTCAGGTCGAAATGGCAAGTGGCGCAATGATGCTGCGGAATAAGGCCCGATTGATTAAATGCTGCAGTGCCGCTGCCGCAAGACGGACACCGGTCACGCAGCCCGCAGCCGTGCATCGGGCAGGAGATACTGCTCGCCATCCGCCACCGCCGGCGGAAGTAAGGCGCCAAATCGGAGGTGAGGCACTGAGGGCAGAATTGCAGCCAGGTCGAGCGCCCTCGGGGGCCGGTCTGGCGCAGTGGTAGCAGGAGGCGCGTGCGCTCATCCTGCGCAAGGGTCATTGCAGCCAAAGTGTCTCGCGCAACTCCGGAATAGTGATGAAGCAGGCGCGCCGCGCCATCCGGCAGCGCAAGATCGAGCCGCGCCGACCACATGCCGCCGTCTATCCCGAAAACGTCGGCAAAATGGCGCGGTGCGATGCCATTGGCGAACGCCAGGCGATTGAGCCAGCTCGATAGCAGCTCATCCGCTTGCGGCACGACCACGACTGGCCAGCGGTCGGAATGAATCTCCCGGTAGTGCGACTGCACTTCGATCGCGAACTCGGCCATGCCGGTCATAGCCGCTATAGCAGGACTTCGCGCACCGGCTCACAAGAAGACGGAATTGCGCAACGCCGTTCGCGCTGGCCATGCGGCGGGAGCTTCCAAGCCTTATGAGGCTGACATAGAAATGGGCAAGCCCTGCGCCCTCGTGGGTTTGCACGATCCAGACCCGTTGCGTCGGAGACATCCTCAAATGCTCGATTGCGAATCGCTCGGCGACCATCGTCTTGCCGTTGGCGTAAGGACCAATCAGCATCAGGCCGCCGGTGCGCAGTGCAGCCGGACGGGAAAGCAAGTCGGCCAACCGCTCATGAGCGTCCAGCGCCGCGTGATGGCCGATCCAGCGCGGCGAGCGGATGAAGGCGATCCGCTCCTCGATGTTTCCATCGAGATAGGGCCGTACATGGTCGAGAAGATGATCGGCCATTCACGCGCTACCATTCTTCGATCGGCAGCCGCCGCTTTTGACGCACCGGGTGCTCCACCGGGGCCGGCGGCACCGGCGCCATTGCCGTCCTTCAGGCGCTGAAAGCGCCGATCGGCAACGTCCGCAATGTTGGTCGGAAGGCTGCGCAACTCGATCACCTGCTCGCCAGCCTCGCGCCCCGAATCCTGATCTTCGACGAATTCCACAACGCGTTACGCGGCCGCACCCGCGACGTCGAGGCGATCTTCGCCTTCCTGCGTCGGCTTGGCCGGATTCACGACATCTCGCCGGTGCTGATCGGTGAGGTCGCCGTCTATGACTTTATCAATGCGACCGATGAAATGGCGAGCCGGTTCGAGCTGTGCGCGGTCCCGCGGTGGCGCTATGGCGAAGAATATCTGGCGCTCCCCGACAGTCTCGAGGCGGCCCTGCCGCTCGCCAAAAGCTCCGACCTGTCGGAGGAAGAAATGGCGCGCAAGATCTTTTCGCTCTCGGAGGGCCTGATCGGCGAGGTCGTCGCCATCCTCACCAAGGCGGCGGTGGTCGCCGTCCGATCCGGCGCCGAGTGCATCTCGATGGCGATGATCGATCGGTTAGGCCACATTCCACTCTCGGCCCGTCGTCAGGCGGTTCCGGCAACGGACGCAATCTCACGGCGGAGCTGGACCTTCTCGACATTCGACCGGGCATTCGCCATCCGGCGGTTGGCGCGGTCGCTTTCGTGCTCCCACAGGGTGACCGGCGTCAAAATCCCGTCACGGCGCCGGACCGAGCGAAAGGCGACACCTGCGGGGTCGCGGACATAGACATGACTGATGTCGCGCGGATCGTAACGAATCTCCAGCTTGCCCAACCGGTCGCGTTCGGGAACGAACGAACCGAGCCATGGCGCGTAATAGAACAGGGCAAACATGCTGATGCCTTGCGGCGTCAGGCGCCGTTCGGCACCCGGCAGAAACGTCAGCAGGACGTCATGCGCGTCGTCATTGAAGCGCGGATTATCCACCGCGTGTGCCTGCCACTCGGTAAGCGGCACTTTTAGCGTCTTGGCGTTCTCCTGGAGATTGTGATCGACGACAGCAAGCGCGACGCAACGCTCGAGATCGGCAAAGCTCAGGCAAGCACGTTTCTCAGACGGATATTCGTCACGGTCGGCCACCGATCGTCCGGTCGATCCCGGGTGCGTAGCAAGCACGGCATTGAGCTTGCCCAGCAGACGCTCGACCACACCACCCTGATGGACGCGGCCGCGGTCACGATATCGGATGCCGATGCCGTATTCGTCGCAGCCGCGCTGAAACGCCCGCCCCTTGAACTCCTTGGCCGAGTCCGTGACGAGTCGGCGTGGTCGGCCGAGCATTGGCCAGTCATGGTCAAGGCCGCGTGCGGCCATCCACTGCTCCTTCGGGCACATTGCGTGCGCAAGACAGAGTGCGACGGAGAGGGAAGACGGCTTTTCCAGGGACAGGCAGAAACCCAGAATGCAGCGCGAGAACACGTCGGTGAGGATGGTCAGGTAGGCGCGGCCGACGAAAATGCCGGCACCGTCGACCACCTCGACGAAGTTGATGTCGGTCGGCGTGTGATCGATCTGACAGACGTCGAGCGGGCGCGGGGCATGGATATAGCCCGGCCGCGGCTTGAGGCGACGAAGGTGCTTCGGGTTGGCTGACCGCCCCTTGGCAATCTCTTCCGGCGTGAACAAAGCCGGGATGCGGCGCGCGGCGGCAATGTAGGACGGCGGTCGAAGGCCGGCCTCCTCGCAACGCGCGCGGATTTCGGCGACGACAGGGGCAAGCGGCGGCGCTTCCAGAACAAGCCACTGCTCGCGCAATGTCGCAGCAATGATTTCCTCGATCTTCGACGGCAACCGCTTCCGGCGTGTGTTGCCCGTTTTCGGCAAGAGCACCGTTACTGTTCGGTCGTCACGATAGCGCGCCAGGAGATTGTAGATCTGACGGGTCGACAACTGCAGCTCAGCCGCTACGCGAGCAATCGCCGATCGGCGCGGCGCGGAACCATCGAGGACCTTGTCGAGTTCGCTCGCTATCCGCCGCGCCTGCGACCAGTGGTCGTCGGTCGCAGTTCGGGACGCGGCCGAAGGCCCCTTTTGCACCAGCTTCTGCAAGGCGGCACCCCATGATTGAAATTCTTAGCGAGAAATCAGTCGCGCAATACCACCCAAAGCCAACGCGGATATGACATTCGCAGGATTGAAATCCGCAAGTAAAAGCCACACCGCGGCTTTGGCGCGCCTCGATGAGCGCCTGGCACGCTCGCCGGTGCGCGAGGGCTGGATCGAGCGCTCGCACTTCCACGACGCCACCGCCGCGCTATGGATCGAAGGCGAGCTCGTCCACATTGAAGATCTGGTCTTCCACGATGCTCAGATGGATCAGCGTTCACCAACCCACGAACTGACCAGGGCACACGCCGTCTTGCGCAAGCGACGGCGTATCCTCTCCCGGCCCCGCGACTGGGTCTTCGGGCGGGAAGGCCTGCGCGAGCTGACGGGGCAGGATGGGTCGGGCGTGGACCTATCGGTAGATGGCCAGGAAGGGGAGGGGGGCGTGCTGACGAAAGCCGCGCCCGCGACGGCGGCTGAGGTGCCCGAAGACGATGCGCTGACGCGGCAATTCGCGGAGATCGACGCGTTGCTGGCGCGTTCGTCCAAAATCCTCAGCGGCGCCGCCGTGCCGCTGCGGCGGGTTCCGCAAGACGATAACCGGCTGTCGGTGTTTTTTGACGAGGATTGGAACGAGGGCGGCCGGCTCGCCGAATGGCGCGATGCGCTGGATCGGACGCGGCATCTGCCTGTCGTGCTGCGTGCCGCGCTGCTGCTCGATGCCTGGAATGACATAGAGGTACTTCAGCGGGGTGACTGGATTGGACCTCTTCTGGTGGCTGCTCTGATGCGCCAGGAAGGCCCTGCCGTCCATCATCTGCCATGCTTGCATCTCGGCGCGCAAAAGATTCCCCGCGAGCGCCGGCGCGCCCGCAACCGGACCGATCGCCTTCTTGCCTGCATCGACGCCATATACGAGGCGGCGAGCACCGGGCTGAAGGAGCACGACCGTCTCCTGCTCGCCAAGGAACAGATGGAACGCGTGCTCCGCGGTCGCCGCGCCACCTCAAAACTCCCCGCGCTGCTCAACCTCGTGCTGTCGCGACCGTTGGTGTCGACCAGCATGATCCAGGAGGAGCTGAAGGTCTCGCGACAGGGCGCGCTCGATCTCGTCGGCGCGTTCAACCTGCGTGAGTTGACGGGGAAGGGGAGTTTTCGCGCATGGGGGATCGTCTAAATGGTGAATATGCACTCTTTCGGCCGGCACCCCTTCCGCGCTGACAAGGATCGCCGTCGCCGACACAGCGCTTGCCAGCGGATTCAAAATGTGGGCGCACAACCAAATCGTTGACGTCCACCCTTATCGCTCCAACCTCACGCGCAGCCTTCGCGCTCGCTCCTGGAATGCGCCTTCGCCACCCTCTAGGATGTCGCAGACCGCCTTTCTGATATCTGCATTCTCCAATCCGCCCGACCTGTATGAGATCGGCGGCAGGGAGCCGTGCGGATGCGGTCCCGCGTCGGCGATGATGATCTGGTCCGCGTCGGTGTTGATCACGAGATTTGCATTGTGCGTGACCATGATGACCTGGCGGTGGACCTTCGCCTCGATGAAAAGGTGGACCAGCTCATCGAAAACCGACTTGGGATCGAGGTTCTCCTCGGGCTGGTCGATCACCAGCGGCCGGTTATCGCTGTCGTCCAGCGCTAGATAGAGGAGCAGGAGCACGATGCCGCGGGTGCCCGGCGACAGCTTGCGGATGTCGACACCATCGTAATCGATCCCATAGCGGATCGCGATATGATCGGTGCTGAACAGCCATTGCGCAAAGCGCTTCGACCAGGCGCGGAATTCCGTCTGGTCAGTGTGCGCGACCGGGGAATGATCCAGCAGGTCCTTTTGATAGAGCCGTCGGAACTCCGCCATTGCGGCGACGACGGCGTGTGAATCCCCCGTCTCCCATGCGTCCTTCATCACCTCATTTGCTTTCTGCAGCAGCGTTCCCTTTCCCCGAAACGCGCCGGCTTTCCTGAGGTCTATCAGACCGTCTTCCGCCTCTGACGCCCATTGCTCCACATTGGCGACACGCGTGACGGAGAAGGAGAGTTTCTTCAGCGTGCCGGACGCGGCAGCGAGCCGCGCCATGAGCGGCGAATAGAGGTCTTCCAGCACCGTTTGCTCCGCGACAAGCGCGTCGAAGGCCCGGCCATAGGCCTGCTCGCGCTGCGTCTCACGCGCGCGCTCTCTGGCGCCCTGGGCATCCTTCAGCTTATCGGTCAGCGTCTGCAGCGCCGCGGTCTCGGTCGCGATGCTCCCCGAAAGAGCCGTGTAGCGCCGCTGCGTCTCCTTGTCAGCGCTGACCAGCTTCTCCAACCGCGCCATCTCCGCCTCGAGCACGGCCTGAGACAGCGTGCTCAGATCGGCGTCGTCACGAAAGTACGGCGTGTTCGGATCGCTTGGGGCCGGCGGCGATCCCTTGAGCTTGGCGATCTCGCCGTCGACCCATTTCACATAGCCAGTGAGGTCGTTGTCGACAGGCCCCTTGTAGTCCAGCAGGAACGACGCCCATTGCTCTACCGACATGCCACTGTGGGTATGGCGCGACTGGGCCTGCCTCAGCGCTTCAGGGGCCTGGTTGCGCCGTAGGTCCTTCACCTCGTCCTGCATTGCCAGGAAGGTCTGCCGCTGGCCGGCGAACTGGCGCAGCTTTGCTCGGATCTGGTTTGCGGCTCCCGCCAACTCGGTGTGACGTTGGGCTCGCTTCTCGCTGCCCGCCGATACGAGCTTCGTACGATCGGCCGTGTAGGCGTCGACCAGCTTCTTTTTCTGCACGACCTGCCCTTCGTAGGTCGCGATCAGCTTTTCCTTCTCCAGCTCAGTGCCGATGCGCTCGGAAATCTGCGACACGGCCTCAGCCTCGCGTTCGCGCGCGAGACGGTGGCGCGACGCGCGGTGATCGAGAAGCTCGGCGAAGTCCAGCGTGCCGTCCCGAGCATCGTCTGGATGGGCCTCAAAGATCACCCGTTCGATTTCGCGCAGCAGGCCGTCGGTCAGCCCGCTGGACGAGCACAGCTCCTCCACGAACTGCTGCGACAGATACCGCAGGCGCTCATAGCTGAACGGCCCGTTCGCATCCGAACCATCGAGTGCGCGGGTACTCGGTTCTCCAGACGCCCAACTCACCTTGACCTTCCCGTCGCCAACAAGGGGGCGAGCGCGGATAAGGAAAGAGGGATTGGCCCATTCCTCGGCGTTCCACGCCTCATCCGAGATCGAGTCGCACCCCGCCGCGATCATGTCAGCCAGCGCGGTCTTGCCGGAGCCGCGCGCGCCGATGATGGCGACCAGCCCAGGATTGAGCGGAATGACCGGCGTCGTCATCCACGGCGCATCAAGGATCTCGATTCCCGAGATAACCTGCGACGGCGTTGCCGATGCCGGCGGTTCGGCGCCGACATGCGCGCGGCCGCCCGGATCGATGCACGCCTGGCGCAGGGCATCGAACTCCAACCCACCCTAGGAGAACCGGTCCCCGAATGGCGAGGCGACATCGTCGAGCTTGTGGGCGTCACTCCCATGCAGACAAGGTTTCAACCCACCGTATCGGGCTCGCATTTCATCAGGCGCAAGATCCCTTCGGCCGAGCCAGAACTCGCGCTGCGCCGGGCTGCTGGCAAAGATCACATGCGCGAAGCCTTCAATTTCGCGTCGGATCGTCTGGTCCGCAGCCTCCCGCACGCCCGACGTTCCGTCGGCCGCGCCGCCCGCGACCGCAATCAGGATGTTCTTCTTCGCCCATCCGCTCTCCGAGAACACCTCGCGCAACTTCTGGAAATTGACCTTGAACTGGTTGGCTCCATAGGCCAGCGCCGCGTTGTCCACGGTGATGTTCGGGTCGGCCTTCTTGCCGAGCCTGATAAGGTCCGCGCGTGTGCAGTCGAAGCGGTCCTTCATAACGTTGAACTGCAGTCGCGACAGCAGTCGCTGCAGTTCCTCGACGTGCTTTGGATCCTCCGGGCTGACAAACAGGTGAAGGTTGACGAACCCGCCCCTGGCCGTGGCCACGTCGAGCCGGAGTTCGATATTCGGGAAGATCAACTTGATGGCAGGCAGCCGGCCGGCGGCCTTATGCCTCAGCACATCCTCATAGGTATCCGTGACGTAGTAGTCGGTGACGGCAATCGCCTCGATGACCGGCGTGGCGCTCTCCAGTGCGGTGAGATAGTCAGTCCAGGCTGTGGGGCCGCTGAACTGGTTGTTCATCACCGTGCCCGGTGCATGAATATGCGGCTCCCACCTCCGCCATTCCGATCCCCGACTTAGCATTCGCCTCCCCCTTCTATGCGCCCGCGCGGTTGGCCCGCGCGGCGATATCGGCGCAGTGCGCCATCAGCGCCTCGAAGGGTTCGGCATCGTCCAAGAGCAACCCGTCCTCGACCATACGGCCGTAGTCTTCTTGCAGCGCCTTGGAGGCATCGCCGCCGGGCACAAGCTGCAAACCGCCATTCACAGCGGCCACATAATCGATCGGACTACCGTCAGCAGCTTTCTCGGCGAAGAACATGCCCTTGTGGCGCGCGACAGCGTTCGCCAGCTCGCGATCCGCGAAAGCCGTTTCCGCTAGACCGGCCTCATCCAGCCGCACGACGTCGTGCCAGTGTCGCGCGAAGCGATCGCCGCGGAGCCGCTCCTGCAGGCAGAAGACGTGGATCGCCGTCGCCTTTTCCCAGAAGGTTCGCTCGGCGTGCATCACGCGGGGCCGTGCCGTTGGGAACACCACGCCTTTGACGAGGCCCGATGCGTCGCAAGCGATATCCCGCAGACTTGCCGGCTCGCCCGTCGATCGAGCGCCGAACTCCAGCATCACGCTTGGCGCCACGTAGCCGGAGCCTGTCGCGGTAGCCTCATAGTCGATGAACAGCTTCTCGCCCTCGACGCGGATCGTGGCGACCAACGCCTGCGCGGCCAGCGCGTCCGCGATGACCGGCTGTGCGGCCCCCGCCACCCATTCCGGCAGGCGCTTACGCACCTCGCTCGACCAGCGCTTCTCCTCGCTGCGAGTTTTCGGCAGCGCCTCGCCGTTGTCGCCCACCAGGTCGGGCGCGATCGCCCGGATGTCGTAGGTCAGATCGACGTCCTCGGAAAACCGCCGGATGACCCCATAGGCCTTCGACAGTGACGTGCCACCCTTGAACACCAGATGCTCACCGAGCGCCGATCCGTAGAGCGTTGCGAGCGCCCACACCACCCATACATCCTTCTCGAGAAGGTGCGCTGGGCGTCCCGACTGATCGGCCGCGACGCTCAGCGCCTCGCGGCGGTCGGCGACCGGAAGGTGGAGAAAGGCGTCAGCCATGCGCCGCCTTTCCCACGCTGCGCGCGAGCCAGGTCGGAAGCTGTGGCGCTGCTGCTACCAGTTCGCTGAAGGTCGACGGCGGGAGCTTCTGCTTCAATGTCTTCAAGGCGGCTTCCGCCTTCTCCGGCCCAAGCCAAGCCAGCGCCCGCACCGCCTGGCCAGCCGGCTCATAAGCCAAGGCGAGCTGCCAGCGCGGAGCGTGACGAAGTTCGACGACCTGCTTACCGAGATTCATCGTTCGGCTGCGGCCGGAGGTCAGATAGACCGACCGAACCGGCACTTGGGTCGTCAGGCCGAGCGTGTTAGCCGCCGCCGCCCCGCTCGGGACGATGACTTCACCACGCTGGTTGGCGAGCGCCTCGACCGCCTGCTGGACGGAGGGAGCCCTCGTGCCGAACCTGCTTGTGACGGGCCGGAGATAAACGCCGCGACCGGCCCGGATCAGTTGACCGCGCTCAGTCAGACGCGACAAGGCCTGATCCACGGCAGCTCGATTACCGAGGTGGAGCAAGCTCTTAGCCGCCACGGGTGTGCCTTCCGGCTGCCCTTCGGCATGCGCAAGAATCTGTTCGGTTAACCGTTGCATGGCCATCTCCTTGTCAGAAATATACGCAGTTTTCTGACACTTTTCAACCACTAGGCTACCGTCGAAAATGGCCTGACGAGGTCGACGCGAGTTCAGCCTCAACACGCACGAGGAGGCGAAACGAGTAGTTGCCAATACCGAAATGGCCGGTTCTACGCTGAATGGCTTGCTCCGTGCACGCCCGGTCGCGAAAGTGCAAAGACGGCTATCATCAAGGGAGGGCAGCCACTTGTTCGCCAACATTCCGATCGGGGACGGAACTTCGACAGATCTCGGCACTGCATTTGAACAACATCTCACTGCCTTTCGTGGCCAGAAGGACTACGCCTTTGCCTTCCTGGAAAAGGATTGGCTCGACGTAATCCGGCAGCGCGCCATTCGAGACCAGGATGAAGCGTTAGAATCGCTTACCGCCGAAATGCTAGCCCTCCTAGCCGCGCCAACCGCCAAGTCCAACTTCAAGCAGTCGTTTTTGGACCTCTACGACCGATCACGTCGCCACGCCTATCCTCTTTGCGCCCGATTGATCGATGAGCACCATCTTCATAGCGGCATATCGCGCGACTACACTTTGCAGTGCTTCGATCTTGGACAGATGCGGCGTATTGAGGATGAGGCGCATTCGGATGCGACGATGCGCATCTTCGTGAAGGACATGTTGAAGAAGCTGACGACGGTCACCAAGCAGCCTCGGCACGAAATCTATAGACAGGTCTTTGATGTCTATTCCGAAGCGCTTGTCTGCCGTCTGCTTCGCGAGAGATGCGGGACGGCACTCACCATTAGGAAGCTAACCGAGACGGAAGATGCCGGGCCGGATTTTGCTTGTGACCTTCGATATGTTCACGCCGGCAAGGAGCAGCATCTTGAGTTTTTCATTGAGGTAAAATCGCTGGATATTGCCGACGCTCCCCAGCGACTGCCCGAAATGCTGGATGAAGGCATGAACCTTCAGATCGAACTTGAGAGGCAAGTCCAGGAGGGGCGCAGGGTCGCCATGACTGAGGGTGAAATCGCGCCGCATCGGCGGTACGGGACGGATGCGACCTACGATCCCTGGTCGGTTCGAAAATGCATCGAGACGCTGATCGGCAAGGCCGCGGGGAACTTCAAAAACGCACAATTTCAACGCGGCCCGACCTTTGCGCTCGTGAATCTCCTCCGGCTACCTCCGCCATCGCAAGGAAAGTACACGCTGGCCCCGCTCTTCTACGATGACTACATGGGCGGCGCCTGTGTCAGCGGCGCTCTATGGCACATGGCGTTCGGCGCATTCGGAGCGCCCATCTATCGCCTGCCGCGATTTGAGGGCGCCGGCACGGACGATGGCGCCCTAAACCGCGCAGGACTCCTTGTTGATCCCAACGTGAAGCTCCGGGCCGCTGGGCTGATCGTCTTCCATGAAGATCGGGGGGCTTATCGGTTCGATGGCCTTTATGATGCTCATTGGACGGACGACGAGTGGGACTGGAGCAACCTGCAGGTGGAAGAGGCGATGTATGCCTTGTGCGGCGACTATAACGATCGCCGCAACGAGAATGCCCATAAATATTCGCGCATGCATCAAGCAGCATCGGTTATGCAAAATCAGACTTCCGGCTCACCTCATGAATGAGTGGGCAAGAGTCTGATTGAAATGAGCGTGGGCACGATTATCGAAGCAAGTCGGGTGCGTACAGGGATCCCGATCGGCGCGGCCGCTGAATGCGGTGTCATGTTCGACGGTCGTCAGTGCGCGAGTACATGTTAATTCAGCGACGTCCGAATAGGGTGAGCGACAAGGCCGAGCATGACGCCAAAAAAAGATAACGCAGCGGAGGATACAGCGACCACCGAGCTTGACGTGCTGTGCGGAGTGATTGCCCATCTCTTTCCGGAACGGACGAGGCCAAAACCTCGGCGTCGCATCAACATTGGAAACCACCGTGATCTGGGCGCTGATGAGCTGGAGCCGGCAACATCCGCTTTGGCGGATGCAGCCTCTGACTCCCACATCGATGTTGAGGTCGTTTTGAAGTTGCTTGGTGCGATTGAGAAGCTCGGGTGGACTGGTATTGACGTCGACACGTTCCGCGCCCGCGTGATTTCCCATGTCGAGCGGCGTTGGCCATCCTTCGTCGAACCACTAGTCGAGTGCGCGCTCCAGACTTATCAGCCATCGTCTGTTTTCCGCACTTTCCCCAAGCTTAGATGCGAGCGTTTCCTGGCTAGCCGACTCGCGGCTTCACTCGCGACTCCGCAAGGCTACACCTTTCGACTGGAGGAGGTGCTGGACGAACTTGCGCCCGAGACGCTCGCGGAGGCCCGTCTACTTATCGCGGCGTTTCTTGAACGCGGAATCCGTGACGAGAGAGGACTAGCAACGTCTCTGTTCTGCGCGCTTGGTCGTGGCATGGGATGGACGCCCTGGGTCTCACTGCAAGCGATCCTTCATGTGCGACCTGACTATGCCGGTCTGCATGCTACATTTGAGCGGGTGGGCGATCGCTCAAGAGAATCTCAGTCGACCATCGATCGACGCGTCGAGATGGCCCGGGAAATCGAGGCACATGCCAAGGTACGTAACGTTGCGGGTTTACTGCTCGAGCTCATTGGGCAGGGAACTGAATGGCGGGATGACGGTTTGCTCAGCCGTCCGGCGGAAACTCGCGCGGCATTTGTGGATAGGCTGCGAGCGATAATTGGCAATGACCCGCAAGTCAGGCAGGCGGTCATTGAAGCGTTGCTTTGGTCCGCGGGTGGTCGAGGAGCCGATCTTGCCCAGTTTGCCGCCGTCGCCCTTGCCCAGCCAGAAGATCGCTCCGCCCTCCTCGAACTCGAGAGACATCCTGTCCGCCTCGTCCAATATGCGGCTCGCGCGGTCAGGGCGGCGAAGTTCAGCGAGCGACTTGAAGTGGGAACACTTCCACCCGGTGGAAGTCTGCTCCAGTCATTGGTCACGCTCGATGGGGGAGCCGCGCCCGCCGATGAGCCTGCGCGTACCTGGCTAGGCGATCGCGCGGTGGAACGTCTGATCGAACAGACGATCTCACGCGTTGAAGCGAGGGTTGCCCAAGAATATCACAATCACGGCGGCGAAGGTGAGGATCGACTACTCTCCTCGCTGTTCCGAGAGCTCGCACTTCGCTTTTCTGACCTGGATCAGGCACTTGAATCGTTGGCTCGCGCCGCTGCCGCGCCGCATCGTGCCGCGGTCAGTATGGAATACCGCAATGTTGATCGCGCAGAGGGAAGGTGCGAGAGGCATCAAGAAAGCAAAAAGCTTCTCGGCCGATTTGTGCCTGATCGTGGAGCCAAGAATCAACGGCGTCTCGCTCGGCCGGCGGGTCACGCTTGTTCAAGCCAAGCGTCTCTACCGAAATAACAAGGTTCGTCAGCAAACCGCCTGGCTTGACTCCTTCAAGATCGACCGCGACCAGCGACTTCACCTGCAAGAGCAGACCCATTCAAGCGTATATTTCTTCCTGGGGCCCCCTCTTGGAGGACGCGGAGTTCCGGTAATCCCTGCCTCATTGGTCGGCGACCTCTCAGAGTACAAGGGATCGGGGACAGCTCTATCGCGAAATGTGGTGGCCGTGGCTTCCCGCTCACTTGCAGACTGGCTTACTTACGACGTACTCGCTCTGCGGGTCGGCGACGCCTACGCGGAGCTTGTCAAACGGGCCGCTGGCGCGCCCGGGGCGCTGCCACGGCCACTGCTGGAAGTGCCAACGGTTGAGGTCCAAATCGCACTGGCACCGCGTAGCGAGGGACTGAGATGAGGGGTCGGGGGCGCACGTGGTGATCGACAAGCCAGACGTGTTCATAAGCCACGCTTCGCCGGACAAGGCGACGTTCGTCAGGCCACTTGCCGAGGCCCTGCGCGGGCTTGGCGTTGCCGTCTGGTATGACGAATTTTCCATGGAGCTAGGCGACAGCATTTCGCAAATGATCGACCGAGGAATCGCAACCTCAAGATTTGGCATCGTCGTCGTCAGCCCCGCTTTCATCTCCCGAAATTGGACCCAGCACGAGCTCCGTAGCCTCGTCAGCCGGGAGGTCGACCAGGACATCCGCATTATTCCGGTCTGGCACGGCGTCACCAAGAAGCAAGTGTCCGATTTCAGTCCTTCTCTCGCCGACAAGCTCGCCGTGGACACAAGCCAGGTCGACGCTATGCAAGCCGCCATCCAGATCCTGCGCGCCGTACGCCCAGACCTATATTCCGCTCATCCTCGAGCCGAGCTCGAGCGTCTGGCGAACGGAACTGCGATTGCCGAGCTGCAGGCAGAGATCGAGAGCCTGGAAACCGAGCTTGAGGAGTATCGATGTCCGTATTGCGGTGCGGCCCTTTCGATGCGGGCAGATGCGCCAATGGACGACGAACAGAAACACTGGGACGTCGTTGAAGTCTTCGACTGCGGGTTCAGGCGCTTTGGCGGGTCGGTAGATCGTCTATGCCCCCACGATCCGAATTTTCCGCGCTTTGAGGACTACGAGATTGTCGTCCTATCCAGCCATCTGCTCGGGCGAGACGCATTCACTGTTCGAGCGATGCCGCGGACCGAGATGGCGCGCAAGCTCCGTCTCGAAGCCGCATCGGCACCGACGGAGGAACAGGCGCGCCGCCGGTTGGAGGCTAATTATCGTTACGCCGCGGGAAAGATCAGCAATGCGGAGTGGTTTAACGCCAAGGCCGGGTAGGTGGCTTGGCGCTGCCCTGTCGGAGTGCGCTTTGCTCAAAGGGAGGTTCATATGGCGGTGATCGTGCTGATCAGGCGAGTAGCGAAGAAGGATTATGTCGAGGACTTCCTCGCCGCGTACGAGGAGGAGAGGCCGCGCGGAAAGCCCGGCTTCATCACGGAGTACCTCACACGGGTCGAGGGGGTGGATATGCCAGGACTGCGTGAACTTGGGCTGCTTCATCCCAGCACCGATGGGGTGGCCTTCCTCAACGTCGCTTTCTGGGAAAGCGAAGATGCATTCATCGATGCCTTCAACCCCCAGCCCGGTGCGTTCAGTTCCGCGACCGAATGTGAGCCCCGGAAACGTGCCATCGTCCGCATCGAGAACATGGCGAGCACGTTGCCCCCCAAGGCAGATGCCTATCTCTTCCTGGCGGCGACATCCGGCGGCGATCCTTGGATCTTCTACATTCGGGACGAGGTGATTTCCGCGATGCCGAAGCAAATAGAACGTATTCTCGACGGCATGGGCCGGTTTGCGAAAGCACTTCCCTTTGAACTCGTCGCGATGGAATAGCAGTTACCAGGAACGCGCTTAGATCATCATCTGGCATCTGCCAAAATGAGCTTCTAGGCTACCCGAACTCGCCAGGACGAGCTCGTCCTGGTTCTGGATCAGCATTCCGGTGAACACGCGGTTGAGCCCGCGCATGAGCATGGGCATCACCTGGCGTGGCAGTGGACGCTTCTCGGTCAATGCGCGAGTGGTCTCAAGAAAAAGACCCCCATACCGGAAGACCGTCAGGTCCCAAAGGTCCAGTCCAGGATATCGGCGAGCTCGTCGGAAATGGTGAAGAAGAGACGCTGGCGCTGCCCCCGCAGCAGTCCCAGAAATCGCGCGACCGCGCTCGCGTCGTCGCCTTCGAGATAGGACTGCTGTGCCCGCTTGTAGGCCGGCGTCTCACCATAGACCTGATCGGACTGTACCAAGTCGCGATAGGTGTCGATGAGCGCCGGATCGTCGGCGCCATAGACGAGCATGTTGTCGACTTTGTTGCTCGTCTCGGATCCAATTCCAAACAGATTGAGCTTGCGGAAGGGCTCGGTCCTCTCTGCACGGCTCGCCCGCAGATTGCCGCCGAACACGTTGCGATAAGGACTGGCGCGCTCTGCCGTTCCTGCCGACGCCAGGTTCTCGACGTCGGTGCACGCCATCAACCCATCCCGCGCATCTGGATGGCCAAGGATGACGTTCGTGACGAGATAACACCTGGCGGATGGTGAAGTGGCCGCCGTTTTGCTCGCTGGCTTCGACGAGGTCGCCCAATCGTCGCCTGAATAGGCCATTGCCGTTTGTTCCCACCAGCCGCCCGCGGTTCTCTCGGATCGGGCAGGTCCCTTCCCCAAGCGCAGGACAGTCCAAGCACCCATCCCATCCGGGATGCTGGGTCACCGCATCAATAACCTGATCGATCATGATTGCTGCGGCCGACCGGCTAAGGTCCCTCAGATCGAGCTTGATGGCCGGGTTTCCACTTCGGCCGACGACCAGGAGATCCTCAACAACCTCGACAAGTGCGGTTGTGGCCTTGTCGCTGCCGGCGGTCTTCAGTTTCTCGAGCAACTGGCCATGGTTGGCGGCCAACAGATACACGCGAGGCGAGTTCGGGGCCGCCACGTCCCAGGCCATCCGCTCGATCAGCGGCTTGCTTTCGTCTGAACGAAGTTCGCTCAGATCCTTGACGACAATCAGCTGGCGAGACCCAAGATTCAGCCACTGGATCTTGTCGCCGCCGTTCCAGTCCTCGATGGTGCCGCCGAGCTCAAGCCAGACGCGCCGGCAGTGGTAAGTCTTACCATCACCGGCCGTGCCCGTAAGAATAATGGACTGACACTGATCTGACCTGAAATTGTCGACCAGCCATTCGAGATGCGGGGCAGGAAGCTCGATTGGCTGCATCTTCAAGCGAGCCAGAGCCCGCTGGATGGTCTCGTCGTACATATTGTCATTGGTGGGGATCGGGCCGTAGTTCCGAAGGAACCGGATCCAATTGTTTATCGGCATATACTAACCCCCAACGACTGCCGCCCTTGCGCTAACGACCGTCCTGGAATTCCAGCGCAGCCCCATGAAATCAGCCAGTTCAGACTACTGTAGAACTCGTGAAACGCAACAACACAACTGGGGCCTCGGTTGTTCGTCCGTGCGCATGTCGTCGCATCAGGCCGTGCAAGCGAGAGCGTGTAGCGGATCGCTTCGGCGAGCTTTGTCTTGTGACTGATCAGCCTGAGCTTTCGCGAGGCCAGCGAAACGAGATCGACGACGAAGGGCGGCTCTTGTGCTGGCGCGTGGTAAGGCGTGCTGCTCGGCGGGCGATGGGCCAAGGAAGGACCGGAGGACGGGGTAGTGCCGATTGAATCGCACTTTTCGGGCCTGCGCCTGTTTCGGCTGCATAATTCGTTCGGTCTATAGTGAGACTGACACAAGGGGCACTGAACTGTTTTTGTAAACGTTGATGCGGCCCGCTTCCGTCGAAAGAAATGTAGCGGTAACCGCGTCGGAATAATGCCTCGCCAAGGCCCAGCTCAGTTGATCGGCCGAGACGAGCATCCCAGCTGCCACCAAAGCAGACGACAGCGCATTGAACAAACCCTGGGAGGCGATCGGATCGAACGCGATGGCCGCGTCGCCCACCGCTATCCACCCCTGACCTGCCGCCGCAGAGAGAACAGTCGATGACGCGTCCACGGTTAATAGGGCGTCATTCGCGGGTTTTCCCGAGGCGCGGACTCGCCAAGTCTGGGCGTGCCCCATTGGTCCGCAAACGTGATAACACCAGTTCGATCCGTTGCTCCAGTAATCAAGCCATGACGCATTGTGCGCGACGGAATCGACAGACGTATTCATCAGTTCCGCGACCATGCGATCCCGGACAGCAAGCCGCGCGCCCCTGCGGCGCGCGATCGCGGCGCGGCGGCCTGTGGCATCGACGACCACGTTGGCGAACATAAGCTTTGTCGTTCCGGCTCCGCCGCTTTCTCGAAAGATAACGCCGCCGTCCGCCGTGACACCAGTCGCGCGCCATTGCACGAATTTGACTCCGGCCGCGACAGCAGCTGAGCGAGCATGCTGGTCGAAACGGACGCGGTCCACCACGTAACCGTTGCGAGATGGATGACGAAGGAAATCTTCATACTCCCAATTGCCCGCCGGCTGCCTCCTTCGAACGCCAAGGCAGCGTCGGGTAACTGTTGGATCGTCTAGCAGTTGTTCAAGCCCCACCGCTGCGACGACGGCAAGCGACGCCGGCGCGAGAAGTTCAAGGCGGTTGGCTGAAGGTAAGTCGGGATCTGCGACGATGACGTCACGACCCTTGAGTGCCAAAAGACGTGCGATGGTTACGCCGGCCGGCCCTGCTCCCACCACGAGACAGTCAGTCCGGCCCGCTGCCGAGATCATATCTCGCCTTGCCGATACCTTCGCTTGGGTGGCGGAGCCACCGTCCGCACGGCCCGCGTCGCCAAGAGGCCCGCTGTAGTCTGCGGCACAAACAGGCTTTCAATGTCTTCGACCGCATGAAATTTCGGATCGTTCTTGACGTCGATCTGCACTCCCTTCTCGCTGCGTCCTTGCTCGACTCGCGGATCTTCCACGGGCAGTGAGGCCGGCGGGTTCCTGATGGGAAGCACCATGCCGAGTTCGGCCCATTCCGCAACCATCGCCGACAGCCGGTCGTAGTAGTCGGAACCCCTAATGTCGCGAAGCCAGTCGACCCTGTGCATGAGATGCTTGAAGGTCTGCTGTTGCGTGAGTTGCCCGATAGGGGCGATCACCGCTGCACGCAGATAGTTGCCTTCGGCAAGCACCTGATCCGGTGATCGCGGTCCCCAGAACGTTGGCGTCGACAGGAACGTTGAAGGGAAATAGTCAGCCGCAGAATTGCATGACGTGTGATCGGTTTGCCAGGGCACGCCGAGAAAACGGGTAAGGCACCCGGCCGCCGCGCCATCGTAGGGACCTTTGGCACCAGTGCAGACCGCAGGTGTCAGGGTTTGGCCAAAGTCCTGCTTTGCGGGTTGCTCGCCCGGCAGCACATTCAGGCGATATGCCGATTTCCAGAGTAGTGGAATTCGAACTATCCAGGTCATTTCTATCGCGGGATGGAACGGTCCGCCAAGGCAATCATGCAATGGAGCGCGCTCCAGATGCCTCACCTGTTCTTCAGCTGGCAGGGTGGAGAAACTCGGAGGGATCGGCGGCGCGGCCCTCGGCCAATCGGCATTGAAGTCGCCATCCCCCCAGCGTCGGAGGTGCGCATACTGCGTCTTCGTCACGGCAAGAAGCGCATTCGGAGGCATAGGCGGGTTGCCGAAGAATTCATCCACGGCATCGCCGAAGATCTGCGGAACCTGATCGGGGACCAATGGGGTTGTTGCATCGGGGTCTCGAAACACTGACAGTACGGTCTTCCGCCACGCTGCATTCGCTGGAGAAGCGTCGTTCAACTTCGCCACGACCTGCGGATTCTGAGCGTCGAGTGCCGAACCAAAGCCGTGCAGAATGAAGAGCCCGTGATTGACCCACTGCAATCCGGTCAGGCGCTGAAACACGGGCAGCACGTCGCTCGTGAACGACGTCTTGGTCGGCCTCGCAATCCACGTCTTGTCGTAGAAGACTTCTCGCACAACGTCGTCCATCGTCACGAGACCGAACAGGCCAGGCGCGTAGTTTGGCGGCGTCACGCAAACATAACCTGGCTCGGCGTCGATCGGCGCACGTCCTGGGAATGTAACCTCAGCCCGCACTGGGCCGTCGCAGACATCGTCGTGCCAGCCCGAATTGTTGGCGAAGGTGAGAGGCCTTGATCCTCGATGGAAGGGTTGCGAGGTGCCCCTGCCGCCAAGGAAGATCAGGCGCCCATCCGCATCGGTACGAAGTTCGCCGAGATAGATTGGCGAGCCCCAGAACGCGCCGTCGTCCAGTTTGATCGGGCCAGCATTCGGGCTGGCGATGCTCCGCGGCGTCGGCGCTATATCGAGCCGCCACCGGCTATCCGGCAGGACAAGATCGCGATTTCGCTGGAGGGCGTTCTGGCTAAGGGGCCCAAGGTCCATAGCCTGATTGAATTCGTACCAGCCGGCCTTGAGGTTCGCGACCGTGACACGCCATTCGATCTTTGCGGACGCGGCAGTCACTTCCTGCACGCTGCCGTCCTTCATATGCGCGTAAATACGAAAGCGCGCAGCCTGCCGCTTGATTTCTCCGTTTGCGGACCGGAAGTCGTCAACATATCGCGCCGGCTTCTCCGGTGCCGTGCCAGGCAAGGTCGGTGTACCTCCGATCACCTCAGGACCGATGACGTAGTCATCGGCGCCTGTCGCATTGCCAACGCGCGCGATGCCGATCGGGGGATAGACTTTCAATTCTGCAATAGCACTGGCATCTATCATCATGCGGCCTTGAGCTTGAGGGATTCCCGAAAGTGGCAGGAGATCGCAAGAAGCGATGGCGCGTGCCGGCGGCGGCTTGCCATCGGGATTGCGTCGAACCGTTCAGCGCGGTTGGTCGGGTTCCTGCATCGACTGTCCGTTCAAGCTGCGCCTGACCGCTGCCGAGGCTGGATAGGAGATGCGCCTTGCGTCTGCGATCGACCCAAGCGGCCTGTTTTCATACAGTGACCGCCATGGTGAGAAAGCGAGGCCTTCGCCGTAAGCGGCTTGACCGGCCTGGTCGATATCCTGTGCGGGAATATCCAACCGTGCGACCGCAACGAAAGGAGAAGTCGCTTCCTCCCAGCGTTCGGTCGCACGATCGATGGGCGTCACGCTGTCATCAACGAACTGCTGCGCTTCGATCAGGAAGCTAATTGCACCGGCCTTCAGCCGCTTCTTCAAATCTTCCGCGAGATAGTTCGGAGAGGGACCGGGGGTATCGGCCTCTATCGGCTTATCGGCACGGAGACGATACTTGACGATCGTTTCTCCCAGCGCATATGGCAGCGTGCTGAAGTAACGTGCCGCCACCAAGCTTTTTTCCTCCTTGGCCATCTCCTTCAAGATCAGCAACGAGCGCTTGTGTATCGCGGTGAATGGCTGCGATTCCACATCGGAGGAGATCGCAGCCATCTCCTGTGCGTTGTCGACAAAGAAGATGTCACTGTTTTGAAAAATTAAGTCGGCCGTGGCTGCGAGCGGATTGTCGGTTGCCAGTGTTGGGCCGTTCACACCGAACAGTTTCAGCGCGAAGCCCAGGGTGTTGTTCCGCTGATCCGGAACATCCGGAGGCGCATCGCTCGACCAACGCATCCACACATCATACGGTCCGGCTGCCCATAGCCCGATGCGAAATAGCTTTGGGCAGGTATCGGCCACAACCAACTTTCCTTTCGCGACGCCGTGCTGCTTGCGGAAAACAGCCCGTTCCGCCGGTCGCTCACCATCCTCAATGCGTTTCTTCTGAAATTTGTCGATGAAGGAGGCACGGATGTCCTCGACAGGTTCGATTTGGGAATGAGGCGGCACCGTCGCTCCGGCGGCGGCAGTTGCGGTCGTCGCCCCAGATGTGAAACGAGATAGCATCATAGGTCTCCTTCGAAAGGAAAAACGCTTCAGAATTTCGGCCTTCCGTCTGACTCCGCTCTGTTGACTTT
The DNA here is from genome assembly GCF_040320585.1 of Mesorhizobium sp. M0663. Classification (NCBI taxonomy): domain Bacteria; kingdom Pseudomonadati; phylum Pseudomonadota; class Alphaproteobacteria; order Hyphomicrobiales; family Phyllobacteriaceae; genus Mesorhizobium; species Mesorhizobium sp. M0663. Next base: position 53,247 of record NZ_JAMYPX010000024.1, read on the forward strand.
CGCGGCCATAAGCAGCGGACTCGCTCACTCGACCGGGCCTGTCAGATATGTTCGTCCATGGCGAAGCATCCCGATCCACCCCACACCTGGCTATTCCAGATAACCGGCCAGATTCGCCTAAAAGTGCTTTGTCTCCTGAAAAATCTGTTCCTCGGAAAAGCCGTCCGACTGCAGCACACGGACTTCCACGCTCTTGGCGCCAGGAAATTGATTTACGTCCAACGACGTTTGCGGGACCGGTAGCCCCACCGCCAAGGTTTGCCAGTTTTCGCTACCCCCAGGTTTGGCTTGAACGGTGTAGGTAACGCCTTCACTTGCAACCTGACTTGGCGGTGCGTTGACCATGACTCTGTGCGGCCGCGCCGGATCTGGGGGCCCTAGAGACAAAGAAGCTGCTGGCACCTTTTGGCCACGCTGGAACACCGCGGCGATTTTTCCATCAATCTCCAGTCGTATTGAACCGAGACTTGGGTTGACAGGTATGACCGCCTCGAAGGTACCTTGCGCTGCATTGGGAGCGCAGGAGTTTCGTTGAGGGTGCACTACCTGGTCAAACAGGCGTTTCTGATCGTGTGATTCACCAATGAGATGAATCGTCCCTGTTGGCGCTTCTGCTGCACGCTGCGCCGTTTTGATCGGTGTAACATAGTCGATGGTGCCGCTTTTCGCGGACAGATCGAATGTACCGGCAACGTGCGCGTACTGTCCGAAGATGAGTTCGTTTTCCATCGCGTTTCTCTTATGCAACCCGAAATGCCGCATCTTCCAACTTAAGGCGGTCGAGAATGGCGCCGTAGCTGTAGGAGGATAGCCACTGATCGTCGCAATATGACATGATGTCGTGCCATTTCTCGTGCGGAAGCGCGGCCATGGGTATGTTGAGAGTCGGGTCTCCGACGTCGAGTCCGATCATATCGCCGTGCTGGAGATCGCCAATGCGACCATCGGGATATGGGAACGTCCCATCACTGGCATCCTGACCGCAGAAGCCGGGATGAAAGCGGCCGAACGTGTGGCTCAACTCATGAGCAGCGTACCAGTCCCCGTACGAAGCGTCCTTGTCCCAATTTAGCGACGGATACTGACGAGGATTGCCCGTTGGGCCGACAGCTACAACGGACGGATCGGGAACTTGAGGAATGTCCTTTGCGGCACCACGGAAGAACAGACCTGCCGACGCATCAGAGACCAGTCCGTAGTAGTGGGTGCGCGGATCAGTACCCGCTTCAATGTCCTTGGCACGTAAAACCGCGAGTTGGTTGTGGGCGATCGCCAGCTTTGCACGCCATAGCGGATCATCTCCGTCTGGCGTTTGCGGGCCGCTGAACGGTGGTGCGAACTGCGGATTCGCTTGCACGACCAACTGCGACCACTCGATTGAGGGAACCGGATAGGCGCGACCGAGAAAGGATCGCAGGAAATCAAAGTGAAAGGCTTCCGGTGAGACATCGATTTGCGTGCCGCCGGGCTTGGTCCAGAGGTAGCGCAAGCCAACCACCTTGATCCTGAGCGGTGGCGAATCGATCAGCGGAAGCGTTGTCGTTAGATCGCCACTCAAGGGGAGGTCGGTATCCGCAGAGCGGATATGATTCACAGAAATACTGACAGTCGGCCACGAACAAACGTCAAGAGGCAGGACGAAATTGAGGCTCATTTCAGCGTTTCTTCGCTGCATGCCTAAATCGGGTTGATCTTTGTCTGAAATAATTATGGATTTTGTTGAAGGAACGTACCTCGCCGGAGCCCCGGGCGCCGAAGCCACTGCTATCTCGCCGCGAAGGTCACGCTTTGCCGTCAGGCCCGTACACTTCACATATACGCGGACTACCGTCGACTTACTGCGGATTAGCGGCACTTGGTGCGCTAGGTTTTGAATCGCCTGGGTCACTTCCAAGCCAAGCACTTCGATAGAGGCCGCTCGTGGCGCACCGCGCAGCCGGCGCCTCTTGCCTTCGATCAGAATACCCATTTCATCTCCACACAAGGCTCATAAGCTTGCCGCCTGATCCGGGCCCTCACCGGTATTAGGCATGGCGAGAGAGGTGAGCACAGGATCTTCGGCAGAGGTGACAATCTGTGGGCACCTGAAGCACGCGGGAGGCCCTTCCTGTGCGAACCACCTGCAGGTACGACGTATGATGCAAGCCGGAAGCTTGTCGGTTACGGTTGGAAGCTGCGTAGCTATGCGAGACGCCAAGTTGCATTTGACTCCATCGAAATGGAGGCATTTGCGCTCTTCACAAACAGCCGAGAGGCGGAATATCTGCGTCGACGGAACGGGATGGGCGGTCGCGAGGACCTCGTCGGTCGCAACGAGCTCTTCGTTCAGGTAGGAAACTCTATTCCCCGCCTCAGTTGGAAGAACGACGCCCAACACAAGGGCGTCTCTCATCCCTGGCTGTGCGCTTGGGCACCTGGTCGCCGGAGCAAGTGGCTGCCTGGACATGACCGAACCGTCAAATACGTTCGGCTGGAAAGAACCCAACGACGATGTCGGGTCCGAGCATCAGGGTCGCTGGAACTGAGCCTTGCCCGATTGTGCCGGCGATGTCGCTCGACAACGAATGCGCTGCCGCGGCGTCAAACGGCTGACCGGCAAGGTCCCTTACAACGAAGCCAACGATGCCATGTCCTGGAAAGAACGTTGGCGCCGCCTTGATACTCTTCAAGCGCTGTCGATTGAGAGCTGACGTAACGGCCTTTGGGACCAGTTTGTTCAAATCTTTTATCGATATCGAACTTGGACGTTCCATATGTCCCCTCCTGCGTTTTGGCTAAGTCTAAGAGGCAGTTTGTGCGTCACGTGTTCGATCAAGAACGCTTGCTGCGGGGCGCCCACCACGGAAATGGCCATGGCAGGGGCATACCCTCCCCAGCCAACTCTGCTTCGCTCGGCTTTTTGGCGCCGGCGATCATAGCCTCGACTTTATTCGTCGAGCTATGGACGCGAACGCCGAGCACCCACGCTGGAATCTGAAAGGCCTTCGTCACGCTGATGGGACAAATCACCTCGAGAACCAGTCCGGTTGGCTGGGTCGCAACGAAGTCGAGATCGAGGATGCCGTCCTTGGGCGGAGCTATGTAGGACCAAGGCGCGAGATCCGGCTGGGTCCAACCGGTCGTCGGCACAGTTCCCTTCGCCGACACTGCGATTGCTGGAGGGTTCGGTACGAACAAGCTTTCGACATGGACCTCGTCGACGGAATAGACGCGCGACTGCATGATTTTCCCCTGTCTGTCGTACAGTTCACTAGGCTTGGACTGATCAATAACGATAGCTCCGCGACGCGATGGTTGCGCGTGAATAAATCGTGAAATAGATGGCGGCACTTTCGTCGCAAGGTCAAATCTGGGAAGTCGAAATGCTCATGCCGGCAAATCGGCAACCTTTATGTGCACGGGCCCATTGTCGGTCAGAAAATATTTGACGCACCGCCCGCAGCAATCGCTTTCCAATTAGCCACGCTGTTGCTACCTTTTCTCTAGCGGCTGTCCGTGACGCCGCTGGCGAGTTGAGCTTGGCAAAGTAGAGTTCAATGTTGCGTGGGGGTCGGGCATGCTGACGCTGCGTGCGTTGGGGCGATTTAGACTCTTGGATACAGCCGGGGTCGACTATAGCCCGCGATCGCAAAAGGCGCGCGGACTCATTGCGTTATTGGCTTTTTCGCCCGGATATTCGCGGAGCAGGACTTGGCTGCAGGCCAGGCTGTGGAGCGATCGGGGCCGCGATCAGGCGGCTGCCAGCCTTCGGCAGGCTCTCAGCGATATCAGGCGGCAGCTAGGGCCGTATTGCGCGATAGTGCACAGCGATAGACAATCTGTATCGCTAGACGCTTCCTTGTTCCAAACCTCGTTCGAGCAGCCCGCTTCAGCGGGGCTGGACGCCGAGTTGTTCGAGGACCTGGATGTTTCTGATCCGCGCTTCGAAGACTGGATTCGCGGACGGCGTCTTGCGAGCGCAAACCCATGCCGAGACGGTATCGACCGTTCTCCCTCGAAAGCGATCCCGTTGCTTGAACGCAGAAAGACGGTCGCGTTCATCGCCGATTGCGAGGGAAGCGGCCCGGCCCGACAACTCGCCAGCAGGTTCTTTGCACTGGCGTCGAAGGCCATCGGGACGCAGGTGCGTTCAGTGTCTTTCTGCGAGGCTGGCAATGCAACCGAATGCGAAACCTTCGATGGGGCTGCGCAAGTGATCGCGATGCGCAGCGTCGTTCGGGATGGCGCTCCGCGAGGCTCGCTGTCCGTGACAATTAGCGATGGAAGCACTGGCTGCGTCTTTTGGGCCGAGAGCACGCAACTGGTTTTGGACGCTGATGAATCCGCCACATCCTCTGAGTTCTACTCAATGGTCTTGCATGCTACGGATGCGGCGGTTGATATGCTGGTGCGCGGCAATGGCCCGGCCGACGGGCACGATCTGGCGCTCAGGCTTTTCAGCAGCGCGCGCCTCCTCACCATGACCCTCGACAAGGAGAACCTTGCACTTGCCGATCGTCAATGCGCGGCCGCCTTCGAAATGTCGCCACATGGCGGTCCGCTTGCGTGGCGCGCTCTCATCCGTCAGATCAGTCATTTCCAATACATGACCTGCGATTTTCTGCCTAGCCATGAACCGGCCGGGGCGATCGCCGCCCGAGCGCTCGAGGCGTTCCCGGGGGACCCGTTGGCGCAGTGCGTTGGCGCCCACACCGAGTATCTTTTCGGCGGCAACACCTGTCAGGCGATGCGCCTTGCAAAGCGCTCCATTCAAGCCAATCCGCTGAATGCGTTGGCTTGGGCGGCGCTTGCGAATCTCCAGACTGCCACGTCGGACTATCGCAGCGGCTACGATTCAGCCCGCCGTGCAGTTGATCTGAGCGCCGGAACGCGTGCCACTTACTTCTTCGAGTTCTATGGTTGCATCGCCGCGGCTGGCCTTGGCAACTACCAGTTGGCGATGCGTCATGCGCGCGCTGCTGCCCAGCTGTCGCCGAGTTTTGCGCCGCCGCGTCGCTACATGGTTGCGTTGATGGCCTCCGCCAATGACGGTCTCGGTTTTCGCGGCGCCTTGCGGGAACTAAGGCGAATTGAGCCGTCTTTCGAAATGAAGTTGCTTTTGGACGGCAGCTATCCGGTGAACACGATGCGGCGCATTGCGCTGATAGACAACGTCGAGGGACGTTTGCGCAGAGGCATGGCCGCGCTTTTGGAGCATCACTAAAATGCGCGTAGCCATCATCATCTCCTTCATTGCCGGTCTTCTTTGGTCCGGCCAAGCCGATGCTCGCTGCAAGACGTTTTCGGCAAGTTCCATGTACGATGTTGGCATCTCGCCGACCGCCGCGTGGCGCACCGACTACCCGTCTTCGTCATCCGCTGGTCTACCGGCCTGGAGCACCATCCCATTTGCGACCGAACCCGAGCACTACATGCAGGCCGTGCTCGAAACGGTCCGACCTTACTTCCACTATAAGGACAACAGCCTGGTTGGAACCGGCAATGAGCCATGGTGGATGTCTGAATGGATGGACTACGGCAAACTAGGCCGCGAGCCGCTCATGGGCCTGACCAAGGAACTGGCACCTCGAACGCACCAGCTTTCGCAGACTTCGCAAGCCGGTTCGCAGGTGTGGGCCGTAAACTTCTACAATGACCCCGGTGCCGTCGCGCTGCACCAGGTCTTTGCTGATCCTTGCTCGCCCGCCGTGCCTGAAAAACTTCTGTTCGCTGATGGCACTGTCGCCATAAAGTTCCTGTTCACCGACGCCAACCTCGGCAAATTCGCCGGCCAGGTCGACTATCTGAACGGTGGACCTGTCTACAAGGCCCATATCGATCCCGAAGGCATTGGCTTCCCCGCCGAGACCAGCGGTCGCAAGACCCGCGACGTCAACTTGCTGCAACTCGACGTTGGGGTCCGCGACAACAACGCCACCAGTACGGGCTGGGTGTTTGGCACCTTCGTTTGGATGGGCCCAACGAAGGGCGATGGACTGTTCGACAACCTTGTTCCGGCGGTGTTGCTTTGGGCCGAAGATGAGGGCGTGGTTGGCGACGACATCAAGGAGAGTTGGGTCAATCCGGCCATCAAGGCGAAGCTGTCCGGTTGGAAGGAACGGCCGTTCCTCGGCTTTCAGGGGCGCGCCAACGGCCCGGCCGACAATCTCAACTCGTCGTGCCTTTCCTGCCATGCGGCAGCACGGCTGCCGCTTGCAGCGGTCGGCATCGCGAGGCCCGGCAAGAATCCCGCCAATCCACCTGCCGTTGCCGCTTTGGACTATTCCTTGCAGGTGCGCGCCGCCATAGAGCGCATGTGCCAGGCCTGCGAGGACGGTGCGATGGACGGCGCAACGCCGCAAATATGCTCGAAGGCTGGTTACTTCACCGGCCCCCAATGTGTTCCGGCAAGCGCCGACCAGGTGGTGGCTTCCCAGAGAGTGCGCAAAATCCACTCCCTGCCACGCGAATAGCGGCGGGACGCGCTATGTTATATTGTCAGGCGCCTCCGGCGCGATCTCACATGGCGAGCCTGAGGTCCTGTTTGCGGCTGTGAGCCCCCGCTAGTCTAGATGCCGAGGACAACCGCGCCGCCGCTGAGCCCCGCACCCGCTGCCGCCAAGAGGATTTTCTCGCCAGGCCGAAACTTCTGCGCCCGATGGGCGAGCGAAAGTGAGAGCGGGATCGTCGCGGCAGAAGAGTTGCCGTCGTCGGCGATCGTCTTGACGATCGCTTCATCCGAGATGCCGAGGGTCCTACCGACCGCGTCGAAAATGCGGGCATTGGCCTGATGCGGCACGAACCGATCGATATCCCGCGGCAGCATTCCATGGAACGGTCTGTTGCGTCCTCCGGCGGGTATCTGGATCAGCCCATAGCGCGAGCCGTCCGAATCCACTGCCGCGCCGAGAACGCCTTGGTCGGTATCCTCGCACGGACCAAACCACGGCACCGGCGGCATCGGCAAACAGCACGGCGCTCGCGCGCTCGGCCGGATTGATGCGGCGGCTGAGGATGTTGGCGGCGATGACAAGGCTCGCTTTGCCGTGCAGGCGGGTGAAGCCGTCGGCAAACATCAGTGCATAGATGAAACCGGCACAGGCGCCGGTCAGGTCGATCGCGCCGGCTCGGCTGAGCCCGAGCCGATGTGCGACCAGCGGCGCGCTGGGCGGCAGAAGGTGGTCGGGTGTGGAGGTGGCGAGCAACAACAGGCCGATGTCGCTGCGGTCAATGCCGGCGTTCGCCAGCGCCATTGAGGAGGACCTGGCGCCGATGCAGACGTTTGACAGGCCCGCCCGCTTGCTCGCGGCTGCTTGGCTTGGCGATACGCGGCTGATCGATAATGTGGAGATGCCATCCCGGACAGGCGCCATCACGCGCACAGCCGCTTAGAGACAGATCCGCCCTGCCATCACTTCGAAACGGTGACGGCGTGGGGTAAACTGGGGACCAAAACAGGCAATACGGACACCTCGCAATCATAACCCGCGAAGGTAACCCAAGCAGGGGGTAGGCGTCCTGCCGTCGCCGGTCGGTTGCTCTCGCAGGAAGGCCTGAATCACCACTAAAGGTGTTTGCCGCCTGTCCCTTGAAGAACGAAATCATAGGTGTCGAGGTCCGAGTAGCGCCACGTCGCATCCCGCTTCACGCCGGCGCCGGACCTTTTCCTGCTTTTCATTAGCTTCACCTCCCATGGTTCCTCGGCATATTGCCTCCGCGGGTGATGAGTGGCCCGTACAAATATGGTATCAACTTCAGCAATGAACTGGGGATGAAGACAAATCCGGCACCGAGCGGATGGTCAATAGGGGGGTCGTTTGAAGAGAATCTGCCTGGCGATCGGAGCCTCGCGCGCCGAACATCTGCAACCTTTGCCTGGTGCGCTCCCCGCCGCGGAAGAGGTTGGAGATTGGGCGCGGCGGTCAGGATTCGATGTTGTCGAAGTCGTTACGGATGAGGACAAGGCTGAACCCGTAACGATATCACGCTTGCGAAACGTGCTCACCAACTTGCTGAGGGATGATGGGGACGAGATTGACGCCTTCGTCCTTCATTTTGCCGGTCACGGTTTCAGGCTCGGGGCCGAGCAGAATCTTTGGTTGCCGACTGACTGGAACACCGAGCTGCGTGCCATCGCAGTAGAGCCACTACGATGCAAACTTTATCGCCACGGTATCCGCAACCTGACGATCTTCAGCGATGCATGTCGCGCATTGCCGAACGACATTGAGATCACCGAACTGACGCCGGACGGCATTCTTGGCCGAGGGCCGTACGAGGCGATCCCGCCCGTCCTTGACCGGTACAACGCAGTTATGGACGGGCAGCAAGCGTACATGATCCCAGGGGACTCACCCGAAGACGCAAGATGTGTCTTTTCGACAGCGGTGTTGGAAGCACTTTGGGGCCGCCGAGACGACGCTTTCGACCAGCATATCAAGGGAAAGGTCACGCCAGAATCCCTGGATCTTTTCCTGAAGAGACGGTTGCAGGAGATCGGCGAGCGATATCGTTTGAAGTGCCGGCCAGAAAATGTCCCCGGGACACCCCGCGATCACCTGATCTATTTCGACCGTAGCCGACCGCCTGCAGGTGCGATGCCGCCTGCGCCGATATGGCCGGTGCCAGTCTGGGAGCGGCCCACCAATCCCGTCGTGCCATCACAAGATGTCGACATCACCAGTGTCATCACGGTGAAGGACATGTTGGGTGCCGATTTCGGCAGGGAAAATCCCGCTATCGATACGACAAAACCTCTCAAGAGAATGCCGGCTGCAGCAAAGACAGCCTTCGATGATCTCGCGGAGGCAGAGCTTCTGGCGAGGAAAATCCAGCGACGTGGCGACGATACCGGACTGGCCGAATGGAACGTCGGCAGAGCCAAGCGACGCGTCGAGGCCTTTGTCGCAGATGGTCAGAAGGACAGGCGTCGCAGAGAGATTCGCCGCAGCTTTGGGGGCATCGATCCAGACTTTGCCCATTCTAACTTCAATCTCATTGTCATTGGCGGCGAAGTTCGCCGCATTTGGACGAACCGTGCGCGTCATGTTCGAGACCGCAAGGGCGGCCGACAGTCGGCATTCAAATTCCAAATCCATCCGGCAGGCAGTGCCCAGATCATTATTGAGTTTGAGGATGGAATATTTGCCTCCGCTGTCATGTACAGCAAGCTTGTGACGGTACTTACCCGGGACGCACATGGTGTTGTTGGCTGGGCTTGCATGCCGCCGTGGAGCGACCCGGTCGATCAATTGGAGCCGTCGATTGACGCCATTACCAAGCTGCAACTCGGAGAACTGACGGCCAATCAGGTCGACGACTTGGCTGTAAAGCTCCGCGAAATGAAGCACGTCAATCCGACGTTGGGGGCGCTTTCGAGCTACCTTTATGACTACAGCGGCGACGTCGATAGCATCCGTCGCATGGCCTATTTTTACGCCGACCAGGGCCAGCCGATACCGTTCGACGTTGCCTTCATGGGACTGATCGACATGCCGCATGAATGGCAGCACCCGACGGTGTTGGTGCCGGCGGTCAAAGCCCGAAAACCCAATCGGGCGGACCGGCGGCTGCCACAGTGGGTCAAGCAAGCAACCCCCGAGATTGAAGGTATCGTGGGAGGAGCTTGGCCGATTTTTCGCCAGGGATGGGATTTCGTGAGCGACCCGACACCTCCAGAGGCTCCCGCGGCTCGCGCAATTCACGAATTGTCGAGACACCTGTTGCCGTCTCCCTTCACCTCCTTCAAGCGCGAGGGAGCAGAAAAGGCCATTGAGATGCTAAGCTTAAGGAGTGTTGGATGAACTTGGTTTTGATCCATGGAATCTCGCAAGAAGCCTACACCGAGGCGGATCTCCTTGCGAAATGGAGCAAGCTGATCACTGATGAAGCACCTGGCCTGCTCGACGGCGTCAACACGCAAATGGCCTATTACGGAAAAGAACTTGCGCGCTGGACGACCGGCGATGTCAAAGCGGCGATTGCCATGGGCGTGGCGGACGGTGCATTCGATCCCGCAAACAACGACGAGATAAACTTCCTCGTTCGCGCGCTGGAGCAGGCCGCCGTCGGGCAAAACATCTCGGACGCAGATATCGCGCAGGCTGCACGCGCGGCGGAACAGGCGGCGGGCGCGGAAGCCGTTCCGATGGGCACTTGGTTGGGCCGGCGCCTTGTTGGTATCGTCCGTGCTCTCGAAGTCGTTTCGCCATTGAAGGGCGCCCTGATGCTGCAGGTCGTCAAGCAGGCTTACACCTACCTTGCGAAAAACGGTGCAGGTAAAGCGGTCGACGATCTCGTCCGGCCTCGGCTTGACGGCAAACGATTGATAATCATCTCGCATTCACTGGGAACCGTTGTCGCTTTCAAATTGCTGCGCGAGATGACTGACGTCGCGACAAGCGTCGAAGTGCCATTGTTGATTACACTGGGATCGCCGCTCGGGATCGACGCTGTGAAGGCAAAGCTCGGTCCACCTCGAAAAAAGCCACAATTTGTGAAGCGGTGGGTGAATTTCTACGACCCTGCGGATTTCGTTGCTCTCGGCAAAGGTCTTGATGAGAGCACCTTCGCTACAAACATCGAAAACGTCGGCGATGTCGACAACCCGACATCAAACGCACATGGAATCGCCGGATATCTTCCCGACAAACGCGTCATCGAGGCACTTAAGGCGGTTCTGTGACATGGGGTCGCCCGGGCCCGTGGTCCCTCAAGCTTTCCTTGATCATTACTATTTGTCTAGAAACCACTCTTTTCGATCGATGCGGATGCCTGGTGACCGCCAGTCCCGTTCTGTGAAAGCTGTGGCTTGGCACGCAGTGACAGAACCTCGCGATGCTTGAGGCCATCGAAACAGCCGCGGCCATCCACGCCAGCATGGAGCTTTTCGAGCGCAAGTTCAGCGCTGGCGGACACGCGATCGCTGGCCTGGGACACGGAGCCATCTGGCAAGAGCGGCTCGGCGTGTGGGGCCATTTCTCGGAGACGCCACCCGACGGATACTGGAACGTCTTCGGGCAGCAGCCCATGCGGCTTCGCCAGAACATGCTCGTCGAGATCAATCCTCCCGGAAGCGGCAAGAACCTCAACCGGCAGGGCGTGCTGGCGAGGGATGACCGTGGTCACCGATGGCTGCTGCACCAGGGCCGCCTCCATCCGCGGGGTGTCCGGATTACCGAGGACATGTTCAATGCGGTCGCGACAGCAAGGCGCGTCGACGTCCGTTACGCCGATGGCACGGTTGCATCCGGTCACCGCGTCGCCGGCCTCGACCAGCCTGCCGACCAGGTCCAGAACGATGTTGCAGCATTCGTGGACCTCTGCGCCCGTGTTCGGGTCCACTATCAGCTTGGTGACGCTGCCCGGCAGATGTTGGAGCGGATCAATGCAGCCGAGGCCCTATCGAGCCCCGAGCGCCAAGGGGCGTATACACTGCCCCGATGCCGGCGAGGACGGCCGAACGGCGACACGCCGACATCTGGCATGCACTGGTCAAGGAACTCGATGCTCTGGGGATCCAGCACGCCAACAGCCGATTCGGGCGATATGGTCCCGATCTCTTCGCCCAGACAATGCAAGACAGGCTCCTGTTCGAGATCAAGGCCGACGCAACAGCGGCCGACATTCAGCGTGCTCTCGGCCAGCTTCAGCTGTACGAGCACCTCGGCGGTCAGGCTTGCAGAAAGATCATGGTGCTGCCGGCGGCGCCAGGCCATACGATCGCGCGAGCCCTCTCGGCTCTCGGCATCGAGCTGCTACTCTTCGAGCGGCGGGGCACGTCGGTGCGCCTCGATCAACCGGCTCTGCGAAAGTTGATCGCGAAGGCACCCGGCAGAGTCAGAGGAGGCAAGCGCGGTGCCGGTGGCGAAAATTGAACGCGTCGTTGCGGGCGTGGTAACAGGACGCGTCGAACGCGGATCCGTTGGGTTCTTCGCATGCCATGACTTCGGCTCCAACGTGACCCCAACGCGGCTCGCATGCCTCGACGACGTCGCAGATTTCCTGCGGTCACGACCGCGCAGCGGCGTGCGCATGAATCCCAGGTGGGGCCGGATTACAAGGAACATCTACATCGACGGCGTGCGGTTGCGCTGAGGCCAATCAATTGCCTCTCTTGGCCGAGTATCCGAAAGATGCTCGCCGTAGTCCAATTGACTCAGGTTCTCAAAGAGAACAAATAATGAACATAACTGCGCCCAACGCGTTGCACTGCTTTTAGGAACCGGATTTTTCATGGCCGATAGGGTGGCAAACCCAGTCATCACCCGCCTTCAGGAGCGCATTGCGCACCTGGAGGGCGGTGCGGGTCGCGTGCGCAAGGTCCTGCCGTTCGGAGTGGCTGAGATCGACAGCTGGCTTCCGGGAGGAGGGTTACTTATCAGGAATGACGTACACATCGCGGGGGTACTGGCTAACAAGAATCACATTTCATTGGTCGTTCCAGGCGGCGTTTGTCGACCCGGCGCCTACGTCCTCTTGGGTGAGACAGCTACAAAATTTGTGCGCGAGTTGAACTGCGATCACTATTTCCTTTGTACGCATGCCTTAGACCAAGCCGGCCCTAGCGATACCTTGCTGGACCTCGTGCAACTGCAAAGGGAAATGGTTGGCGCAGCGGTAGAAACGACGCTGATCATTGACAGCAGCAAGTTTGGAAGTCGGGTGCTCTACAACGTCGTTCCGATTCAAAAGCTCAAGCGGATCATAACTGACGAGGGGCTTTCGGTAGAAGACCGTGAGAGATATCAGTCCTTGGTCGAAGAACTTGTCATTGCGCCTTATGTCGACAGTCCGCCGTCCGAGTCGAATGATTAAACCGACTAACCGCGGACAATTAGCGGTTCCATCATGGCCTTCTGCACCGGATCCCGCGGCTCACCCCGCAAAGAAAGTCGCAACCACGCCACGCGTCAGATTATGGACCCGTAAGTCGCCGTCGCTTGACACTGTGCCCCTTGCCCGGACTCTGCCGACCTAAGCCACGATCCAAAAGTGCCGCAGAAAGCGCGTTTCCTCTCCCTGACCTTTAGCCTCACCCTACATGCCAGCGCTTAGACCTTCTATGGCGGCTGTGGCCAATTCTCCGATTGTTGGGATACATCGGTCAGAGGGTCCGCCGGCAATTGGGCATCATCAAAGCAGATGTGAGACGTCATCTGGTATCGATATGCTCAACGCTGCCGCAGTCGCTCGAGAGCGGCGCGCTGTTTCTTGACTCGCGACCCCTTCGAATACGGGAATTGCATTCCACGAAGAAAGTGCCTAGGGGTGAAGACCCGACCGGATGTTCTTTGGCGAGGCAGGCGAGGCGGACGCCGTGCGCATAATGTGCATACGGAGCGACCCCGGGTGGGTACGAGCGCATTCTTGGCGGCAGCGGATCTGATTGCGATAAAATTCCTCGACCGGGTTCGCCGAGCAGCCGTCACAGCCTGCCGGGTCTTTAGTTCAGCCGCCTCGTCTTCTTAAGCAAAACCTTTGCATGTCTTGCCCGAATTTGCACTTATATCTTACGATAAGTTTTGCGATGGGAGGGATCGATGCAGCGATACACGATATCTGTCAACCGGGACTCCAAAGTAAACCTCAGGGACCTGATCAACAGGCCTCCTGAAAATTTTGTCGACGCTGTCAACTTCCTCATCGCGGAGAAAGGCGGCCTTCCGCAGGACGCAGTATTAGAATTTCCGACGATCGGCGTGCTAAGCGCTTCGCTTACTGACAAAGAGGCTGCGGATCTAAAAGCCGACCCTCGTGTAACACAGCTGAGAGAAGATCGGCGTGTCACCGGCTCACCGCTCCTCCCATCACCAATACGCGTTGCTGGAGAATTTATTGCAAACGACCGACCTTGGCACCTCGACGTAATCAACGCTCAAAAGTGCTGGCCTACCACGACTGGGAAAGGAATCAGAATTGGAGTGATCGATTCTGAGATCGCCCCCAACTTGCCATTCTTGCCAATCAAGGACGGATTGTCCTTCAATCCAAGCGCTCCGAATTGGTACGGTGGATCAGATTTTCATGGAACTTTCTGTGCGGCAATAATCGGTTGTCTGCCAACGCACCCCAGCATGATCGGGGTAGCGCCTGACTGCGATCTCTACGCGCTACGCGTAAACAAAATGGAAGTGGACGTTCAGAATACTTGGCGGCAGCGATCGTTTGGGCAACCGCAAACAAGCTTGACGTACTTTCCATGAGCCAATGGGACCCGGATGGCGCCGACGATCCGCATGAGTTGCCATGGGACGATGTCTCGCGAGCCGCTGATGATTATGTCAAAGCTGGAGGCATACTTATCGGCATCGCCGGAAATTCCGGTACCTTTCCAAAGCCTTGGGTTACTAATCCCGGGCGATGCTCCGGCGTGATGGCAGTAGGGGGCACAAAACGAGACACGAAATGGTGGGACGGTTCGTCTTATGGGCCCGATGATCTTGCCGAACTGGAGTCGGTCGAAATCGCCGCGCCAGGGTATGCTGTAAACTCCATTATGCCAGACGGCAGCGTGCAGGCTGGTGTGGGCACAAGCTTCGCAGCGCCCCAGGTCGCGGGGGCGTGTGCCCTTCTTAAGCAAGTGAAGCCCGACCTGACAGGAGCCGATCTGCGGGCCATCCTGAAAAAGGCTGCGCGTGATTTGGATATCGCAGGGAAGGATGCAAAAACTGGCTTTGGCTTGCTCGATTGCGAGCAGGCCGTTGCCTCCTTACTCCACGTTTGAATTGTATGTCGAGGTGATGGAACGCTGCTCTCACAGTGGCTGCGGCCAACGGTACTTACGGCATTTGCGTCCAAACCGTTATCCGGCCGGGCTAGGATTGCTTTACCGATCTTGAGGGACACATCTCGGCAGACTCCGAGCACCCATCCTGACGGGAAGCGGGCGGGTTCTTCGAGAAGAGCAGTCCGACGCGGGCGGGTTTGGCACGATCCGGCATTGAGTGGAGCACAGACTCCGCCGGCGCTGGCGGACCCATCCCCGCGAGCTTTGTCGCGGCCACAAGCGTGATACGACGCGCCGCCAAGCCTTGATGTGGGACGATAGAGCCGAATTCTTTCACTGGGCCAAGGTGGCGGCTGAGGCCGCCCGGCTGACGCTGCGGGCGAAGATGGACATCGAAATCGTGCGCGCCATCGAGGCCGAGGAGGAGCGGCGCCGGGTCGAGACTAAGGCTCCTGCCACTTGCGCGCCGCGGCCTCCGGATCCTGCCCCGAAACACCGGGGCGGGCATTGAAGAGCAGGGAGCGCGAGGGAGTGCGTGCGGGCGAAGATGGAAAAGGCAGAATTGGAAGAGCTGAAGGACAAGGTGCCGTGCGCCGCCGTGCTGGAGCGCGACGGCTTCGCCCTCCATGTGAAGGAGAGCACCGCCAAGGCGCTGAAATATCGCCGCGAGGCGGCGATCATCATCGTCATCCATGGCGGCAAGGGCTGGTTCGACCCGCTGTCGGACAGCAAGGGCGACGTCTTTGTCGATGCCGGCTCAATACTCCCCAGAAGTGCCGTTTGAATCTTCCCCAGTTTAGCGCTGTCGCCGGTCTTCCGGAGCGCGCTCCGGGAGACCGGCGGCGCATGATCGTTGATGCTTCTCCTGATGGTCGGGAGAGGGATTTCGGTGATCAAGATCGGGGAGATGATGATGATACTGGATTTGCATCGGCAGGGCCTGTCGGTGTCGGCGATCGCCAGGGAGAGCGGGATCGACCGCAAGACGGTGCGCAAATACATTGCGCGCGGGCTCGAGGCTCCGGCCTACGGACCGCGCAAGCCGCGTCAGGCGGTGATCGATCCCTTCACAGCCTATCTTCGCGAACGTGTCATGCGATATCCCGGGCTCACCGGCAGCCGGCTTTTCCGCGAACTGAAGGACCTCGGCTATGGCGGCGGCTACACGGCCGTTACCGACTTCCTGCGCGACGTCCGTCCTGCCGCGGCGGAGCGCGGATACGAGGTTCGCTTCGAGACCCCGCCCGGCGAGCAGGCGCAGGTCGACTTCGCCCAGTTCAATGTCGTCTTTGCCGATGAGCCGACCACGCCGAGAATCGTCTGGCTATTCTCCATGGTGCTTGGCTTCAGTCGCCTTATCTGGGCACGCTTCGTCGTCCACCAGGATCTGCCGACTGTCTTGCGCTGCCATGCCGGGGCTTTCGAGGCGTTGGGCGGCGCTCCTCGCGAAGTGCTTTACGACCGTATGAAGACGGCTGTGATCGGCGAAGGCGATACCGGCGACATCGTCTACAACCGTGCCCTCGTCGATCTTGCCCGCCACTTTGGTTTCCATCCCAAGGCGTGTCGGCCTTACCGCGCCAAAACCAAAGGCAAGGTCGAGCGGCCGTTCCGCTACATTCGCGAGGACTTCTTCCTGGCCCGGTCCTTTCGCAATCTCGAAGACCTGAACGCCCAGTTGCGTCATTGGCTGGACACGGTCGCAAACCCGAGAGTTCACGCCACCACAAGGCGTGTCGTCAACGAAGCTTTCGCCGAGGAGCGGGCCGCGCTGCGGCCGCTGCCTTTGGCTCCGTTCCGATCGGTCCTAAAGCTCGATGTTGAACCGGACCACGGGCCAGCCGCCCGTGCTGAGCGCTGCCCTGCTATGGGATGCGTGGGAAACAAAAGAACCGCTGCAGCATCTGCCCTGGCTCGGACATCTGCTCGTGGGCGCCATGCTCAGGCAGGTCGGAAAAACGACCGCCCACCTGATCTGCCTCAACACCGGGCTGCGTGCCATTTCGCGCGACAGGCGGCGCGCGCGCGACAGGACGGCGCGGCTGATCGGATTTCTCGACGGCGTCACCGAAGCCGCTGCCTCCGGACTGAAGGAGCACGATCGGCTGATACTGGCCAGGGAGCAGGGCACGACGCCTGCGCTACCGGCGCGGACATTCGAAGCTGCCGCGCCTCGTCGATCTTGTGCTTGCCCGGCCGCTCGTCTCCAGCGCCATGATCGAAGGGGAGCTGAAGGTGTCGACGCGAGGGGCGCTTAATCTCGTCGCCGAGCTCGGCCTGCGCGAAGTCACCGGCAGGGGACGCTACCGTGCATGGGGCATCCTTTAATAGCTGCTGTCCGCGAAGATCGTCTGCCACGCCGGCAGTGCGACCGGCATGACCGTGCTATTGCTGGATCGTTTGGGTTGTCCCGAGCTCGGCTACGTCGATCTCTCGGAACTTGCATCCGTCCGGACATGCGGTTTCCGAGTACGCGGCAGATGCCCGCCGACGCGGGAGGATCGTCGCCTAGCGGCGATCCATCTTGCCGGCCCTTCCCAAGCAGGTTGTGAATTCGTGTTAGCACAACGGGGAACAAACGGCGAACATTCATTGCTGGTTAGGACATTTGGTGCCAATCTGGCAAAAATCGACACAGCGAATGATTCGGCAGGTAGGCATGCGTAGCAGGAAACAGTCGGAATTCTCCAGGCTCCGGAATCAGGTCGGCATGACCATAGACCAGGCTGCAGAATTTCTGGAGGTTTCCCTTCGCAGTGCATATCGCTACGAAGACGGCGGAAGGGTTCCCAGACTAGCGCTGCGCACCTTGCGCGAGCATGCGAAAAAACAGACGGACACCCCTGCCGACGCAACCTTCCGCTTCATTGACCTCTTCGCCGGCATCGGCGGGCTTCGACTTGGGTTCGAGAGCATCGGCGGCCGGTGCGTATTCACCTCCGAGTGGGATCCAAACGCTCAGAAGACCTATGCGCTTAATTTTCGTGACAATCACGAAATCGGCGGTGATGTTCGGGAGTTTTCACAAGACCCTGGTAAAATCGATGATCATGATGTCCTTTTGGCAGGGTTTCCCTGTCAGCCTTTTTCACTGGCGGGAGTGTCAAAGAAGAACTCCTTAGGAAGGCCTCATGGTTTTCTGTGTGATACACAAGGGACACTTTTCTTTGATACGGCACAGATTATAGCACATCACCGACCAGCCGCATTTGTGCTTGAAAACGTCAAGAACCTTGAAAGTCATGACGGCGGGACAACCTTCAAGACCATCATCAATGTTCTGAGAAACGAGCTCCGCTATCATGTCCAGTACCGGGTTATAAGTTCAGAACCCTGGGTCCCGCAGAAGCGGGAGCGGATTTTCATTGTAGGATTTCGCGATCCAACCGATTTCGATTTCAAGGCGCTGAAACTTCCCGATCCCAAGACCGGGCCGAAGCTGAAAGACATCCTGGAGCCGCACGACGAAGTTGATCCGAAATACACCCTGACACCTCGCCTCTGGGAATATCTACAGGGGTACAAGGCGAAGCATCAAGCCAAGGGGAATGGATTCGGTTACAGCCTTTTCGGCCCCGATGATGTTTCCCGAACGCTATCTGCGCGGTACTACAAAGACGGCTCGGAGGTGCTGATCGACCAGCCGGGCAAACGACCGCGACGCCTTACGCCGTTGGAGTGCGCCCGTCTTATGGGCTTTGACAGGGGCGACCGTCGTTTCCACATCAAGGTTTCAGACACGCAGGCCTATCGCCAGTTCGGCAATGCCGTAGTTGTGCCCGTTGTGGAGTTCGTTGCGAAAGGTATGCAGCCTCACATTTTGAAAGCCGTGGCCGCGAGACGCAGAACTGCCGCACAGCCCCACATTGTTCAGGCGATCACACGTCCTGACCGCGAACCGGCGGCAGCATATGGCTGACATCGTTGCTCCCGACGTCCGCAGCCGCATGATGGCGGGGATTCGCGGGACCAACACAAGGCCCGAATTGGCCCTTCGCCGTGGACTGCACGCGCTCGGATTCAGGTTCCGCCTGCACGATCGTAAATTGCCCGGACGGCCTGACATCGTGTTTCCGCGATATCGAGCGGTAATCTTCGCACATGGTTGCTTTTGGCACGGCCACGACTGCCACCTGTTCCGGATGCCGTCGACACGGCCGGAGTTTTGGGAGGCCAAGATTATCAGGAACCGCGAGGTGGATGCTCGAGCTTTCGATGCTCTCACAAAGCTTGGCTGGCGGCAGGGGATCGTATGGGAATGCGCCTTGAAGGGCCGCATCCGATTGCCGCTTGAGGATGTCATCGGCGAATGTGCCGTTTGGCTTGTGTCGGACTCTCCAGGGCTGGAGATCAGGGGAAGGGAATGACAATGCGGCGGGGGCTGCTCTCAGACCACTTTGAAGGTGTCGCCGCGAAACGGCTGGCTGCCGTGGATGCCAATCCGGAATCCTCGAACCAGCATGAGGTCACAGGCTCGCAACCCCTTGTCCGAATTCTTGGTGATCAGGATCGGAAGTTTCCTCGCGGTGGCACCGATGATCGCTTTTTCGCAACCTACATCTGGCTTGGCGGCGAACAGGAAGCGGTTACCGAGGAGGGGCGGCTTTCCTGGTATGATTCCCGGCGCAACGACGAGACGCGCAGCGCGGAATGGCGGCTTTATTATCAAAGCAACAGCATCACCGACATTATGAAGCCGGGCGACGTGCTGTTCGTGGCACGCAAGCGGGACGACCGCCTTCTGTTCATCGTGACGCCTGACGGCAGCACCATCCGGAACCAACTGCTTTGGCTTTTCGGCATGGACGATCAATTGGGGTTTCAGTTCGAATCCCAGGAGATTAGTGCCGACAATGCTGCCGAACTCGACTTCGCTGCTCGATACATTCTTGACGAACTCGGCATTGAGCCGGAGGAACCAGAAGCTGATCGGCTTGACAGCCTGATCGAGCGTTTCAGGTTGAAATTTCCGACAACGCGCGT
This sequence comes from Mesorhizobium sp. M0663, assembly GCF_040320585.1. Classification (NCBI taxonomy): domain Bacteria; kingdom Pseudomonadati; phylum Pseudomonadota; class Alphaproteobacteria; order Hyphomicrobiales; family Phyllobacteriaceae; genus Mesorhizobium; species Mesorhizobium sp. M0663. The sequence continues at coordinate 72,937 of NZ_JAMYPX010000024.1, forward strand.
TTTCTCGGAACTTGCGCGCTCGTCCTTGCCGGATGTCTCTGCACGAGATTCGCCGGACGATGCTCTGGTCCTATGGATGGAGCGAGAGGAGCAGCTTTTCCGGCGCCTTGAGCGGCACATAGTAGCCGAGAGGATAAACACGGGGTTCGCATCGGACGACGGTGCGGATGTGGATGGATTTCTTGGCTTTTCCCTTGGTGTCCAGAACCGGCGAAAGTCGCGTGCCGGGTCAGCCTTGGAAAATCACCTGGAAGCGGTCTTCAATGCCCACAACATCCGCTACGCAAGGGGCGTCGAGACGGAGCACAGAAACAGGCCCGATTTCCTGTTTCCGGGACAGGTCGAGTACAGGGATGCGGATTTCCCCGCCGCGAGGCTGACCATGCTGGGATCAAAATCGACCTTGAAGGATCGATGGAGACAGGTGCTATCGGAGGCAGCCCGGATTGATCAGAAACACTTGTTGACCATGGAGCCGGGCATCTCGGAAAACCAGACCGACGAAATGCGCGCCAAGCAATTGCAACTTGTGCTGCCTAGGAAGCTCCACGAAACCTTCAAAGTATCCCAACAGGCCTGGTTGATGGATGTCGCAGGATTCCTGGCATTGGTTGCAATGAGGCAAGTGTAGACCCAAAGATCGGCGGCGGGCGCCGCCTTAATGTGGTCCCCTCGTCGGAGTTCGTCGGTCCCGGTTCGCGGCAGGCCGCCGCTATGCTGAACCTCCTGCGGCGCACTCGTTAACCGAGCTCAGGGCCGCGAATTTGCTTCGATGACCGCGCGGCTTGCATCCGTCTGGCGGACGCGCCGGTCATCTACACTTTATACGCTGCTCTTTTGTGTGCCCATTTTCGTGACGGTCACGAAAATGGCTTGGATGAGCATGCATGGGACGACACGTCCCCTTGCCGCTTTGTAGAGCCCGTTCCACAATAGTCGAATGGGTGAGGCTTCCTGGAAAATTAGAGGATCGGAGCTGGTTCGCGTAGCTGCAGACCAGTCCGAGAGCGTACCGTCTGCGGATGAAATCTACAGCGCCCTTGTCGAGCGCCGGCCAGTCTGGGACGGGATGCCCGCCGAGGTGCCGGGCATCCGCGCCTCACGGTATCCTCTCGCTCCTGTCCTTACGATCAACCAGGGCGAGAACGGCGTGCCTGCCTACGCCCTCTCCGGCTCATCACGCGGGATCGAGATCCCACTCTCGCCGGACGACCTTGGGCGGGGTCATCTCCTGTACGACGGCGTGTGGTACGCGCTCGATGCGGCGCAGGGAGAACTGCTTACTGGACTGCTCATCGAAACAGCCACGGGGCCCGGACCAGCCCGTTCGCTAAAGGGATTCCTGCATCTCAGGAAGAAGGCGACAGAGGGCGGGCCAGTCGTGGACAACCTGGCAGAGCAGACGATCTCGCCATTGGCATTCACGCCCCCCGCCGTCCACGTGCCGGCGGGCATCGTTGCCACGCTATATTCGTACCAGACAGCCGGGTGGAGATGGCTGCAATTCCTGCTCTCCGAAGGCATTGGCGGCCTGCTCGCGGACGAAATGGGACTTGGCAAGACGCTGCAGATCATCAGCGTGCTCAGCGATTCCGGATCTGGCTCCCTTTCGCCCTCGCTGATTTTCGCACCAGGCTCGTTGTTGGAGAACTGGCGTCGGGAACTTGCGCGTTTCGCACCGGCCCTGCGTGTCCTCAAGCATCACGGTCCGCTTCGAACCGGGCGACCGGCCGAGCTTCAGGCATATGATGTGGTGGTGACGTCCTATGACAGCGCCGTCCGGGACAACAGCCTGCTTAACATGGTCGCCTGGCGAGCGATCATCCTTGACGAGGCGCAGTACATAAGAAATCCGGACGCACAACGGACCCGGGCCGTAAAACACCTCCGGCGCGACGTGGGTCTGGCTGTCACGGGAACGCCTGTCGAGAATCGGCTCCTCGACTTGTGGTCCATCATGGATTTTGTCCTGCCTGGATATCTGGGCGACAAGGCATCGTTCGAGAAACTTTTTACGGAGGATGTTGACGGTGCTGCGCGTCTTGAGCCGCTTGTCTCGCCGTTAATGCTGCGGCGACGGGTCGCCGAGGTCGCGCAGGATCTGCCAGCGCGAATAGATATTCCACAGGTCATCGAGCTGGAAGAGGCCGAAGCCGGGGCCTATGAGGCCATGCGCAAGGCAATCGCAGAAAAGTATGGTTCGGCCGCAACTCTCGTTGCCCTTACAACACTTCGCCAGTTCTGTGCGCACCCTGCGCTTCTTGATAAAGCGGGAGGCAGCGATCCGATGGCCTTCAGCAAGTTCAGGCGCCTCGACGAGATCCTCGAGGAAATATTCTCCCTGGGTGAGAAGGTTATCATCTTCACCTCCTATACGCGCATGGCCGATATGATAGCCGCTCACGTGCGCCAGCGCTTTCGCGCCTTCGCCGGCATCATCGACGGGCGGCTACCCATCGATGAACGCCAGACACTCATCGATCAATTCGGTGAGGTTCAGGCTGGCGCGGCCCTCGTGCTCAATCCTAAGGCAGGAGGTGCAGGTCTGAACATCACTGCGGCAAACCACGTCATCCACTATAATCTGGAATGGAATCCGGCCCTGGAAGACCAGGCATCTGCACGAGCGCACAGGCGTGGTCAGGAACTACCTGTCACTGTTCACCGCCTGTTTGTGGCTGATACCGTCGAGGACGTCGTCCACGACCGCATGTCCCGCAAACGAGCAATTTCCGGGACGGCTGTCGTCGGCGTAGAGGGGCGCGATGAAGATTACGCCGACATTGTTGGCGCGCTAAGCCGCTCGCCGGTCAGGGAAATGAGGTGACAATGATAGAGCGCAGCATCGCCAAAGTGCTGAGTGCGAATGACACGGGGGACACCGGAGGCCATCAGGCCGGCATCCTCGTACCGAAGGAGGAGGGCATTCTCGCCTTTTTTCCGGAGCTGGACAGCTCCCTTTACAATCCGCGCTGCCACCTCACATTCGTCGACGAAAGCGGCTCATATTGGGAGTTTGCCTTCATCTATTACAATAACGCCTTGTTTGGCGGTACCCGCAATGAATTCAGGCTGACGAGAATGACCAAATATATCCGTCAGTCAGCAATCGTTCCGGGGGATGAGATAATACTTTCGCAAGACAGAGGGCAGTACCGTATCTCGCATCGACTCAAGAATCGAAGCGGGCGCACTGCTGGAAGCGTTCTGAAACTTGGAACCGGATGGCGAATAATCGACATCTGAGGGGGAGAACAAGGACATGGAAGAGATTGAGCTGCCGCCCGATCCGGAACGGATGATCGAAGGTCTGCGCGATACTGGTTATGAATTCGACACTGCCGTCGCCGACGTCGTCGACAATTCCATAGCCGCCAACGCCACAAAGGTTGAACTTTGGCTCGCTGCCGACCTCCGCGGAAATATCAGACTCTCGATCGCTGACAACGGCGACGGCATGGACCGTGTGGGGCTGATCAATGCAATGCAGTACGGCTCGAAGGTACGGCCGAGCGCTGCCAGCCTCGGCAAGTACGGGCTTGGCCTCAAGACCGCCTCCACCGCTTTTTGCAAACGTCTCTCGGTGATTTCGCGGCCCGGCGGTAATGTTGCACCGCTGATGGCCACGTGGGATCTTTATCATGTTGCCCAGGCAGGCAAGTGGGCCCTTCTCCTCACCGACGACGAAGTCGACGAAGAGGCATTGGAACAGCTTGAGGCCGTCGCGCCAGGTCACGCCGGGACCGTGGTACTCTGGGAGAAGGTGGACCGCCTTCTCAAGAGCTACCAGGATCCGACCGGGAAACCCGCAAGAAAGGCCCTGGAGGCGAAGGAGGGCAGCCTCCGTGAACATCTTGCGATGATCTACCAGCGTTTCCTTGATCCACAGGATAGCCGGGCCACGAATGTCGAAATCAAACTTAACGGCAAAGCTGTGGCCGCTTGGGACCCCTTCCAGCGTAAGCTTTCGGAGCTGGTCGCCCAGGAAACAGTGCCGACAGAATTGCCGGATGGTCGCGAAGCCAAGTTCGACGTGAAGGCATTCATCCTCCCACGGCGAGAGGAGTTCCCCGACGACAAATTGGCGAAGGAAGCGATGCTCGCCAATGATCGGCAGGGCATCTACATTTACCGCGAGAACCGGCTGATTCATGCAGCCGACTGGCTCGGGATGTATCAGAAGGAACCGCACCTCACCCTGCTGCGCGTCGAGTTTTCTTTCGACAACAAGCTCGACGACGCCTTCCACCTCGACATAAAGAAATCGCAGATCATCCTGAACGAGACGCTGTCGGAATATCTCAAGGAGCAGTTCCTGCCCGCTCCGCGACGAGAGGCGAACCGGCGTTCCCGTGAGGGCCAACAGGCCGCGATCGGCAAGAAGGGCGAGGGCGCGCACGATACTTCAAACGCCAACATCCGTAACCGGGAGGCGGCGGCCGGCGGGGCGAAGGTCAATGTGGCCGATCCGAACACTGGTGAGGCGCTGGTGCAGAATTCGCGCGGCTCATTCCGGCTCAAGCTGGCAATCACTTCGGCGAAGCGGCCCGGCGAGGTCTTTGTTCAGCCGGTCGAAGGAATCACAAACGGCTTGCTGTTCCAGCCAGCCCTCATTGAAGGACATCGTGCGGTACAGCTCAACACCACCCACCCCTATTATCACAAGGTCTACGTGCCGAACCTCAATCGCAGCGTCACTTTGCAGGGTCTCGATTCGCTGATGTGGGCGCTGTGCGTCGCCGAGCTGACGACTGTTCAGGATACGACCGCAGCACTCTTCGGTGACATGCGTTTCGAGGTTTCCCGCATACTGTCCAAGCTGGTGGAGGGTTTGCCTGATCCCGAGATAGAGCAGGATGTCGCTTGATGCACGGGCGCTAGCCGAGCGCGTCTCGTCTGAACTTGGACTGCCTTTCATCGGCAAGGAAGGTCGTGACAAGGATTCCGGCCGTTGGTTTGAACTCCAGCCGGCTGACCATCCAGCAGGACAGACCTTCTCGATCAAGACGACGGTCGGATGGCGGCGACTTGAGGTGACCTTCAAGCCTGGCAACTTCGCGGGCGAGCTGCTTGGTGAGATGGGCCACGCCGACCCGGACGGGCGTGCGGCATTCCGGGCTGTTCTCGACCTGTGCGTTACCGACGGTGCCGAGATCGAGATGCGGGTCAATGGCGAACGGCAGCTCTATGTGACCCCCTCGATATGGGAAAGCGACTGGCGAACGATGGCGCTGACGCTTCGCCGAGGCATGCTGGCCATCAACGACGGAAACGAGGACGAGGATTCACGGTTGATTGAGTTGTGGACGTCACGCGCAGCAACCGCAATTCTCGCCCTGCTCCCTTTGGAACCCGCCCATGAAGACGACGTCGTTCCTGAACTGCAGGGTCTGCCGGAGGGGGCGCGCACCAAGGTTGAGGTGAACAGATATGAACGGGATCGGCGAAACCGGGCCGCCGCACTCACGATTCACGGTTACGCGTGCAAAGCCTGTCAGTTGAAAATGGACGAGCGTTATGGCGACGCCGCCGCCGGCCTGATCGAGGTCCATCACGTTACGCCAGTCTCTGAACTCGGGGCCGGCTACATCATCGACCCCCGACGTGATCTCGTGCCACTCTGCCCGAATTGCCATTCGGTTGTTCATCGACGCTCACCGCCATACTCCATTGATGAACTGAAGGGCATGCTCGGTGGATCGGAAGTTCGAACGGGAAATTAACCGAGCCCCGCGCCGAGCGGACGGTCTTTACCCTTTGTACGCTACCTCTCGTTAGGGTGCTTAGAGGCCGTTTTGAAAATCGGCTTGCTGGGGTTTCGTCTGAGGCTGGGTTATGATTCAAGCTGTGGATGTGGACAAAGCAGAGCCGCGGCCGGATGGCCCAGATCGCCAAGAAGACCAAGCGCTACCCGTCTGATTTGACGGATGAGGAGTGGGAGCAGTTCGCGCCGCTGATGCCCAAGCCTGGGCGGCGTGGCCGTCCGCGCGAGGTTGATTTTCGCGAGGTGATCAATGCGGTGCGCTACCTGGTCCGTTCGGGTTGCGGCTGGCGGATGCTGCCGATCCACTTTGGACCCTGGCAGACGGTCTATGGCTGGTTTCGAGAGCTGGCGCGGCGATTTTTGTTCCAGACCATCCACGACGTGGCGCTGATGCTGGATCGTGAGCGGGCCGGGCGCGAGGCGAGCCCGTCGGCGGCGGTGATCGATAGCCAGTCGGTCAAGGCTCCGCAAGCAAGAACAAGGGGTTACGACGCCGGCAAGAAGATCGTCGGACGCAAGCGCCCCATATCGCAGTCGATACGGATGGGCGGCTGTTGATGGTCAACTTGACGCCGGCCGATATCTCCGACAGCGCCGGCGCTCAGGCGATCTTGGATGGTATCCGCCAGCGCTGGCCCTGGGTGAAGCATCTGTTCGCCGACGGCGCCTATGATCGGCTAATGCTCATGGACAAGGCCGCCTATCTGGACTTCGTGGTCGAGGTCATCCGCCGATCCGATGACCAGAAGGGCTTCGAAGTCTTGCCCCGACGCTGGGTCGTCGAGCGGACCTTCGGCTGGATGACAAGATGGCGCCGCCTCGTGCGCGACTACGAGCAGCGCATCGACGTCTCTCACGCAATGATCCTCGTCGCAATGGGCGCAAACCTCATCCGCCGAAACGCTCATCCTTGAATTTCAAAACGGACTCTTACATCCTGTTGATGTCGGTCAGGGAGAGAGTACTGTCGTCTCTTCGGCGTGCCCCTTGGGGATGGTCGGATGAATGTCGTTCAAATTATCAGTCCAACTCTACATGAGGCTATTGCTGCACTTCTGAACCGGGCGGCTCGCGGAGACATTGTCTCGATCAAGGCTGCAATAGAACGGGTCCGTGTGACTGCGCCTAATCTGCGGGCATCTGACGAAGAGCTAACTGAGGCTATCCTTGAGGTAGCTTCCGCCACTGGCCTGTTCGTGTGTTTCGACGGCCGGGAGTAGCTCTCAGCCCGCGCCTCATTAATCCGCCTAACGTTCCCGCCCAGCATTCCAGGAATTTTGCCCATTGTGGCTCCGCAAGAGCGGGCGCGCCGTCCTGCTCATCTTCGTGATTAGCAGGAACAAATCTTCTCTCCAGAAGGTTCGGACCTGTTCGCATGCAGGATCGAGCATGGTTGAGGTCGACAGAAGGAAACAGAAGGTTATTGCCGACCTCGTACGACGGTGGGTCACGTCAGAAGCAGTCCGCAACTACCTTCGCAGAGCGCTAAATCTTCCGGTAGAACAGGAGCTGCCGGACGAGCATAAGTCTTTGCTCGATGAAATTGATCGGGCCGACAAACAGTGACCCCATGGCAATCGGGCAGCTTATCCTTGGTAATATCGACCAAGGCTTTCACCGCCTCTTGTTTTGCAGCTTCGAGGTCCCGAGGGATCGGTACCCTCAACGTCAAGGAAGACTTTGCCAGTGTCGGTGAAGTCGGAGAAATAGCGCGGCATCCATACAAACACAGTAACGCGAGAATGGGCGTGACCTGACGTCCAATGATGTCCGCGCATTTGGTTAAAAACGTACGGGCCAAGACTCATCGCCCTGATCCGCTTAGAGTTACTTCCGAAAGGAACGCTCTCATGCTGCCATTGCCCCACGCCGTCGATCCAAAGGTAGTTGCTGAGATCAATAGTTTGCTAGACGATCACACGGGGGCGGTGCCAGTGCCCGTTCACAAACTGGCGGCGGTTGTCCGGCTGCGCCTCAAAAGCCATCTTTCCATCGCGACTATCGAGGCGCTGATCGTGGACGAAGCCGAGTGTCGCCACCTGCCCATGCTGTTCGAACTGCCGGGAACGGAAGCGGCTGTAGTTTCAACTGCTCTGAGTCGCGCGACTTGAAGGTTAGGGGCTCGGGCATTCGGCTCTGGCAGGGGAGCCCACCGCGCGTGCGCCCCAATGGTGACAGCCTATGACCAGCAGCAGCTCAACTAGTGGTACTGCCTATCCTGGCGACCTGATTCTGTTGAAGCAGGTCTTTGATCGTGTATGCGCCGAGCAAGGCATTCCGGTAGGAAGCGAGCAGGCGGAGCGCCTGAGCGTGAGCGCAATGGCACTCTTCTCGGACGGCGAGTTCGACGAGGCCGTTCTCTATGAACACCTTCGGTTTGTTGCCCGCTCCCTGCCAAGCAGGGACCGAGCATGACCGACCATGATTCGGATGGTCGGCGGGTTCGTGCCGCCCTACTTACCCCCATGGCAACCCATTGGTTCGTCCCTCTGGTGTTCGTGAAGACTGAAACCGGCGACAGGCATGGCTGCGACAATGCGAGAGCAGCCCTTGAGCAGCTCAAGAGGTGGACCCGCAGAGGACCTCGCTGGCACAAGGCGGTGACCCTCTGTCTGTCAGACCTGGAGGGCGATCCGATTGACCCTCAGGTGGTACGAAGGGCCTTTGAGGCTGCCGCAGAAGCCAAGATGTATCTTTCCCCGCATAGGACGAGGGGAAGATTTCTCCCAAAGATTCCGTGGTTTATTCAGTACGATTCGAACATTGATTTCTTGGAGAAGTGACCCATAAGGTAGCCGCTTGGGTTCTCGCTGAGGTGGGAGGCCTTCGGATGAACGTTCTGACGAACTGCCGACCCCGCAAAGTGACGGCCCATGAGCTTGTTGAACAGCTGATTTTACAAGCCCGGCGCGGCCAAATTATCATCATCTCCGTCAAAGACACTATCGCGGCGGTGCGCCGTGACGGCCACATCTGGTGGTAAGTGACTGCGAGCTGGTCACTCTTGTTGTTGATGTTGCCCCAGCCTTTGGCCTGTTCGTCGCGTTCGATCTTCGGGAATAGCCGCATGGCTCTCCACTGGTTGCCCCCGCCCAGTCTACGTCAGAACCAATACTCCCGACCGGAGCTGGCCGCAGAGAAGTCCTTCTCTAGATTCCGCCTATGGCAATCCTTTGGTTCTCACCTCCGGTGTACGTCAAGACGGAGCATGACGGCTTCCGCTACGGGGTCCACCACGTTGAGGCTGCGGCCGAGGAACTCGTCTTATGGACCAAGCGTGGCCCTAAGTGGCTAGAGGCGGAGCGCGCCTGCGTGGATGCCATGAGCGGCAAGGTGTCCCCCCAACCCCCAACAGGCCCGTGACACGTTCGAGGAGGCTGCCAAGGAGGAGGGCATGATCTTTCCTGATTAGGAGTTCTCATGGCTCGCCATTGGTTCAACCCTCCGGTCCCCGTCAAGACCGAGCGTCCAGGGGAAATCCGCAACGTCGAGAACGCCGAGACAGCCGGCGAGGAGCTGATGAAGTGGACCAGGCGTGGCCCTCGCTGGGACCTCGCGGTGCGCGTTTGCATGGCCGTGATATTCGACGAGATGGAACCTGAGGAGGCTCGTAAGGCATTCCTGGCTGCTGCAAAAGAGGAGGGGACATTACTTCCCCCAATGACAACCAGCTAACTTGAACTGCGGTAAAGGTTCTCTGACCAACACCGCCTTCGCGAAAGGAGCCCGCCGCCCGTGAGAAAGGCGACGGACCCCCACAGCGGCTGCACATCCAAGAAGAACCCGCTGCCACCTCTAAACCCGCGAGGGCCTGCGTTGTTCCTTACAACCTGGGTTGGTCGGCAGTCTGGTTCCGCTCCAATTTCCCTGTATGGCTCTCCATTGGTTCAACCCTCCAGTCTATGTCAGGAGCGACAGACCTGGCATCCGATACGGGTTAGCCACGTCGAGGGTGCCGCCGAGGAACTCATGAAGTGGACCAAGAAGGGACTAAGTGGAAGCTGGCGGTGCTGTCCTGCATCGACGCCTTTGAGGACCAAGTGTCACCCGAGGATGTCCGTAGGCCTTTGACGAGGCCGCCAAGGAGGAGGGGCATGCTCGTTCTGGAGTAGGAAGCCGCGTGATACCGCGCCGCTTGGCGACGTTCATACCCCACGCTCTGAGGCTCGACCATTTCTTGCTGAGCACAAGCAGTGAATGAGCCGCCTCATAGAGGGCCGTGCGGGCGAGCTCGTCACCGCATCGGCTCACCTTGCCCTGAAAGTCCGTCTCGCCAGATTGGTAGCGTGCCGGGATCAGACCCAGATGCGCGCCGACATCCCTCGATCGGCGAAAGCGGTCCGGCTGATCGACCGTGGCACGAAAGGCGAGCGCGGTGATGGGTCCCACACCGGGCACGGACATGAGGCGCCGGCAGACTTGCTCCTTGCGGGCGATATTGAAGACCTGCTCTGTCAGTCGCCCGAACTCGCGCAACATCGTTGCCACGATCGCCAGAAGCGGCTCGACAAGAACGTTTGGGGCGGGGCGGGACGAAGAGGTTGCGGAGGGCTGACAAGGTCGAGACGAAGCGTTGCAGGCCTCCCGGCGATCGGACCCCCTGCATCATCCGCTCCCGTTTTCGCGGCGGCACATGGGAATTCTCCGCTCTGTTGTTCAACCCCTTGTGCGACCGGTGCTCGACGTCCGGCATCACCTGTCGCTTTGCCGCTCCATACGAGCGCAGCTTGTCGGTGATCATGCGCTTCGGCGCGAGCCCCTGCTTCTTCAACAGCCGCGTCAGCAAGCGCTTGGCGGCTTTGGTGTTGCGGCGGTTTTGCACGATTTCGTCCAGCACATATCCATCCTGGTCGACGGCGCCCCACAACCAAAGCTTTTTGCCGGCGATGGTGACGACCACTTCGTTCAGGTACCAGACATCATTCCGGCACGGCGGCTTGCGGCGCAAGCAGCGAGCGTAGTTCGGCCCGAACTTGATGCCCCACCGGCGAATTGTCTCATACGAAACCACGATGCCGCGTTCCAGCAGCATTTCCTCAACCAGGCGCAGGCTCAGCGGAAACCGGAAATAAAGCCAGACCGCGTGGGCGATAAATAGGGGCGGAAATCGGGGGGGCGTGTAGCTGACGGCGGGCGTATTCATGCCCCCGGCGTCTATGTCGCAAATCTTGACGATTGGTTTGTGTGACAAGCCCGCCGCAGGTCTCAACGCGTTCATATGCAGACAATGTGAAATCGCCCTATTCCGCTTTTTTTACCGCCCCTTAAGTCCCTCGCTCGCATGCTTGTCGATGCCATTGAACTCATAGCCATCGGCCAAGGATTTGGAAAATATGTTTCCTCTCGCAGCAGAAACCGTGAGAGTCGCTGTAGGCCTAACGTTAAGGGGCTGGGAGAGAGCGGTTTGATTGGACGAAATGTGTACCGGAGTACCGAGTCATGAAGCCACGAGGTAATCTGGTCCGACTGAAGCAATTTCAGGTGAATGAGAAGCGGCGACAGTTGCAGCAGCTAGACATGATGATTGCCGATTTCGAACGCATGGCGCGAGAACTGGACTTCCAGATAAACGCCGAGGAAACGAAGGCCGGCATCTCCGATATCAATCATTTCGCTTATCCGACGTTCGCCAAGGCCGCCCGCCTACGTCGTGACAACCTCAAGAATTCGCAATCGGACCTTCTGCGGCAGAGAACCACAGCCGAGCCATGCCTCGCCGAGGCTGAAGCAGAGCTCTCCAAGGCGCAAATGCTAGAATCGCGCAGCGGCAGAGGCCACGACCTCGAACCCGGCAACCGAAGCGCCATGATCGGCTGAGCCGGACGGCTTCAGCGCGCCTCAATTCGCGACACCCGACTGGCCGTTGGCGCGTGTGTCGCCGCAGCGTGACAGCCGTCCCGGCCAGCTATCGCTGCATCAAGCCGCTGAAACTTTACAGTGCCGGGCGCGCTGCTACCTCAATTTCCTTACCGCTCAATCAATGTGACAGCACCGATTCTTCTCAACCGCGGCATGCCCTAAATCGTCACTTGCGTTCCGATCTCGACGACGCGTCCGGTCGGGATCTGGAAATACTCGGTCGCATCGGCCGCCGTGCGCGCCAGCCCGATGAACAGCTTGTCCTGCCAGACCGGCATGCCGGAATTGGGCGATGCCTTGAGCGAGCGCCGCGACAGGAAGAAGGATGTCGTCATGATGTCGAACTTCCAGCCCTGTTTGCGGCAGATCGCCAGCGCACGCGGGATGTTGGGCTGCTCCATATAGCCGAAGGTCAGCGTCACCCGCATGAACAGCTCGTTGACGGTCTCCATCTTGACGCGCTCGCTGTCGGGCACGACAGGCTGCGGCGCCGTCACCACCGAAAGGATGACGTTCTGCTCGTGCAGCACCTTGTAGTGCTTGAGGCTGTGCATCAGCGCGGTCGGCGCGCTCAGCGGATCGCTGGTCAGGAACACCGCGGTGCCCGACACCAGATGCGGCTTCTTCTTCAGCAGATTGCCGGCAAGGAAATCCAGCGGGATCTCGTTCCGGCGCGTCTTGTCGAACAAATAGCGGGTGCCGCGTATCCATGTCCACATCGCCAGCACGATGGTGAAGGCTACCGCCAGCGAAGCCCAGCCACCTTCGAACACTTTGACGATGTTCGAGGCAAAGAAGCCAATGTCGATGAACGCGAATACCACTGTCAGGGAGATGGCCAGCCAGAGCTGCCATTTCCAGATGCGGCTCATGATCACGTACAGCAGCACCGTCGTCACCAGCATGTTGCCGGTCACCGAAATGCCGTAGGCTGAGGCAAGCTTGCTGGATTCGCCAAAGCCGACCACCAGCAGCATCACCACCAACGCCAGCAGCATGTTGACGCGCGGCATGTAGATCTGGCCGGACTGTCTTTCCGACGTATGTAGGATTTCCAGGCGCGGCAGCATGTTGAGCTGCACCGCTTGCCTGGTCAGCGAGAAAGCGCCGGAGATCACCGCCTGGCTGGCGATGACGGTCGCAGCGGTGGCGAGAACGACCATCGGAATAAGCGTCCAGCCTTCGTTCATCTCGAAGAAGGGATGACCGACCACGCCGTTTTTCGCCAGCACGAATGCGCCCTGCCCGGCATAGTTCAGCAGCAGGCAAGGGAACACGATGGCCAGCCAGGCGAGCACGATGGGCTTACGGCCGAAGTGGCCGAGATCGGCATAAAGCGCCTCGGCGCCGGTGACGGCGAGGAAGATGGCGCCGATCGTCACGAAGGCGACGTCGGGTGAATTGATCAGGAACGCGACGATGTAATGCGGGCTGACTGCCAGCAGGATTTCCGGATCGGCGATGATGTGGTTGAGACCGGAAAGGCCGATGGCCAGGAACCAGACTGCCGTGATCGGGCCGAAGATCAGGGCGACGCCGCCGGTTCCAAACCGCTGTGCCGAAAACAGAATCGCCAGGATGACCAGCGTCAGCGGCACCACATAGGGCTGGAACGTCGGCGTGACGACGTTCATGCCTTCGACCGCCGACAGCACCGAGATCGCCGGCGTGATGACGGCGTCACCAAAAAACAGCGAGGCACCGACGATGCCGATGCCGAGGATCACCGCCGAGCGGGTCGGGAAACTGTTGCGCGCCAGCGCCATCAGCGACAGCACACCGCCCTCGCCGCGATTGTCGGCCCTGAGCACGAACATGATGTATTTGATGGTGACGATGATCGTCAGCGACCAGATGATCAGCGACAACACGCCGAGGATGTCGCCACGGTTGGCGACTTCGCCCCCCGACGATGCCACCAATGCCTCGCGGAAAGCATAGATCGGGCTGGTGCCAATATCGCCGTAAACCACGCCGAGTGCGCCCAGCATCAGCACCTTGGTGCTGTGCTGCTCGACCTCAGAATGGCTCGATTGTTCGACGGGTTCTGCCTCGTTACCAGCATTGGTAAGGGCCATGGACGACACTCCGATAAGCGCGCGGTGCTCTACGCTTGCTGCACTGCAATATCAAGTGCCGTCACGTAATGGCTCCGTATGCGGACCGCATTTGTTGCCCCACCGGCGGATTGCCTCATACGAAACCACGATCCCGCTCCAGCGCCATTTCCTCGACCAGACACAGGCTCAAGGGGAACCTGAAGGAGAGCCAGACCGCATGGGCGATGATCTGCGGCAGGAAACGATGGCGCTGCTTGTAGCTGACGGTCGCGATGTTCAGGCCATCGGTCTATGCCGAAAGTTAAGTTGATAACGCCTTAGCATATCTTTCTCCTGTGTGTGTCTGCCAGACGAGCGGGCGGGCACGGAAGTGGTCGCGCTCTGGCTGCCAGACATACTCGTCGAACCTGATGAAAACCTGACTTGTACACCCAGCCCAAACCGGTGCGAGGGGTCGGTCTAATACCAAAGGCTCTGAGGGCTGACTCTCTAGGGTTCCCGCCTCGATTGATCCCAAGCAGTTCGAAATGCTCGCCGCATGAGCGCCGCGTGACGATCAACCTGCCCGACCTCAGCTGGAGTTTGCGACGGAACCGGGAAATATGCCGGACCAAGCTGACTGGTGACACACGAACGCCTTATTGTCTTCCGGTCTGGCGGCAACAGTATCGGCATGACGCCAAAGCTGACCGGCTGCTGCAGCGAAGCGCAGGTGAAGCGCGTCTGGGCTCGACATCAGAAGGAAAGCGGGAAGCAGGAAATGTTGTCGCAAAAGTTGAGTTCTGCGACGGTGCAAAAGTCAGTTGCAAAATCGTCGCGACAAAGGCTCGGCAGCTCCCCGAAGTAGCCATTTCAGATTGCTTGCAGGTGCGGATAAAGTCCTTTATGCATCGGCACATGATCAAGTCCGCGCCCATCGCTGCAATCTATTATGCGACGCTTCCATAAGGAGCGGCGCGTTTCGATCATGCCTTGAAACAAGCCGCCGTCAGGCGGCTTGTTCATTGAGAGGACCCCCTGGCGGCAATACCAGGAGGATTCCCTATGGCACTTCCCGATTTATCAACCGGTCATTCCGAACCATGTTCGGCCGCTTTGAAGACGCTCATTGAGCGCGGCTATGTAAATCAAGGGACCGACCTGCCGGGTGTCGATGCCGCCTTTGAAGCAGGCGTCGTACCCGCTTACGCTGGTTTCGATGCGACGGCTGACAGTCTTCATGTCGGCCATCTTCTTCTGATCATGGCGCTTCGTCATCTTCAGCAGACTGGCCATAAACCCATCGTTCTCATTGGGGGTGGGACCACCCGCATCGGCGATCCCAGCTTCCGTTCGGACGCGCGGCCGATGCTGACGGACGAGCGGATCGCCGCCAACATTGAAGGGATCAGAAAGGTCTTTGGCCGTCTCCTTGTCTTCGGAGACGGCCCGACGGATGCCGTGATGGTGAACAATGCCGACTGGCTGGACAGCATTCGTTGGATCGACATGCTGAGAGACGTCGGCAGGCATTTCTCCGTCAATCGGATGCTCTCTTTCGACAGTGTGAAGTCGCGGCTGGAAAAGCAGGAGAATCTGAGCTTCTTAGAATTCAACTACATGATCCTCCAAGCGTTCGACTTCCTTGAGCTAACCCGCCGGACCGGTTGCCGTTTGCAGATGGGTGGAGCCGACCAGTGGGGGAACATCATCAATGGCATCGACTTGATACGGCGGACGGATGGAAAGGAAGTCTTCGGAGTGACTACGCCGCTTCTGACGACTCCTTCAGGTGTCAAGATGGGTAAGACGGCTGCCGGAGCTGTGTGGCTCAACGAAGATCGCCTTTCGCCATACGATTACTGGCAATTCTGGCGTAACACGGAAGACGCTGATGTCGTTCGGTTCCTGAAGCTTTTCACCGATCTGCCGATGGACGAGATCGAGCGATTTGGACAGGCTGAAGGAACCGAGCTAAACGCCGTCAAAGAACGTCTGGCCAACGAAGCTACGGCCCTGGCACATGGAACTAACGCCGCCAAACAGGCGGAGGCCACGGCTAGCCAAGCATTTGGGCAGGGCGAAGCCGCAGAGGGGCTACCGACGCTTCATCTAAATGACGCCGAGGGCTTGGCCGGAGTAGCCCTTGTGGATTTGCTGGTACGCGCCGGATTGACCTCCTCCAAAGGGGAAGCGCGAAGGGCGATCTCGGGACGAGGTGTGCGGATCAACGGCAACGTCGTCGAGGTGGATACAATGATATCGTCCCAAGACCTCCCGATCCGGCTTTCGCTCGGCCGGAAGCGCCACACTGTTGTGAAGTAGGGTTTCAGCAAATGCTGTCGCAGAAATTCTGCCCGCTTAGCGGATATTGCAGACATTCGCGTCGAGTTCCCTGAGGACTGTCGAGAGACATTCCTCAGGGGGTAGTTAGAGCCGGGCAAAGGCAGCAAACTGGCCGGGTGGGTGATTGGCTACTATATTGCGTGATGCATTAACATGTAGGAGGTCGAGCAGCATTGTCACGCATCCATGCGGCAATGGGCGGGCCGTTTCCTTTGATGTGATCGGCATTGACGGCGACCGCACACAAGGTGTCCACCTATTTTGGTGACGCCTCATGCATCAGAGCACTCAACAGTAAAAGGTGCGGGGAAATTCGCGCTTACTAATTAACTTCTGTGGTTGCCGTCCGTCGCGCAAGTAGCTTCTGACCTTTTTGACGTGTGATCGAGTGCGGTCTTCTGTCAGGCCTTTGCTTACGGCACTTTCAAAAGCCGCGGGCCGGTATGGTGATCTGCGGAAGGGGTCCAAATCTGCCAAACGAGCTCTACGCCCTCAGTTAATTGCTGGTTTCCCGATCCAGATCTGTTCGATCATGCGCCCATTCAGGTCGTCGACTTCTCACACCTCCTTGCCAGTCCTGGTTATTCGCGGTGGTTTCTTGTCACGCCGCCATAGCCAGAGCCGGGTTTCGATAATCTTCCTGCTTCGTCAGCATGGCCCAGATGTTCCGAGCCATCTTGTTCGCCAGTGCGATCGCCACCAGCATGCGCGGTTTCTTCGCGAGCATCCGCGAAAGCCACGATCCTTGCGCTGGCGGTTTGCGGCTCGCCCAACTCACGCGGGACATTGCGCCGATGATCAGGAGCCTGCGGATATCGGCTTGGCCAGCCTTCGACACCCGGCCGAGCCTTTCTTTCCCGCCAGAAGAGAACTGTCGTGGAACGAGGCCGAGCCAAGCAGCAAAGTCCCGACCGCATCGGAAGCTCTCCATCGCTGGCGCGAAAGCCTCGACGGCCAGGGCGATCAGCGGCCCCACACCCGGCATGGTTTGAAGTCGGCGCGCGGTTTCGCTCTGCCGAGACAGGTCAGCGAGCTTCTTCGTCTTCTCCTCGACCCGGGCCGTCTTCTCGCCGATCTGGGCCAGAAGGTCGCGGCACTCCTCCCGCACAAGCTCGGGCAGATCGATTTCAGTATTCTCGACAATGGCCTCAATGCGCTTGACGTGACCAATCCCCTGCGGAAGGACCTGCCCATATTCGTAGAGAACGGCGCGCAGAGCGTTCACCAGTTCCGTTCGCTGATGAACAATACGCTCCCGCGCCCGAAACAGAACCGCCCGCGCTTGCTGGTCAGCGGTCTTCGGCTCGACAAAGCGCATTTCAGGCTGACGGGCCGCAATGACAATTGCCTCGGCATCGGCCGCGTCATTCTTTTGTCGCTTCACGAACGGGCGCACATATTGCGGCGCGATCAGCTTGACTGCATGGCCCAGCTTGACCAGCTCGCGCGCCCAGTAATGGGCGCTGCCGCAGGCTTCCATGACGACAAGCGCCGGTGGCTGCTCTGACATGAATCGGAAGAACTGCCCGCGAGACAGTTTCTTGCGATACTTCACATCGCCTGTCATCGATGCCCCGTGAAGCTGGAAAACATTCTTTGCCAGATCAACCCCGATCATCGTAGCCTTCATCCGCCGTCCTCTCTGTTCTGTGGTCTACACCACGTCACCTTGGCACATTGCGATGCCGTTAGGGGAGGACGGCAACCACCCCATCTGCCAAGCGACAGACGTTTCGCGCGCGGATCTGCAGATCATCTTGCGGCGCGCGGCATTGATGCTCAGAAACGTCGCCGGCGTGCCGCTGGAACCGGCCACCGAGGACGCTCTCAACGCCATTGCTGCCGAAATGGAAATCGGCCGGGCGGACCTCATTCAGATCGTGCTGCGGGAATGGTTGGAAACGAACGCCTATCTGCCCGTGCGCGAAATCGATGAGGAGAATGAAACGGACGGGAGCGCGTAAATGCAAACTTCCGCGATCACGCTATGCACGGCGAAGCTGCGACTCATCTATCGCTAAGGCGCGGCGGACCTGATGGCCTGTCGTATTCGTCGATGGCCATGGTTCGAGCGATAGGAACGCGGAACGCCTCCGTCGCGCCCCGAATGTCGTCATCATATACGGCTTGTACGCGTCCCCAACTGCGGCAGCTTTCATCGGCTGCGCACTTCGCCATCCGGACTTGAGACAGTGCCGGCTCTGCTTCGGTGCAACGTCCGCGATGGCGGCTCGATTCCTGGGCCAAGACTCCATTTTCGGGCGGCAATTCCAGCACCGACCTTGACCGAGTCATGCCGCATATCTGTTGGATGTCGCATCGTCGTAGCCCCGCTAAGCCGACCAGGCCTCCCGACCGCCGGATCGATAATGATGATCGCCACTGGAGAATTGTTCTTGCTGTCGAGCGCGATGGTCTCCACCGTCTTGCCGTGCTCTATTTCCGCTCAGTCATGAGCAACGCCAGCCAGCCTGTCGACACTTTCGACGAGGTCCCGTGCCTTATCTGCATCGTGTGAAGGCTTTGTGGGTTCGCTCGGGCCGCGCCATCCCCAGCCTATCTTCCTTCACGCCCAACAGCGAAGCATCCAGTGCTAATTCGTGAAGCGTCGAGAAAACAAAATTTGACTGGCAATCAAGTTTCTGTGGCGCGACCTTTCGTGGATGCGACAGCCAAACAGCCTGACTTCCCCACTGGGAATGCTTGCTGCCTCGACCTCTCTCCGGCCGGCCGAACGCCCTTTGCGGTGCCGGCCGACACGTTCCGTGCCGGTGCCGGAGCCGAGGAGAGCCCGAGGCCTTCACCATCATCAATCCGCTATATGGGCCATGCGCTCAACAACGCGCTGCAGGACACAGGACGTGCCGTCCCACAGGGATTATTGAATCCCGTTAGGATTTAAACGCCATATCCAATCGCAGCCATCCGCTGAACGCAGCTATCGCCGTCGACGCGAACATCGAACAGAACCGACCCTGCGGTTTTTTCCGCAGCGTCAGCCACACGATCGCAGAACGGTCGATTGAGGTAACAGGCACAGCAATAATCGTGTTGGGGAACAACGGAGAACTTAGATGCGCGTCGGTAAACGGGGACACCGCCCTTTTGGTGGCGGAATTGGCTGCGTGGAATGCGTCTCCGCTGAGTGAGTGCGCATTTCGCAAAAACGGGACAGTCGTTCCGCTAAATCGCGGACATATACTCGCCACTGAATTCGCAATCTGCCGGTTCGACTGGCAGGAAGAATGTGACTCGCGAAATCGTCCAAGAATAATTCCGAGACTCCTCATTTGGTCGCCATGAGATCGCGCTCCAGTTCCGCAATGCGCACGCACTTGCCGAGCGTCGTCCTGACGCAACGCCTTGATCCATCCTCGCCCGCGCATAAGTCTTCCTGCCAACACCCAACCGAAAAGCCATGCGGATTCCTAATTTCCGGCAAGCCGAAACGCTTGTGGAAAAGAAGCGCGGCGCTCGGGAGGACGAATGAAGCGATATTACAAGGTCGTTCGTCCTATTGGCCATCTTGGGCTGTGATGTTATGGGCAATCTGTTCGAGGAGCGCTCCAACGGCTTGGGCATGCCGCGGACAAGCGAAGTAGCGCCCGCCAAGAGCGCAGTTGCGATGTAGGCATCGGGAGGGCGATTGGTGCGTGGATAGTCAGCCCTGGCCTATTGTCGATTGTGCCAGCCGGCGCGCATTTTGCAGCCATGGTGGCGCAGCATGTTGAATTGGCGTTGTTTGAGCAGTCACTCGACAATATCGAAGGCCTCCATAGGGCGTTCTGTGATCGTGTGGCTGTCGCTGCGGAGAAAACCTCAGGATCGGTTCTTTTCGATGTTCGTGTCGACGGCGATATTTGCGTTCAGCGGATGGCCGCGATTGGATATGGCGTCACCGGCACAGCAATAATCGTGATGGACAAGTACGGACAACTTAGATGCGCATCGGTAAACGGGGACACCGCCCTTTTGGTGGCAGAATTGGCTGCCTGGGATGCGTCTCCGCTGCGTGAGCAAGCGAGGGTTGACCACCGCGGAACGGCCATCATCCTGCTAGCCAAACTTCGGAGCTCTGGTCACTTCGCCCGGTTCTAGCCGGCTGAGCGCCGCTTCCTACCTTGCGGGCTAAGCAGATGGCGCGGCGGCGATGAGGCACCAGCGCGCGAATCCCCGCCAGCAGCAGCCGCTCCGCAGTGAGACCCAGCTTCGTTCCCGTCATCAAACTGCTCACGTTGAACGCCGGCGCGACTGGCTCCGGGCGGAGATCGATCCGAACTACCTTGGGGTCGCCTTCGGCCTTGCGACCGGGCTGCTGCTCGCAGAAGCAGCGTCAGTCTTCGGTGCGCGAGTAGTCGGGCTTCAAGACGGTCAAGCGCTATCGGCGTCTGCCACCGAAGACGTCCGGCGTCGTGCGTGTACGGCGGAGGCTGAAATCTCAGGGATGGAAGGACCCAGCAGCCAATGCAGGCGGTGTCCCATCAGATTCCATAGGACATGAATTGTCATCGACGTGCTTTCATGATTGCTGGGGTCGATGTCACGTCGTCGCTTGCTACCCGAAAAGAATTTCCCGGGCTACGCATACCTGCCTGGCAAACATCCGCATCCGGTTCGCGACCCGCTGGGTCACAGTTACCAAAGCGACCCGGTGACCGTTGTTGCCGTCGAGGAATCACTCAGCTCAAACGGGTTCCGATGGGGTATCGACCTGTTCAATCACGGTTATTACTGGGAAGCCCATGAGGCTTGGGAGCCTCTTTGGCACGCTGCGAAACAAAGCACTCAGCATCGCCTTTTGTTCAAGGGATTGATCCTGTTGGCGGCGGCCGGGGTGAAAATCCGCGAGGGAAAGCGGGTCGCTGCCGCGCGCCATGCGGCGAGAGCTGCAGCGCTTTTTCGTCGGGTGGCGCCTCTGCCGAGCCGGCCCTTTGAGGCCGCACTCGGAATGACACCTGCCAAGCTCGCGGTACACGCCGAAACGGCCACAACTTTCCCGGCTGTTTTGCGAGAGCCGATGCCTGGCCAGCCTGAGCCCGTTTTCGATTTCATTCTCGCCCCTAAATCCGAGGGCGTCTGATAGGCAAGTGCACTGCCGGCCCGTCATGGACAGTTCGACAAGGGCAGCTTCAATCCTGGTGCGGTTGACCTACGGCACAGCCCGGCGCTGGCGGAGCACCCATGGCAGGCGCCGCTTCCATCGTTCACCTCTCGCCAAAGCAACATCTTTCTGCCGCCGCTTTTTCTGGCGGGTCCGTCTGTCTTCAGTCGGTGGGTTCGATGCCTTCGGAACCGGCGCTTTCTCAACCGTCGGCTGCTTAGGAAGCGATCCGTCGGGCATGATCACCTCCTTGCCGTCGGGTACCGCTTCACCAACGGTGGCCATGGGCCGAGAACGGATATCTTCACAAGGAAAAATCGGCACTTCAGCGATCGCACCTTCAGTCTTCGCTTCCGCGATATCGTTCGCGATGGCGGCCAGGTCGATGCCGCCCCAGATTGACTGTGGCCGCTTCATGAGCCCACGCTTCTGTTTGATCTCGACGACAAAAGGGTATCCATCCGGCGTGTCGCGCCTTGTTCGGGTGATGAACGAGTGGTCTTAAGCGTGCTCTTATGGTAAGCGCGAATTTCCCCGCACCTTTTGCTGTTGAGTGCTCTGATGCATGAGGTGTCCACCAAAATAGGTGGACACCTTGTGATGGAAGAAGATGAGCAGAA
>NZ_JAMYPX010000025.1:0-93360 GCF_040320585.1 Mesorhizobium sp. M0663
CAACCGGGCCGGGCCCGGGGGGGCGGGCCGGGGCCAGACAACCCAACATCCTAAAACAAGCCCGCTGCCGCCGGGGGGGTGGCGGGGCCGGGCCCTCCCCGAGGCCCCCCCTAGCGCGCCCGGGCGGGCCTGCTGGTTCCAGAGGTGGTTGAGCGTCTGTCATGTGGCTTGTGCGGTTACGAGCGAGCGTTGCATTACGCGCCCCTCAGGCGGCCGGGGCAAGCCCGCTACCGCTCACCATGAAGGAACTGCCTTGCGGCTGGCCGGTGGCGAGTGCGACCACCGCCCGTCCGACATCGGCCGGCGTTTGCATGTCGGTCATGGCGGCGATGAAGTCCGCCGGCTGGATGCCCATATAGGCCGCTATGCTGTCGACGCCGGCCTTGCCCACGCCGGTTTCCGGCATGATGCGCATCGGCGCGAGCGCCATGAAGCGCAGGCCGAGGCCAAGCCGGTGGGCCTCCTTCTGGCTATGACCGGCCAGGAACATCTGCATGCGTTTTGCGCCGGCATAGCCGCCGGCGTTCGGTGGTCCGCCGGTCAAGGCCGCGCCGCTGGAGATCAGAACGATCCGGGTCCCCGGCTTGAGCGGACGCCGCAGAGCGGCCCGGCAAAACAGGAACGATGCCTTGACGTCCGTGTCCCAATTTGCCGAGAACGCCTTCCAGTTCTGTTCATGCACCGGCGCAGAAGGCGCCAGCGCGCCTGCACAGATCACCAGCACGTCCGGCTCAAGCGCGGCGAAGACCTTATCCGGGGCGGAGTCCACCGTAGCATCGACCGCGAGCGTCTTCACGCCCGAGACCTCCCAGGCAAATTGCGCCAGGGCCTGTTTTCCGCGGGCAACGGCCAGCACCGCCGCTTTCTCCTTGAGAGCGGCCTCCGCGATCGAGCGGCCGACACCACGGCTGCCTCCGACGACGACGACATTCTGATTTTGCAACGATCCCATGGATCACCTCTCGTTCCCGGCCGCCGGACCATCCAGGCGCGCTCATCGATAAGGACAGCGCAGGTGTGCCAAAATCATCGGTGCCAGGTGGAAATATCTTTCAGGTGACGGCAGCCGCGCTTCGTTTTTGTATTCAGTGTCATTACCTCTGGGGTAATCGACGAGCGCATTACGTCTCGGCAAACTGCTCCCATCAAGCCGGTTGTCCGGCCTTCGACCACAAGGAGATACGCCATGACCGCCTACGCCGTCGCCCATATGCGCCAGGTCACGCCGGGGCCGCAGATCGTCGAGTACCTGCACAAGATCGATGAAACGCTGGAACCGTTTGGCGGCCGCTTCGTGGTGCACGGAGGCGAGGTGGAAGTCGTTGAAAACACCTGGCCGGGCCACCTCGTCATGATCGAATTTCCAGACATGCAGCAGGCGCGCGCATGGTACCGCTCGCGCGCCTATCAGGAGATCTTGCCGCTGCGCACCGAGAATTCTCAGTCCGACGTGGTCCTGGTCGATGGCGTTGCGCATCCGCACAAGGCCACCGACGTTCTCGAATAAGGGGACGATCTGCGACGATTGGCTCTTATCGTTTCAGCAGAAACACCGCCTGCTGGCCGAAAAAATTCCAGAACCACCACGGCATCGAGAAGCCGATCCGCTGGCCATTGGCGTCGAGCGCGGTCGCCTTTTCCACCGTCGCGCCAAGCTCGTCGCACAGATTGACGAAATCGCGAATGGTGCAGAAATGGATGTTGGGGGTGTCATACCAGGAATAGGGCAGGTCCCTGGTCACCGGCATGCGGCCGTTGAAGAGCAACGAAAAGCGCACCCGCCAGTGGCCGAAATTCGGGAATGAGACGATGGCGCGGTTGCCGATCCGGAGCAGTTCGTCGAGCACCAGCTTCGGATTGCGTGTCGCCTGCAAGGTCTGCGACAAGACGACGAAGTCGAAGCCCTTGTCGGGATAGAATTGGAGATCCTTGTCGGCATCGCCCTGGATGACCGACAGGCCACGCGCCACGCATTCGTTGACGCCGCGCTGCGACAGCTCCAGGCCGCGGCCATCGACCTTCTTGGTCGCCTGCAGCAATTCGAGCAGCAGGCCGTCGCCGGAACCGACATCCAGCACCCGCGACTGCGGCGGGATGAGATCGGCGACGACTTCGAGGTCGACGCGCTGGGCGCGGTTGACGCTCATGCGTTCGGCTCCTGCCTGGCGCATGGTCCTGATCCGAAAAGTCTGCAACTTTTCGGGGTCATGCGCTGATGCCTGGCGCATGGTCCTGATCCGAAAAGCCGGCAACTTTTCGGGGTCATGCGCCGAGCCCTCTCGCCCGAGCGGCCGAGGCGATGAAGCCTTTGATGGCGGCGAACAGTTCGGGCTCGTCGAGCAGAAAGGCGTCGTGGCCGCGGTCGGTCTCGATTTCGACGAACGATACCGAGGCGCCGGCCGCGTTCAGCGCGTGCACGACCGAGCGGCTCTCTTCGGTCGGGAACAGCCAGTCGCTGGTGAACGAAACCAGGCAGAAGCGCGTCTTGGTGCTGGCGAAGGCATCGGCCAGCCGGCCGCCATGGTCGGCGGCGAGATCGAAATAGTCCATCGCCCGGGTCATGTAGAGATAGGAGTTGGCATCGAAGCGATCGACGAAGGTCATGCCCTGATGGCGCAGATAGCTCTCGATCTGGAAGTCGGCATCGAAACCGAAGGTCAGCGCTTCGCGGTCCTGCAGGTTGCGGCCGAACTTGCGATGCAGCGCTGCTTCCGACAGATAGGTGATGTGGGCGGCCATGCGCGCCACCGCCAGCCCCTTTTCCGGCCGCTTGCCATGCTCGAAATATTTGCCGCCGTGCCAATCGGGGTCGGCCATCACCGCCTGCCTGCCGACCTCGTGGAAGGCGATGTTCTGCGAAGAATGGCGGGCGCCGGTCGCGATCGGCAGCGCCGAGAAGACGCGCTCGGGATAGCTGGAGGCCCATTGCAGCACCTGCATGCCGCCCATCGAGCCGCCAAGCACGCTGAACAACTGTTCGATGCCGAAATGCTCGACCAGCATCAACTGCGCCCGCACCATGTCGCGGATGGTGATGATCGGCAGGTCGAGCCCGTAAGGCTTGGCTGTGGCGGGATTTGTCGAGGCGGGGCCGGTGGAGCCGAGGCAGCCGCCGATGACGTTTGACGAGATGACGAAGAAACGGTCGGTATCGATGATCTTGCCGGGGCCGATCAGCACTTCCCACCAGCCCGGCTTGCCGGTCACGGGATTGGTGTTGGCGACGTGCTGGTCGCCGGTCAGCGCATGGCAGACGAGGATGGCGTTGGAGCGCGCGTCGTTGAGCGTGCCATAGGTCTGGTAGGCGATCTGGAACGGCGACAGCAGCGTGCCGGCGTCGAGCTTGAGCGGCTTGTCGGCGCCGAAACGCAACACCGGGCTCGACGGCTGGTCGGCCTCGTTGTTGGTTTTTCGAGCGCGCAAAGCGACCATTACATCTCCTTGCCCGGCCTTCCGTTGTCCGCCGGTCTGGGCAACAGCCAGTCAGGGCAACAAAAAACCGGCCATGCCTTCGCAAAGCCGGTTACAAGATGCAAACGGCCCTTTAGCAAGTTGTTTAACGTGGCTGCAAGCCGACCGGCCAAATCACCACGGAACTGTTGCTGCTCTTCTAGGACCGACGCATGGCTTCGTCAACGGCAAGTTCTTGATCCCGAATTGCCGCCCCTCGACATTCCGAGCCACGGCTTGTATTTCCGCTGCGGCCTCCGGATGGAGGCACTCTCGACGGATTTCATGAAATGAGCCAGACACCGGATCAGACACGTCCAAGGCCCCGCGCCGGCATCATGGACATCGAAGCCTATGTGCCCGGCAAGAGCGCGGCGCCTGAAGGTGTCGCCAAGGTCCATAAATTGTCGGCGAACGAGAACCCGCTCGGTCCTTCGCCAAAGGCGATAGAGGCCGCGCGCGCGGTCGCCGACAAGCTCGCGGTCTATCCCGACGGCAGCGCCAGGCGCCTGAGGGAAGCGATCGCCGAGGTGCACGGGCTCAACCCGGCGAACATCGTCTGCTCCAACGGCTCCGACGAGATTCTGGGCCTGCTGGCGCAGACCTATCTCGCACCCGGCGACGAAGCCATCATCACCGAACACGGCTTCATGGTCTACAAGATCTACATACAGTCGGCCGGTGCCGTCCCGGTAACGGTCAAGGAGACCGATGAACGCGCCGACATCGATGCGATCCTCGCCGCGGTGACGCCGGCTACCCGGATCATCTTCCTTGCCAATCCAAACAATCCAACCGGCACCTACGTGCCGTTCCAGGAGGTGCGCCGCCTGCATGCCGGCCTGCCGCGAAACGTGCTTCTGGTGCTGGATGCAGCTTACGCCGAATATGTCCGGCGAAACGATTATGAAGCCGGCGTCGAGTTGGTGGGCAGCGCGGAAAACGTGGTCATGACCCGCACTTTCTCCAAATTGGGCCTGGGCGGGGCGCGGATCGGCTGGATGTATGCGCCAATGCACGTCATCGACGCGATCAACCGCGTGCGCGGGCCTTTCAACGTCAATGCGACGGCGATCGAGGCCGGCATCGCGGCGATCCACGACCGCGCCCATATCCAACGCAGCGTCGCGCACAACGAGACCTGGCTAGCCTGGCTGAGCGAGCAACTAAGCGGGCTCGGGCTGCGGGTGACGCCGAGCGTCGGCAATTTCATCCTCATCCACTTTCCCGAGGACAAAAAGCATTCGGCGGCGGCCGCCGACGACTACCTCAGTGCGCGCGGCTACATATTGCGGCGCGTTTCCGGCTACGGTTTTCCGAACGCGCTGCGCATGAGCATCGGCACCGAAGAGGCCAATCGCGGCGTTGTCGCAGCACTCGCGACATTCCTGAAAAGCTAGAACACCATGACCTCACCGATGTTCGAAAAGATCGCGCTGGTCGGCATCGGCCTGATCGGCTCGTCGCTGGCCCGCGTCATCCGCCGCGAGGGACTCGCCGGCCAAGTCGCGATTTCGACGCGCAGCGACGCGACGCTGGCACGCGCGAGCCAACTCGGCCTTGGCGACACCTATACGACGGATGCGAAAGAGGCGGTTCGCGATGCTGATCTGGTTATCGTTTCGGTGCCGGTCGGCTCTTCAGGCACGGTCGCCGCAGAGATCGCGCCGGCGCTGAAGAAGGGCGCCATCCTCACCGATGTCGGCTCGACCAAGGCGTCGGTGATCGCGCAGATGCAGCCGCACGTGCCTGATGGCGTGCTCTTCATCCCCGGCCATCCTTTGGCCGGCACCGAAAAATCGGGACCGGACGCCGGTTTTGCCGAACTGTTCGAGAACCGCTGGTGCATTTTCACGCCGCTGCCCGGCACCGATCCCGCAGCACTGGAAAAGCTCTCGGAATTCTGGCGCCGCTGCGGCTCCAACATCGACACCATGGACCCGCAGCATCACGACATGACGCTGGCCATCGTTTCGCACCTGCCGCATATCATCGCTTACAACATCGTCGGTACCGCCGACGATCTGGAGTCGGTGACCAAGTCCGAGGTCATCAAATACTCGGCTTCCGGCTTTCGCGACTTCACCCGTCTCGCGGCGTCGGACCCGACCATGTGGCGCGACGTCTGCCTGCACAACAAGGACGCCATTCTCGAAATGCTGGCGCGGTTTTCCGAGGATCTGTCCTCGCTGCAGCGGGCGATCCGCTGGGGCGACGGCGAAAAACTGTTCGACCTGTTCACCCGCACCCGCGCCGTCCGCCGCTCGATCATCGAGGCCGGCCAGGATATCGACGTACCGGATTTCGGCCGCCAGGCAGTCGAACACCCGCCGAAGGGATAAGCCGCGGCAGGCCGATCGCAGGCCGGCTCGGCTTAGAGCGGTTCATCGTTTCACAGAAACGCCGAACCGCTCTATCTCTTTGTTTTTGCGCAATTCCGGACGGAAAACCGTTTCACACTTTTCCTGGAATTGCTCTAGTCGAGCGGCTTGATCTTGCCGAGCGGGATGAAGCCGAGCGAGGCCTTGCCCCTGACGATCTTCAGCGGCATCGACGGCTGGTTGCCGAGCAGCGCCAGTCCGGCAAAGCCGGTTTGGATCTCTTTCTTCTGCTCGGGGATGGCGGTGGCGAGGATTGCCGCCACGGCCTTCGGATCATTGAGCCTGATCGTCAGGTCGGCATTTATGAGACCGTCGTCATCGACCGACAGCGGTCCGGAAACGGTGATGCGCGCAGTTCCGGACGACAGATCGAGCTCGTGGATTTCGGCCGCCTGGCCGCGCAGGCTCTTCGGATTTGCCTTGATCAGCGTCACGCCGTTCTTCAGCGTCACGTCGCCGCTGCCGTCGAGCGGCGGCAAGACGCGCCCGTCGATGGCCGCCGCGTCGATTTCGAGATCGGTGAAATTGCCGGTATAGTCGATGTCCGGGCCGTTTGGGCGCAATTGTCCGGTGGCGGTTCCGGCGCTGAACAGCGAGACGGGATCGGTGTCGTCTGCCGGATCGGTCTGGCCGGACAGGCCTTCTGCCTGCAGCGAGAGGCGTCTCGGCAGCGGCCAGGACAGCTTCATGTCGGCCCGCAGATCATCCCAGTCGATCCAGAGCGGGGTCATGCCGGGAACAGAGGTCCTGAGCGGCCCCCTGAGCTCGGCGGCAGGCGACAAAAGCCGGGTGATCTGCGTGGCGGCGTTGATCTTGCCTGTCGATGCCGCGACGTTGCGGCTGTCGTCCTCGTAAGCCAGGCTATCGCAGGAAAGGGTGAAGCTGAAGGGATAGCCGCTGATCGCGAGATTGGCGCAGTCGGCCCTGATGCCTTTGTCGTCGAGATCGGCGACCGCCTTGTCGGTCGCGCTCTCGACCAGGTCCGCCAGGTAGAACCAGCCCGCGCTGTAGATGCCGAACAGCACGAGAATGAAAGCGGCAAGCCACAACAGGCGGCGACGTTGGCTGGGCGGCGGGCGCTCGTCACTTGACGTCATGCTGCGGCTTTCGTTAACGCGGGTGGCACGGGCGGGCTGTCGCTTGCGGCAACAACAGGTAGACGGACTGAAACACCACCGGTGGGTGGTTCGTCACAATCAGGCTTGGCGATATGGGCGATTTTTGGGTTTTTGGCTACGGCTCACTGATCTGGCGACCGGGATTCGCGCATGTCGAGACGCGGCGCGCCCGCCTGCATGGCTACCGCCGTTCGCTGTGCGTCTATTCTTTCGTGCATCGCGGCACGCGCGAACGGCCGGGCCTGGTGCTCGGCCTCGACCGCGGCGGCTCCTGCATCGGGCTCGCGTTCCGGGTTCCAGGCGAGCTGCGCAACGAGGTCATTACCTATCTGCGCGAACGCGAGCTGGTCACCAACGTCTATCTCGAACGTGTGCTCAGCGTTCGCCTCGACAAGGGTAAAACGGATGGGGGCGAGACGGTCGACGCCGTCGCCTATGTCGTGGACCGCAGCCATGAGCAATATGCCGGTGCGCTCGACGCAGCCGAGGCGGCGGCCGTCGTCCGCGGCGCCGTCGGCCAGTCGGGGAGGAATGAGGATTACGTGCTCAGCACGCTGGAGCACCTCGAAGCACTGGGTATAAGCGACCACTGGCTGGAAGACGTGACAAGACGGGTCGCGACGTAGCTTCGGTGTCGTGAGCGGGCTACATCCTGAAAATCTGTTTTCCAAGATCGGCGCGATCCAGGCTGTTTGCCACGGCAAGCTTGAACTCGGTCAGCGGGTGGAGACCGCCGACAGGAACGTGGAAGCCGGGCTGGCCGAAGGTGTCGATAATCTCGCGTAGCACAGGCCGGTCGGCTTCGGCCAGCGGCGAAAAGAAATAGCGATAGATATTCGCCCTGATCTCGACGCCGCTCAGCAAGACATCGAAATTGTGCAGCTCGAAGCGCTCGGCACTCATGCCGCCATTGATCACCATCTGCCCGCCGAGCGCCAGGGTGCGGATCAATTCGCCGCTGACAGGTCCGCCGACATTGTCGATAATCCCGTTCAATCCGGCGCCACCGGTGATATCCATCACCGCTTCCCGGATACTTGTCTTCAAGTCCGAAAGGTCAAGAATGGCGCCGACGCCAAGCGTCTTCAGGTCGAAGCTTTGGTGCGAGCGCCGCACAAGCGCGATGACGTTGATGCCGCGTCGTTGGGCGAACTGCATCACCATTGTCGAAATCGACGAATAGCCGGCCGTGACAGCCAGCCACTGGCCAGGCCGCACACGGGAATCCACCAGCAGATCCCACGCGGTAATGGGGTTCACCATCTGCCCGGCGCGTTCGACCGGATAGCCGGCAGGCAACGGGATCAGCCATTCGGCGGGAATCGCCGCGTACTCGGCCCAACTGCCATAATAGCTGAATGCGACAAGCGTCCCCGGTTCCAGCAAAACGTCCGCGCCAACGGCTTCGACGATGCCGGCGCCATGGTTTCCGGCGATCTGCCGGGGAAAATGCGGCTTTTTCGGTTCGGGATAGAGGTTCTGGATAAACAGGAAGTCGCCCGGATTGATCGAGGCCGAGACCATCCTGACCAGCACTTCGCCGTCGCCGATCCGCGGCATCGGCAGGTCGTCCACATAGAGCACGTCGCGCGGCGAGCCGATGGCGTCAAATACAATTGCTTTCATTCCGGTCTCCACAACAAACGATCCGGGGCAAACAGTCCGGGCTTGGCCAGACCGTGCCGAGATTTGCGTCGGCGCCGCGGAACCTATGGCCGGCCGGCAAAGGTCTGAATTGGCAGATTTGACAATCTATTTGCTAAACTTGCCAGATTGTTTCCTCAGAGGGTACTGGTTTGGAAATTGGGGACAGCGTCTTGAAGCCCGACACGGCGCGGCGGGTCGCGGTTTTGTGAAGCGCCGGCGGGCTGGAAAAGAGGCTATGCGTTTGACGTTGCCACGGTGCGACATAGGTTAGCTCGGTCGGCGGCTCCCACCCGCCCAGCATGAATCACCATGGAGATCAGCCTTGCAGAAACGTCGTCTCGGTCGCACCGACCTATCCATCGCGCCATTGGTTCTGGGCGGCAATGTGTTCGGCTGGACCGCCGATGAGAAAACCTCGTTCGACCTGCTCGACCGCTTTGTCGACGCTGGCCTCAACGCCATCGACACGGCCGATTCCTATTCGCGCTGGATTCCCGGCCACGAGGGCGGCGAATCCGAAACCATTATCGGCAAATGGATGAAAAGCCGCGGCAACCGCGACAAGGTTGTCGTTATCACCAAGGTCGGTTCGGATATGGGGCAGGGCAAGAGGGATCTGTCCGCCGCCTACATCGAAAAGGCCATCGACGCCACGCTGAAGCGGCTGCAGGTCGATACAATCGATCTCTATCTGTCGCACTGGCCTGATCCGGCCACTCCCTATGAGGAAACGCTCGGCGCCTACCAGAAACTGCTCGACAAGGGCAAAATCCGTTATGCCGGCGCTTCCAACCTCGACGCCGCCAGTTGCGGGCCGCACTCGACGTAGCAAGCCTGCGCGGCCTGCCGCGCTACGAGGTGCTGCAGCCGGAATACAACCTTTACGACCGCTCGTCCTTCGATGGTCCGCTGCGCGATCTGTGCGCGGCCGAGGACATCGGCGTCATCACCTATTTCAGCCTCGCCAAGGGGTTTCTGAGCGGCAAGTACCGCAGCGAGGCCGACCTCGGCAAAAGCCCGCGCGGTGGCGGTGTGAAAGGCTATCTCAACACCCGCGGCATGCGCATTCTCTCAGCGCTCGATGCCGTTTCAGCCAGACATTCGGCCAAGCCAGCGGAAGTGGCGCTTGCCTGGGTCATGGCACGGCCCGGCGTCACCGCTCCGATCGCCAGCGCGACGACGCTCGACCAGCTCGACAGCCTGGTGCGTGCCGCGTCGTTGCAGCTCAGCCCGGACGATATCGCCGAGCTCGACAAGGCCAGCGCATAGCCGCGCACGATCGTTCAAGACCGGCGCCGCTGCCTTGCCCTACCGTCCCTGCATCGTCGCAGGATGCAGGGACGCCGCATGGCCGGACAGGGTCTTCTCGATCAGCAGCTATGGCAGCAATTGCTGGCGCTTGTGCTGGCATCGGCCATCGTTATGGGCAGCCCGGGGCCGGCGACGATAAGCGTCACCGCGATCGGCGCCGCATTCGGCCTGCGCGATTCGCTCCGTTATGCCTCGGGAATCGTTGTCGGGACGGTCCTCGTGCTTTTGGTGGTGGCGACGGGCATCATGGCCGTTCTCACCGCGCTGCCGAAGCTCGCAGCGCTGTTGGCGGTCGCGTCAGCAGCCTACATCCTCTATCTGGCGTTCAAGATAGCGACGGCGCCGCCACTGGCGGCACGCATTGGTGGGGCGGCGCTTCCCACTTTCCTGGGCGGGTTCCTTCTGGCCGTTGCCAATCCGAAAGCCTATGTGGCGATTGCCGCCGTGTTTGCCGGCGCGTCTTCCGGCACCGGCGGTCTTGCTATTTCAGCCAAGCTGGCGGTCCTCGCGTTGATGATTGTTGCCATTCATCTCTTGTGGCTTCTCGCCGGCGCGGCTTTTGCACGTTTGTTGCGCAAACCCTTGGCGTCGCGGATCATCAATCTGGTGTTTGCCGTGACGCTGGTTGCGACGGCCGCGCTGGCTGCCCTGCCATAAGTCTTTGTGGCATCTGAGGCCGTTGTTTCAGCCTTTCAATTCAGGTTTCGCATCCAGCTCACCAAGCCGTTTCATTGCCGTCGGCGGCATCGGCGGCGGGTTCGGCGTCTGCGCCGCCTCGACGAGAAGCTGGTCGCAGGCGGCCTCCGTCTCGCCGATCAGCCGTTGCATAAATTCGTC
This sequence comes from Mesorhizobium sp. M0663, assembly GCF_040320585.1. Lineage (NCBI taxonomy): Bacteria > Pseudomonadati > Pseudomonadota > Alphaproteobacteria > Hyphomicrobiales > Phyllobacteriaceae > Mesorhizobium > Mesorhizobium sp. M0663. Next base: position 10,745 of record NZ_JAMYPX010000025.1, read on the forward strand.
CTTGCCGAGGCCGGGCGGGATCGGTGGCAGGAAGCGCGCCTTGATCGTGCCGGGATAGCGCAGGAACTTGCGGCGCGGCCAATAGAGGCCGGCGACGTGAGCGACCGGCACCACCGGAATGCCAAGTTGCGCGTAGAGTTCGACGATGCCGTATTTGTAGACCGGTTCGTCGCCCGGCGCCCGGCGGGTGCCCTCGGGATAGATGATCAGCTGGCGCGGATTGCGCGCCAATTCCTGTTTGGTCGCGGCGATCACCGTCTTCAATGCCTTCGAGCGGCTGCCGCGGTCGACAGGAATCATCCGCATCTTCAAAATGTACCAGCCGAAGAACGGGATCCAGGTCAGCTCCCGTTTCAATATGTAAACGGGATCGTCGAGATACGGCAGGAAAGCGATCGTGTCCCAGAAGGACTGGTGCTTCGGCGCCAGGATGAAGGAGCCTTCAGGCAGGTTTTCCTGGCCGGTGATCTCACTTCTGGTGCCGGCGATCTTGTCGTAGAGCCACATGCTGGTGCGCGACCAGAATTTCGGCACGAACCAGGCGCGATGGCGTGGCGACAGGAAATAATACGGGGTCCAGAGGATCATCTGGACGATCAAATTGAGGTAGAAGGCGAGATTGAACGCCAGCGAGCGGAAATACAGCATACAGCATGTGCCCGGTGAGGAGGTGTGCGTTGGTTACACCAAGCGCCGGCAAAAAGGAAACGCTGCGAGGCGGGCGATCGGTTCCGGTTTTGCGATGGGCCGTCTTCGTCACGTTTGCCACGCCGCCTGCAGCAGGCGCTGTCTCAGGCGCGGGGCGGCGAAGTCGAGGAATGCGCGCAGCTTCACCGGCAGTAGCCCCTGGCCGGCATGGACGAGGCTCACCGGCCATGGGTCTGGCTCAAACTCTTGCAGCACCGGGCGCAGCGTACCCGACCGAACCGCGGCGGCGATCTGGTAGGAAAGCAGCCTCGTCACGCCGACGCCGGCAATCGCTGCATCGATTGCTGCCTCAGCGGTGTTGACCCGTAGCCTGGAGCGGACCGGCACGGCGAATTCGGCCTTGCCGGTGGCGAAGGTCCAACTGGCAGCGGTGAGCCCTTCAAAGGTGATGGCACTGTGCGCCGCAAGCTCTTGCGGCGTTTTCGGCGTGCCGTGCTCGGCGAGATAGGCCGGGCTCGCGCAAACGACGCGGCGGATTGAACCCAGGCGGGTGGCGATCAGGCTCGAATCGGCAAGCTCGCCGATGCGGATGGCGAGGTCGATGTGCTCTTCGACCAACTGGGTTATCCGGTCGGCGAGTGTCAGCCGCACACCTACCTCAGGATAGACGGAGAGGAAGCTGGTGACGACCGGCAGCACATGCAGGCGGCCGAAGACGATCGGCGCAGTGACGATGAGTTCGCCGGTCGGGGCATTGTATTCGCCGGCGGCTATTCGCTCGGCCTCGCCGACCTCGTCGAGAATACGACGACAGGCGGCGAGATAGGCATGGCCTGCATCGGTCAGCGACAGCTGCCGCGCCGGGCGGTTCAACAGCCGTGTCTTCAGGTGCTTTTCCAGGTCCGAAACCTTGCGGCTGACCGTCGTCAGCGGAATGCCGAAGCGGCGCCCGGCAGCCGAGAGGCTGCCTGTCTCCGCCGCGGCAACGAAAAGCGACATGGACTGGAGGCGATCCATAGCTCTCCCGAAAATCTGCCCTCCCGAAAAACGGAAGGATAGATTGCAGATATGGCATCTGCATCTCGAAGATGGAAGGACCTATTTCCTGACTAGCAATGCAGCGCAGCTTGGCGCTTGAGGAGGCTTCCATGAACGCTCACACCAGCGATGTTGCTTTCACTCCGACGGTGAAGGCGATTCAGGCGCGCAAGGGCTCGCGCCAGGCCTATGCCCGTGTCGAGGAGCGTGGCGGCTGGCAGGCGGCAATCACGTCCGATCTCGCCGCCTTCATCGAGGCGCAGACCAGCGTCTTTCTGTCGACCGCCAATGCGGACGGGCAGCCTTACATCCAGCATCGCGGCGGGCCTGCCGGTTTCCTCACGGTGCTCGACGAACGGACGATCGGCTTTGCCGATTTTTCCGGCAACAGGCAGTTCATCACCCAGGGCAACCTCAGCGACAACCCACAGGCTTTCCTATTCCTGATCGATTATGCGCACCGGCAGCGCATCAAGATCTGGGGCAGGGCGCGCGTCGTCGAGGGCGATGCCGAGCTGACGGCAAAGCTGATGCCGCAAGACTATAAGGCGCGACCCGAGCAGGTCATCCTGTTTACGGTTTCGGCTTGGGATTCAAATTGCTCGCAGCACATCCCGCAGCGTTTCGAAGCGGCCGACGTGGCGGCGGCGCTGGGCGAACGCGACAAGCGCATCGAACGGCTCGAACAGGAGATCGCACGCTTGCGATCAGATGCAGCAGCCAGGGAATAAGAGCTAGGGAATAAAAGTGCCGGTGCCGTTCAGTTTCCGCCCGCGGCGTCGGCCAGCGTGACGCCGTTGGGCGATTGCTTCACCGGCATGATGCCGCGCGCCAGCGCCAGCAGGTATTTGTTGTATTCGGTGAACAGCACGCGCAGCGCTTCTGGCTTGGTCAGCCAGCCGCCATTCTCGAGGTTGGTGTTGACCACCGGATAGGGCTCGAGCCTGGCGCCGTGCAGCAGCCGGCCCATTTCCAGCAAGCTACGCGGCATATGATAATTGTTGGTGACGAGAATGACCGTGCCGTAGGCATGGTCCTCGACCCATTTGGCACTTTCCTCGGCATTGCCGATCGTGTCGAGCGCGGCGCGGTCGATGTCGACGCAGCAGGAAAACAGCCTCTTGTCGCCGCCGGTCGCGGCCTGAAGCTGGCGGCGGCTGGCGGAGGGATGGACGCCGCTGATCAGCAGCCGCTCGCCCTTGCCTAACGCAAGCAGGCCCATCGCAGCGTCGAGGCGCGACTGGCCGCCGGTCAGCACGATGATAGCGTCGGCCCTTGCCGGATCGGCGGGCGTAGTCAGGCGGCTGACGGTATTGGCGAACCAGCCGAAGCCGGCGACAAACAGCGCCATAAAGGCGAGCAGAAGGAGAGCCGAGATGCGCAAGGAGCGGGCTGCCAGCAGCCGCCCATGTTTGGCGAACTGATCCGGCTTGGCAAATTCATCAGGCTCGGCGAATACAGGCGGGCGCGCAACCAGCACTGGCATGCATCCAGCGGTATCGGTCGAGTCCCGAACGTCCATCATGAAATGGTTAATCCCGAAATACGGCCTTTGGTAGGAAAAAAATGCAATTTTCGTGACGATGCGTTTTCATCCGTGATCGATCTTTCCTTTAGCCGGCGTCCGGCTGGCGAATGTCGATGTCGCTGAGATAGGTAACCACGGTGAAATGGGAGGTTGCCGCCGTCAGCGCGCCGATCACCAGCACCATGACAGCGACCCCGAGATAACCCGCCGAGCCGATGGCGAAATTGCCGAACAGGGCGGTCGCCTGGTCGGCCTGCGGCGTTGCCATGTTGCGTGACGACCACCAGGAGAAGACGATGAAGACCAGGATCGCCGCGGCGCCGCCTGCCGCGGCGCCCTTCATGCCGGTGACCAGAAAATGCCGGCGGAATTCGCGCGCGATGAAGCGCGCCTCGGCGCCGACAAAATGCAGCACCTCGATGATGTGACCATTGCCGGCCATGGCGCCGCGCGTTGCGAACACAACGGTCAGCACCGTCGCCGACAGCATCAGCGCCAGCACTGCAATACCGATCGTTACCGTGGTGCGGGCCATGGCAACCAGCCGGTCGACCCAGGTGCGATGATCGTCGAGCGAGGCACTCGGCAGCTTCGGCGTGATTGCCGCACGCAGTGCGGCGAAATCGGGCGGGTTGTTCTCATCGATGGTGATGATGATCAAGCGCGGCACCGGCAGCTCATCGATGTTCAGGCCCGAGCCCAGCCAAGGCTCGAGCAGCCGGGCCGTTGCTTCGCGGTCGACGATCCTGGCGCTTTTCACCCCAGGGAATTCGCCGGCGATCTGCGAGGCCAGCGCAAGTGCGGCCTCCATGTCGAGGCCGTCGACCGGCTTGATCTGGATGGTCGCCTCGCGCGAGATCTGGTTCTCCCAGACGGAGGCGGTGTCACGCACCAGCGTGACGGCGCCAAACGTCAGGCAGGACAGAAACGTCATGATGGCGATGACCAGCACCAGCGCCCGGCCGGCGATGTTCTGCGCCGGCACGATCGGCGCCATTTTGCGCTGGACGCGGGGCTTTGCCGCCGCGGCGTCGTGACCCTCGAAATGTTCGACGGAGAGCTCAGTCATAGATGTCCAGCCTTCCGCCGGCCAGGATCATTCGCCGTGCGTCGACCTGTTCCATCAGGCCGAGGTCGTGTGTGGCGATCACCACGGCGGTGCCCAGCCGGTTGAGCTCGATGAACAACCGCAGCAAGCGTCGTGCCAGCGGCGGGTCGACATTGCCGGTCGGCTCGTCGGCGAGCAGGATCTCGGGCTGCTCGATCAACGCCCGGGCGATGGCGGCGCGCTGCTTCTCGCCGCCAGACAGCACCGGCGGCAGCACATGCATGCGCTCGCCGAGGCCGACCCATTTCAGCAGCTCGGTGACGTCGGTGCGATAGGTCGCCTCCTCGCGGCCGCGCACGCGCAGCGGCAATGCCACGTTCTCGTAGGTGGTCATATGGTCGAGCAGGCGAAAATCCTGGAACACCACGCCGATGCGTCGTCTCAGATGCGGCAATTCGGTACGCGAGATGCGCGAGCGGTCCTTGCCGAAAATGGTGATCAGGCCGCGCGTCGGCTTCAGCGACATGAACAAAAGCCGCAGCAACGTCGTCTTGCCGGCGCCTGAAGGTCCGCTCAGGAACTGAAAGGAGCGCTCCGGAATGTGCAAGGAGATGTCGCGGAGAATCTCCGGACCCATGCCATACCGGAGGCCGACATTTTCGAAGCGGATCACTTTCGACGACCTGAAATTCTCGGCGGCAAGATGCCAGCCCTTTCTGTGGAAAGACCATCGGCCGGCATGGTTAACCGACGGTTAATTTGGGGGCTTTTCGAGCGAGTCACAGGGGTTCCGGTGGGGAAGCGTTAACCATTTCCGTTTACCCAAAAGAAACGAACAGCGAACAGGTGCGGTAGTGTTGGGCCATGATGGCTGAGGATCGAACCGCGCGCCCGGTTTCCGGCGAAATCATGACCGATCCGGCCGCCGAGCCGGAACGCATCATGCGCGACGTGACCGCCGAGGTCATCGATGCCGACTATGAGGTGCTGCCCCGCCATTTTACACGTCCAGACTTTGCGCAGCCGCCTGCGCGCATGATTTCCATGCCTTCGATCGAAGGCATGGACATGTTGCGCAAGCCCGAAACCGCCGTCGAACGGCCGTTGTGGGTGCATGGTGGGCCGATCTTCTGGATTGTCGGCGTCGGTGCCGCCTTTGCCGCCTTTTGGATTTCGGGCGGCCATGCGCTGGTTCGTTAGAGCGGCGCCAGAAAATCAACAGGTCACCAGATAAACGATCCGCGACGCGCTGCGGACACCCGACCGTTCGCGGGCGTCCTGCGAAAGATTTGGCCTTGCCAGCCGGCTCGACATGCCTAGAAACAGATTGAAGACCGTTTCGGTCGGCTTCGCCTACAGGGCGATCATTTCTGGAAGGGCAGCCAATGCCAGTTGTGCGCGGCAAGGACATCGAAGTCCTGTTTTCGGCGTCCGCCATCGCGCGGCGGAACCTGGAACTTGCCAAGGAGATCGCCGGGCACGACTACCACGACCTTCTGGTAATCTCGGTGCTGAAGGGATCGTTCATCTTCGCCGCCGATCTTATCCGTGCCATGCACGATGTCGGCCTGTCGCCGGAGGTCGAGTTCATCTTCATCTCCAGCTATGGCGCCGGCACGACCAGCGGTGAGGTGAGGGTGCTGCGCGACATCGACAACGAGGTCGCCGGCCGCGATGTGCTTTTGATCGATGACATTCTGGAATCCGGCAAGACGCTGAGTTTCACCCGCGACCTCATGCTGTCGCGCGGCGCGAGGAGCTGTGCCATCGCCGTGCTGCTCGACAAGCGCATGCGCCGCCAGACCACGCTCAACGCCGACTATGTCGGCTTTGACTGCCCCGATTATTTCGTCGTCGGTTATGGCATGGACGTCGCCCACGCGTTTCGGGAATTGCCCTTCGTCGGCATCGTCAAGGGCGACGCTTGAGGCCTTTTGATAATTCTACTCCGGCGGCCACCTGCCGGTGCTCTCCGACTCGAACGTCCGCTCCGCTCCGGTTCTCGAAAACCACGCCATCTGACTCGCCGGAGCGAATTCTGAAAAGGCCTCATCGACCCTTGGCGCCTTCAGGAAACATCAACTTTTCCCCGCCAAATATCCTGCCCATGGCAAAGCTCCTGATCGTCGAGGACGATGAATCCGTCCGCACTCTCGCCGCTCGCGCGCTCGAACGCGCCGGGCATAATGTCACTGTTGCCGCCGACGGCGCACATGGCCTTTCTCTGATCCGGGCGGCGCAAGGGAGCTATGACCTTGTGCTGTCCGACATCCGCATGCCGGAAATAGACGGCATCGAGATGGCCAAGGCGGCAGCGGCGCTGTTCCCGGCGATGAAGATCATGCTGATGACCGGCTATGCCGACCAGCGCGAGCGCGCCGAGGAATTGGACGGCATTATTCTCGACGTCGTGCAAAAGCCGTTCACGCTGGCTGAAATCCGCGCCCGCGTCGAACAGGCGCTCGCCTGCTTCGCCTAAAGCCCAAGGCCGACCGCCTTCAGGCGGGGTCGCAGGTCGCCGTAATGGCTGGCGCGCCGCTCCGGCGCCGGCTGGCATTGAGCGCAAACAGGCCGGCGCCGATGATGAGGGCTGCGCCTGCCGCCGTCGCTGGTCGCGGCACTTCGGCAAAGAACACAAAACCCCATAGCGGCGACCAGATGATACCGGTGTATTCGAAGGTGGCGACGCTGTTGGCGGGCGCCAGCCGGTAGGCCTGCGACAACAGGATCATGCCGGCCGAGGCAACGAAGCCGCATGCCCCCATCTTGAGGAGATCCGGCGTCGCCGGCCAGACCCATGGCCGGACGAGGAATTCGAGACTCGGATGCACGGCGTTGTCAATGCCTGCCAGCCAAAACAATGCCGCCACAAATGCGGCGCCGACCAGATAAGCGCCGTTCTGATAGAAAGCCATGACAGTCGAGGATTCGGTGTCGCCGATCTTGCGTGCCATGAGCTGCGAGAAACCGTAGAGCAGAGCCGAACCTAGCGACAGCAGCGCTGCCCAGTCGAACAAGCCGGCGCCCGGGCGCACCATCACCAGCACGCCGAGCATGCCGACCAGGACGGTGGCGAGCGCCTGCCAGGACACGCGTTCGCCGAGATAGGGTCCGGCCAACGCCATGATGAACAGCGGCGCCATGAAATAGAGCGCCACCGCGTCAGCCAGCGGCAGGGCGGCGATTGCCAGGTAGTAGGCCGTATAGGAGGTGAACTGGATGAAGGCGCGCATCGTCAGCATGCCGAACCGCTTCGACAGGATCGCCTGCAATCCGACATCGGCGTGGACAAGGAAAACCAGGATCGGCAGGGCGACGATCGAGCGGATCGCCATCACCTCGGTGACCGGATAGTGGCTCGACACCGCCTTGACCAGCGGGTCCTGCAGCGAAAAGACCAGCACGCCGAGACAGAGGCTGAGGATGCCGAGCACAAGCCGATTCTGCATAGGCGCTCCTGTCTCCCGCGTGCGCGGCCGAAAGCAGACCTGCATCCGGGTAAAAAGAACCCGCCACCGTTTCGGGCAGCGGGTACGAGTGAGGACTTTTGATTGGTCCGCAGCCGATTTCGCGGCCGCATATCCAATGGGTAAGGCGACTATCGTCCGCCGTTTGACATGTTGCAAACGAATTGGAATGATGCCAGCAATCAGATTTTCTTATGGCGGGCACATGCGACCCAATCTCGACAGCGACCTGTTGCGCACCTTCGTGGCGGTCGCCGACACCGGCAATTTCACCAAAGCGGCGGAGCGGGCCGGCCGCACCCAGTCGGCGGTCTCGATGCAGATGAAGAGGCTCGAAGGCATGATCGGCGACAGCCTGTTCGAGCGCGGGTCGCGCGGTGTAGCGTTGACGCAGCGCGGCGGCGAACTCATCGCCAACGCCAGGCGCATCGTTTCACTGCTCGACGAGACGGCGGCATCGATGGTCGCGGCGCCGCTTGGCGGGCCGGTGCGCATCGGTATCCCGGAGGAATATGGTCACGCGATCCTGTCGCGGGCACTCGGCGCCTTTGCCAAGCGCCATCCGCAGGTCGACATCACCGTCCGCTACGCGCATTCCGGTGCGCAGATCGCGGCGCTCGCCGCCGGCGAGCTCGATCTGGCGGTGGTGTTCGAATGGCAGGATCTGTCAGGCGGTGAGGTGCTGATGCATGACCCGACCGTATGGGTGACGTCGGAGCTGCATCACATGCATGAGGAGCGGCCGGTGCCGATCGCGCTCTACAACCGTGCCGGTTGGTGCAAGGATTTCGCCATAAAGTCGCTGGAACAGCGCGGTCTCGCCTATCGTGTCGCCTACACCAGCGATACCAATGGCGGCCTGCGGCTCGCCGTCACCTCCGGGTTGGCGATTGCGCCGATCTCGCGCAGCAACATCCCGGCCGGCTGCCGCGAGCTTACGGCCGCCGACGGGTTCGGCGACATCGATTCCTCGAACGTGGTGCTGCGGCGCAATCCGAACGCTTCCGGCGAGGCCATCGACGGCATGGAAGAGGCGATCCGAGAGGCGTTCACCAACCGTTAAAACGTGCCGCTCAGTCCGGCGGTGGCGGCCTCCACGGACCGCACGGCGATCTTCCGAATATTGGGGGGCAGCCTTACTTCAGCTCCAGCAACCGCTCCAGATAGCTGCGCTCGATATCGGGGCTGAGTGCGTTGCCGAGCCGCTTGCGGATCGCTTCGAGGATCTGGCGGGCACGCTGCACATCGATCTCGTCGGGCACTCTCACCGAACTTCCGTCATCGGGACCCTCGCTGGTGCGGGGCCGCCCGAGCGGGTCACGGTCGGCATTCTGCTGGCGTCCGCCCTGCCCGTTGCCGCCTTGATCGCCTTGCATCGCCTGCAGTTGCTTCATCATGTCCTTGGCGCCCCTGCGCAAGGCTTCCAATGCGCGGCCCTGGTGACCGACGGCCTGATCGCCTTCGCCCTCGCCGAGCGCCTGTTCGGCATTGCCCATGGATTTGCCGGCCTCGCCAAACCCCTCATTGGGGTCGAGGCCCATGCCTTCGAGGCTCTTCCTCAATTGATCGAGCTCGCCCTGCAGCTTGCCCTGGCCTTCCTGCAATTGCTTCAGCGCATCAGCAAATTCCTGCGGCGTCATCGGCTTCGGCCGGCCGAGCGGATCGCGGTCGTCACCCGGGCCGGGTTTGCCCTCTTCGCCCATCGGGCCTGGCTCACCGTTCTCGCCGAGCTGCTCGTCGCGGTTCTGCCCGCGCTGTTGCTGGCCGCGCTGCATCTGGTCCATACGGAAAGTGTCGTTCATCATCTCCTGCTGGCGCCGCATGATCTCGCCCAGCTTGTCCATCTGCTGGCGCATCTCGCTGTCTTGCTGGCCGCCTTGCTGCTGGCGGCCTGCCTGCAGATTGTTCATCATGTCCTGCAACTCGGACAGCAATTGCTGCGCCTGGTCGCGATTGCCGGATTTCGCCAGGTTCTCGATCTGGTCCATCATGCGGTCGATGTCGCTCTGGCGCAGTTCCTGACCGTTCTGCTGCATCTGTGGCGCATTCGGATTCTGCTGCGCCCGCGCCGCGAATTCCTGCAGGAACTGGTTCATCGCCTCGCGCAGTTCCTTCATCGCCTTCTCGATCTCTTGGTCGCTGGCGCCGTTCTTGATCGCATCCTGCAGCGCCTGCTGCGCCTGGCGCAGCCGCTTCTCGGCCGCCGACAGATTGCCTTCCTCGATGCCGAGCGCGATCTCCCAGAGGTAAGCGACCTCGTCGCGCAACTGGTCGTCGCTGTCGGCCATCTTCAGCCGGGTGCGGGCGCTCATGATGGCGAGGTAGTGCGCCATGTTGTCGAACGTGTCTTCCGGCCTGAGCGTGATTGCATCCATCAGGTCGAGCACGCGGTCCTTGGCATAGGCGTCGAGCGCCAGTATGCGGCGCTGCTCGACCACAGCCCGCGCCAACGGATTGGAGAATGGCCGCTCCGGCATCACCAGCGTCTTGGTTTCGCTGGTCGCCGTGTGTCCGGCACCGTCGGTGGCGACAAGCGACAGCTTGACGTTGCCACCTGCCCAGACATGGTCGGTCAGATCCTTCGTCGTCTTAGCGGCATTGGCCTTGCCGCCGCGGCGCGGCAACGTCAGCGGCATTTCCGGCGGGCCATAGAGCGGATGCGCGTTGGGCACTTGCGGATCGGCCAATGCGAAAACCGCATTGGCGGAGGCCGCGCCATAGTCGTCGTCGATCTGGTAGTTGAGTTCGAAGGCGCCGTTGACGGCGCGCTTCGGCTCGCCGACAAAGCGGATCTGCGGCGGCTTGTCGGGAATTATGGCGAAGGCCCAGCGGCCGAGCTCGCCGTCGCTGGACTGCAGCGTCAGCGTGCCGTCGGCCGTTAACTTGCCGCTGAACTGGCGCACGGTGGAAGGCGTTGCCGGACTTGCCTCAGTCTTGGCGGCTTGCGGCCCTGTCGGATCGATGGCGCGGGTGTTGCCGCCGGTGTCGGCGTAGCTCAGCGTTTCCTCGCCCGAACCGCCGGTGACGCGCAGCGACACATCGCTGCCCTCCGGAACCGTGAAGGTCGGCAGCGCTTGAGTGGCGTTGTTGGCCAGGACCGGGGCGTTCAGGAATACCGGCGGCCTGCCGGTATAGGCCGGCGGCGTCACCCAGGCATCAATGCGCGGCGGCACGACGTCGCGGGCGGCACGGGCAACAAAACCGTCGCTCAGCCTGCCGCCCGATGGCCCGAAGGAGAAGGCAAAGGCAGTGACCAACAAAAGCGCGGCAACGGCGCGCAGCGCCCACGGGTCGCGTTCCGGCACGCGTGTGCGCGGCACGTCGCCGCCAAGCTCGCCCAGCCGGTCCGCCATGCGCCGCTGATGCTCGCGCCACAGGGCTTGCGAAAAAATGCTTTCCTTGCCGCTCGGGCGATCGGTCTGGACCTGCACCGGGCTGTGCAGCAATCGGTTGGCCGCCTCGATGCGGCGGTCGACCTCGGCACTGGATGGCGTGCGGAAGAAACGCAGTGGATAGAGTGCGGCAAGCGCTGCGACGCCGAATGCCGTGATAAGACCGATCCGCGCCAGATCGGGCAAAAATGGGAACAGGCCGAGCCACGAAATGCTGAGGAACAGGCTGGCGACGATGATCAGTGGCAGCAGCAATGGCCAGCCGCGTTCGACGATTATCGAGACCTGCGTCCCCAGCCGGCTCAAGGCAAGGCGCCTGGCCAGACTGCGATCGCTGGTGAAAATGGGTCGTTGTGTCATCGGCCCTTCCTGGCCGGGCGGGATAGCCCAGGCCTCACGAGTCTATCGCATGGGCCCGAAAAGTCGATTTTCGGGAAGCACGATGCGAAGACCTAAAATCTTAGCGCGTACTTCGTGCGTCCAAGCGGATGTACATCGCCCTAAGGATACCAACAAACACGGCGAAGGCGAGGCGGTTCCCCAAAACGTGAACAATAATGCCCCGGATATTGTCAGAATTTCGCCGGATTGGCGTTTGCGCCGCAGACCAGTACGGCAACGCGCTCGCCTGCAGCCGGTGCGTAGCGGCCGGACAGGAGCGCCGCGAAGGCGGCCGCACCGCCCGGCTCGGAGATGATTCGCACGCGGTCCCACAGCGCCGCCTGGGCGGCGATAATGTCGTCGTCGCCGACCAGGATCGAGCGCTCGACGAATGCCTCGGCGATAGGAAACATCATTTCGCCGACACGCTTTGGCGCGAGCGAATCGGCGGCGATGCCCTCAGCCGGCGCGTCGACGGGTCGGCCCGCCTCGAAGGCGCGATGAAGCGTCGGCGCACCCTCCGGCTCGACCGCGATTATCCTGATGCGGCCGGAAAACCAGGCAGCGATGCCGCCGATCAGCCCGCCGCCGCCGACGGCGACCAGCAGGGTGTCGAGCTTCGGCAGGTCGGCCTCGATCTCGAGGCCGAGCGTGCCTTGCCCGACCAGCGTCTCCTCCTGGTTGAAGGCGTGGATCTGCAGCGCGCCGGATTTTTCGGCGAAGCTCTCGCTGGCGGCCAGCGCCTCGGCATAACGGGCGCCGCCGACGATCAGCTCGGCGCCGTAGCCGCGGATGCGGTCCAGCTTGGCCTGCGGGCTCACTTCGGGAACAAAGATGGTCGCCTTGTGGCCGAGTCGCATGGCGGCATAGGCGACCGCGGCGCCGTGATTGCCGCCCGACGCGGCGACGACGCCGGCCGCAGGAACCGGCCGTTCGAGGAGATTGGTGAACGCACCACGTGCCTTGAACGAGCCGGAATGCTGCAAGCACTCAAGCTTCAGGTCGACAGGCAGAGGCGGGCGGCCGAAATCGGCCATGTCGACGCGCAGCACCGGCGTGTGGCGCACGAAGGGCCGGATGCGGGGTTCTATCGCCGCAATGCGCTCGCGTGTGATCGTGTGGCCGTGCAGCATGATTTCACTCCCAGAGTTGACATTCAGAGTTGACATTACTTAGTAACTTGGCAAAGTGCCTAAATGCAAGAGCTCGATGTCTTCAAAGCAATTGCCAACCAGCGCAGGCTGCAGATCCTCGATTGGCTGAAGGACCCGCGCGCGCATTTTCCGCCGCAGGCGGACGGCGATCTGGTCGAGGACGGCGTCTGCGCGCTGCTGATCGCGGAAAAGCTGGGGATCACCCAGGCGACGCTCAGCGAACACATGCGCGTGCTCACCCAGACAGGGCTTTTGCGTAGCAAGCGCATCAAGCAGTGGACATTCTATCGCCGGAACGAAGACAGGATCGCCGAAACCAGGGCGCTCATTCAGCACCGGCTGTAGCGCTCAGGTATCTATTTTTGTTTGACCATGATCGGTTCCGAAAACCGGTTTCCACTTTTCGCTGACGCGGACCTTCGGTTCGGGATCATGGTCTACTCCAACCAGTCCGGCACCGAGTCCAGTCCGATCAGCTGGTCATAGGTCTGGCGCGGGCGCACAACGTGGAAGCGGTCGCCGTCGACCAGCACTTCCGGTACCAGCAGCCTGGTATTGTAGGTGCCGGCCTGAACGGCGCCATAGGCGCCGGCGGTGGAGACAGCGATCAGGTCGCCGGATTTCAGCCGGGGCAGGTCACGGTCGAGCCCGAGATAGTCGCCGGTCTCGCAAACCGGGCCGACGACGTCGACCTTCATGCGTGGTGCTGCGGCCGGCTGCTGCGCCACCGGCTTGATGTCGTGGAAAGCGTCGTAAAGCGTCGGCCGGATCAGATCGTTCATCGCGGCGTCGACGACGAGGAAGTTCTTGGCGTCGCCCTCCTTCACGAAGATCACCTGCGAGACCAGGATGCCGGCATTGCCGACGATCAGCCGGCCTGGCTCGAACATTACCTTCAGCCCAAGTTTGGCAACATGCTTCCTGACGATCTGGGCATAGGCATCGGGCAAAGGCGGCGGGTTGTTGTCGACGCGGTAGGGAATGCCAAGGCCGCCGCCGACATCGATGTGCTCGATGGCATGACCGTCGGAGCGCAAGGCGCCGACCAGCTCCACCAGCAGCGCAAAGGCGTCGTCGAAGGGCTGCAATTCGGTGATCTGGCTGCCGATATGGGTGTCTATGCCGGTGACCTTGATGCCCGGCAGCTCAGCCGCGCGCGCATAGACCTTCCGCGCATGCTGCCACGGAATGCCGAACTTGTTCTCGGCCTTCCCAGTCGAAATCTTCTTGTGCGTCCTGGCGTCGACATCCGGATTGATGCGCAGCGAGATCGGCGCGATCTTGCCCAGCGCGGTGGCGCGGGCCGACAGCAGCTCCAGCTCCGGTTCGGATTCGACGTTGAAACAGAGAATGCCGGCCGAGAGCGCAAAATCCATTTCGCGAGCGGTCTTGCCGACGCCCGAAAACAGGATCTTGCTTGCCGGGATGCCGGCCGTCAAAGCGCGGCGCAATTCGCCCTCCGAGACCACGTCGGCGCCGGCGCCGAGCCTTGCCAGCACCCTCAGCACGGCCTGGTTGGAATTCGCCTTCATGGCATAGCAGACGAGAGCATCGAGCCCGGCAAAGGCCTCGGTGAAGACGCGAAAATGCCTGGTCAGCGTCGCCGTCGAATAACAGTAGAACGGCGTGCCGACGCTGGCGGCGATGTCTGATATCGCCACGTCCTCGGCATGCAGCGCGCCGTCGCGGTAGTCGAAATGGTTCACGAGATTGGTCCGAAATCAGAGCAGCGGGTCGAGGATGAATTTCTTGTCCTCGACAGGTTTTTCCGGCTCCGGCGGCAAAGGTTGCTTGGCCTTCTCGGCGTCCTTGCGGGCCTGCACGGCTGCCGCGTACGGCGTGTCGAGCGCAGCCTTCCTGCCGCAGGCCGCAACGGTGGCCATTGCCGCCAGCAGCGTCAGCGTCACCAAAATCCTGCTTCCGGTCATCGTGCCATCCGTCCGAAACTGTTGCCCGCAGCCGCTTCTAGCCGAGTTTTGCGGCCATTGCACCCCGCGTCTTACGCCTTGGCGAGCCGCTTTTTCCAGTAGCGGATCTGCTTGCGCACCTCGGACGGCGCGGTGCCGCCGAAGCTCGTGCGGCTCTTTACAGAATTCTGCACGGCAAGAACCGAAAACACGTCGGCGCTGATACCGGGGTGAATGGACTGCAGATCCTCCAGCGAAAGCCTGTCGAGCCCGATCTTCCTGTCGTCGGCCAGCGCCACCGCCCGGCCAGTAATATGGTGCGCCTCGCGGAACGGCAGCCCAAGCGTGCGCACTAGCCAGTCGGCGAGGTCGGTCGCAGTCGAATAGCCGGCGCCGGCCGCCTTTTTCATCGCGGCAGTGTTCACCGTCATGTCGCGCACCATGCCGGTCATTGCCGCCAGCATCAGGTCGAGCGTCTCGGCCGCGTCGAAGACGGATTCCTTGTCTTCCTGCATGTCCTTGCCATAGGTCAGCGGCATGCCTTTCATTACCGTCAGCAGGCCGACGAGATGGCCGGTGACGCGGCCGGTCTTGCCGCGCACCAGTTCGGCAGCGTCCGGGTTCTTCTTCTGCGGCATGATCGACGAACCCGTCGAGAAACTATCCGATAGCCTGACGAAGCCGAATTGCGGCGTCGACCAGATGATGATCTCTTCGGCCAGCCGCGACAGATGCGTCGCGCAGATCGCCGCCAAGCCCAGGAACTCGAGCGCGAAATCGCGGTCCGAAACACTGTCGAGCGAATTGCGCATCGGCTCGCGGAAGCCAAGCGCCTTCGCCGTCTGGTGCCGGTCGATGGAAAAGCTGGTGCCGGCAAGGGCGGCGGCGCCGAGCGGGCTTTCATCCATCCGCTCAATCGCATCGCGGACGCGAGACAGGTCGCGTGCAAACATCTCGATATAAGCCATGCAGTGGTGGCCGAAGGTCACCGGCTGCGCCGCCTGCATGTGGGTGAAGCCCGGCATCACCGTTGCCGCATGCTCCTCGGCCCGATCCAGGAACGCCGTGATCAGGCCCTTCAGCGCCTCGGCGACGCGAAAGCACTCGTCCTTGACCCACAGCCTGAGGTCGACCGCCACCTGGTCATTGCGCGAGCGGGCGGTATGCAGGCGGCCGGCGGCGGGGCCGATCAAATCGGCCAGACGGGCCTCGACATTCATGTGGATGTCTTCCAGCCTGGTCGAGAACTCGAATGTGCCGGCCTCGATCTCTGCGAGGATCGTGTTCAGCCCGTGAGCGATTTTTTCTTGATCGGCCGCCGAAATAATGCCCGTTTGCGCCAGCATCTGGCTATGGGCGATCGAGCCGCGAATATCCTGCGCATAGAGTTTGCGGTCGAACGAGATCGACGCGTTGATCGCTTCCATGATTGCGGCCGGACCCGAGGCAAAACGTCCGCCCCACATCTGGTTGCTGGCCTTCTTGTCGTTCATCGCTATAACCCGTGCTCCGGAGCAGTTTTTCAAAAATGGCAGACGGCAATAGATTTTTCCCGGCTTTGCGTCTCATCCTCGCCGCTTTGGTTGCGGGCGTGCTGGCCGGCGCGTTCGCGGTATATGTCAGGGAAAGCAGTTCTGGCAACAAGGCGCCCGCGCAAGTGGCCGCCGGCGGCGGCAAGGACGACGTCGCCTGCGCCGCCAAGACCGACCGTGCCAAGAAGATCGCCGCCGCTGCCACCGGCCAGGTTGCCGCGCTTTTGCCGGCGGATCCGCCGCAATCGCTGAAAAGCCTTGCCTTCAACGGCCCCGACGGCAAGCCGACGACGATCGCCGATCATGCCGGCAAGACGGTGCTGCTCAATCTGTGGGCGACATGGTGCGCACCTTGCCGCGCCGAAATGCCGGCGCTCGATGCGCTGCAGAAGGAGATGGGCAGCGATGCGTTTCAGGTTGTTGCCGTCAACGTCGATGCCGGCGACGATGCCAAACCGAAGAAGTTCCTGGAGGACACCGGCGTCAAGTCGCTCGGCTACTATCGCGATGCCACGATGGCGCTGTTCAACGACGTCAAGACGCGCGGCCTAGCGCTCGGTCTGCCGGTCACCATGCTGATCGATGGGCAAGGCTGCCTGATCGCCCATATGAATGGCCCGGCCGAATGGTCGGGGCCGGATGCCAAGCGTCTGGTCGAGGCGGCGCTTCAGCCGGGATAGGCTCAGACCGTGCGCAGGCGCGGCTTGAGCACGGCAATGCTTGCGCCGCGTCGGCTGGCGGTGCGGATTGCCGGAGCGGCCACGCCCGTCAGTTCCCCGAATGTCTCGATCGGAGCCGGTTTGCCGAGGTAGTAGCCTTGCCCGATCTCGCAAGCCTCGGCGTCCAGGAACTGCAATTCACCCGGCGTCTCGATGCCTTCTGCCAGAACCGGTAGGCCGAGACCGCGTCCAAGCCCCAGCACGGCGCGAACGATCGCCGCGAACTGGGCGTTCTTGTCGACCGATTTGATGAACGACCCGTCGATCTTGATCTTGTCGAAGGGAAAGGCGCTGAGGTTGGACAGCGAAGAATAGCCGGTGCCAAAATCGTCCATCGCCACATGCACGCCAAGCGCCTTGACCTGCCTCAAGGTTGCCAGCGCGCGCGGCATGTCCTTCACCAGGGCCGTTTCGGTGATCTCCAGTTCGAGCCTGCCGGGGGCCAGGCCGGATCTCGTCAATGCGTCGTGCACCTTGCGGCTGAAGTTCGGATTGTGAAGTTGCACGGCGGAGACGTTGACGGCGACCATCAGCGGGTTTGTCCAGCGAACAGCATCGTTACAAGCCGTCGTCAGCACCCAGTCGCCGATCTGCGCGATAGCGCCACTGTCCTCGGCCACGGGGATGAAAACGGCCGGAGAAATGTCACCCCGCTCAGGGTGCTGCCAACGGACCAGGGCTTCGAAGCCGATCATCCTGCCGCCGCGGATCTCCTTCTGCGGCTGATAGACGAGGTGGAACTCCTTGCGGGCGATCGCCTGGCGCAATTCATGCTCCATCACGCGCTTGTCGCGGGCCGCGGTGCCCATGGCTGTCTCGAAAAACCGATAAGTGTCCCTGCCTTCGGTTTTGGCGCGATGGAGTGCCGTGTCGGCATGGCTGATCAGGCCGGCCTGGTCTTCGGCATCCAGCGGAAAGAAGGCGATGCCGATGCTGGCCGAGACGAGGCCGGAGCCGACCGAAACCCTGTTTTCCTCCCGGATCGCCGCCAGCAAGTCCTCGGCTATCCGGCCTGCGGCCAGGGGGTCGGGGAGGTTCGGAGCTATGATGGCAAATTCATCGCCGCCGAGACGCGCGAGCATCTGTCCGTGGCGCGGGATGCCGGAAATGCAGTGCGCCAGCTTCTGCAGCATAGCATCGCCGGCCCCGTGGCCATAGAGGTCGTTGACTTGCTTGAACCGGTCAAGGTCAAGCAGCAGGAGCGCCAGATGTCCATCCTTGCCGCCACGATCCATCGAGGCGAATTCTGCTTCCAGCCGGGAAGAAAAGCTCCGCCGATTGGCAAGCCCGGTAAGCGGATCGAAATGCGCGAGGCGGAGGATCTCTTGTTCTGCCTTCTTGCGCTCACGGATGTCGCGAACGGCAAGCACCGTATGAGGCCTGCCGCAGTAGGTGATTTTCCTGGCGATCAGCTCGACAGGAATTCTCGCCCCGTCGCTGCCCCTTAACTTCGCTTCCTGCGCCTGTTCGCCGAAGCCGGACATATCGGCTGCGCTCTGTCCGTCGAAAAGCTCGCCGAATTGCATCGTGTTCAGGGTGGCTGTCGCTGTTCCGGTCAGCTTCGCCATACTGTCATTGGCGCTGACAATGCGGGTGCCATCGCAAACGATCAGACCTTCCACCGCCGCATTGGCGAGATCGTGCATGCGATCGGCCTCGAGCTTCTGGCGGCGAAAGCGCAGGTCGATCCACAGCGCGGCACCCGATAGTACAAGGATTATCAGGCTGGCGACCGCTGCGGCAAAGGCCTGGGAAATGGGCTCGATGGAATGTTCGGATATTTCAATCGAGGAATCCGGAATGATCGACACCGCAGCCATCGCGATGAAATGCAAGCTGCAAATCGCCAGCGTCAAAAGCGCGGCGCCGCCGAAAGTCGCGAGCGCTGACGGACGGCGCAAGACGACAAGGAGCGCCAGTGCCGCGAGGGTCACGCCGGCCAGAAGCGATATCGCGACAAGGAGCAGGTTCCATACGACCCGGCCTTCGACCTCGAAAGCTGCCATGCCGATGTAGTGCATCGTCGCGATGGCGCCGCCCAGAATGGCGCCACCGACGAGGAAATGGTCGATGCCGCGGCGCAAGGTGGCGACCCACATCCCAAGCGCGGTCATGATAACGGCGGCGGCAAGCGAAAAGGCGGATAATCCCGGATTGTATGCGTTCGGTATTCGCGGCGTAAACGCGGTCATGGCGATGAAATGCGTCGCCCATATGCCGAACCCGGTCGAGGCTGCGGCGATCATCAGCCAGACAAGCCGGTTTCGCTCGGTCGATCGGCCGACATGCTTAAGGAGATTAACCGCTGAGAAGCAAGAAATTCCACAGACGAGTGCGGCAAGCGCAACCAGTCTCGGATCGTGCTGACTTACAATACAATTATAGACCCTCAGCATCCTGGTTCACTCGGTCTGCCAAAACTAACAGGGGAGGTGTGACTGATTAGCTCTTGGAGATTTTAACGAATGGTTAACCCGCGGGCCACGAGGCGGGTCTTTTCGGGGGAAACCCGACGCCGCTGCGCCGAAAAGACGGTGATGTGATTTCTGGCGCCCGGTTTCGGTAGCGAGTGCACTTTAGGAAGGAATGATGTTCATTGATCCGCAATAAAACCGTTGTCCGATTGTCATCAGCGCCACATATTGGCTTTGCGGAAGTGCCCCTTTCGCCAATGACAAACGGGAGATGAAACATGAAGTTCTTCGGCTTTGCGGCCGGTATCGCCGCCACCGTGACCCTGCTTTCCACCACCTCCGCCTTCGCCGTCACGCAGATCAGCTGGTGGCACGCCATGACCGGCGCCAACGCCGAGGTCGTCGCCAAGATCTCCAAGGATTTCAACGCCAGCCAGAGCGACTATGAGCTCGTTCCGGTGTTCAAGGGCACCTATCCGGAGACGCTGAATGCCGGCATCGCTGCCTTTCGTGCCGGGCAAGCGCCCGATATCCTCCAGGTGTTCGACGTCGGCACCGGCGTGATGATGGCGGCCGAGGGTGCGATAAAGCCGGTGGCCGATGTGATGACCGGCGCCGGGATGACTTTCGACAAGAGCCAGTATCTGCCCGGCATCGTCGGCTATTATTCGAAGCCGGACGGCACCATGCTATCGTTCCCCTACAACTCTTCCTCGCCGATCCTCTACTACAACAAGGACATCTTCCAGAAGGCAGGCCTCGACGTGAACAATCCGCCCAAGACGTGGAACGAGGTGTGGGAAGCTGCCAAGAAGATCAAGACGAGCGGCGCCGCCCCTTGCGGCTATACCTCGACCTGGCTGACCTGGATCCACCTGGAGAATTTCGCGGCGTGGAATGACGTGCCTTGGGCCACCCAGCAGAATGGCCTGGCTGGAGGTGATGTCGAACTCAAGATCAATGCGCCGATTTTCGTCAACCACTTCCAGGCGCTAGCTGACCTGGCCAAGGACGGCACGTTCAAATATGGCGGACGCACCTCCGAAGCCAAGCAGATATTCCTCGCCGGCGAATGCGGCATCTTCACCGAATCGTCGGGCGGCCTCGGCGATATCGTCAAGTCCGGCATGAACTATGGCATCGGCCAGCTTCCCTATGATACCGACGCCAAGGGCGCACCACAGAACACGACGCCGGGTGGTGCCAGCCTGTGGGTGTTCGGCAACAAGTCGGACGAGGAATACAAGGGCGTCGCGGCTTTCTTTGCCTATCTGTCCAAGACCGATGTGCAGGAATATCTGCACCAGAAGTCGGGATATTTGCCAGTGACGCTTGCGGCATACGAGGCGACTAAGAAATCAGGCTTCTATGACAAAAACCCCGGCCGCGAGACACCCATCCTGCAGATGACAGGCAAGGCGCCGACCGACAACTCGAAGGGCGTGCGCCTGCCGAATCTGCCGCAGGTGCGTGATATCCAGAATGAGGAGTTGGAGAAGATGCTGGCTGGCCAGCAAACCGCTCAGCAGGCGCTCGACAATGCGGTTGCGCGCGGCAACGCGGCGATCAAGGAAGCGCTGGAGAACTGACGGGATTATCTCGGTTAGTCGGTTGGAATATCGCCCACGCGGGCTCGCGTGGGCGACACCTGGATAGCGAGGGAAATCAGCCTGTCTCCACGCGTCGTCTTTCCCAACAAGATCCTGCCCTACCTGCTGGTGGCGCCACAACTCGCCATCACCCTGGTTTTCTTCTACTGGCCGGCCGGTCAGGCGCTTTACCAGTCGATGCTCAGGCAAGACCCGTTCGGGCTGAAGAGCAGGTTCGTCTGGTTTGCCAATTTCCGGAAGGTGCTGGCCGATCCGGCCTACCTCAACTCGATCAAGGTCACCGTAGTGTTCTCTCTTGCGACCGCGATCGTTGCCATGGTTGTGGCCCTGCTGCTCGCGGTCATGGCCGAGAAGGCCGTGCGCGGCAAAGGCCTCTACCGCACACTGTTGATATGGCCTTACGCCGTGGCGCCGGCGATTGCCGGCATGCTTTGGCTTTTCCTGTTCAATCCCTCGATCGGCTCGTTGGCCTATTTGCTGAGAAGCCTCGGCATCGTATGGGACCCGCTGCTCAACGGCACCCACGCCATGATCCTGCTGGTGTCGGCTGCTGCCTGGAAGCAGATCAGCTACAACTTCCTGTTCTTCGTCGCCGGCCTGCAGGCGGTGCCGAAAACGCTGATCGAAGCGGCGGCCATGGACGGCGCCGGCGAAACCAAGCGCTTCTGGACCATCGTCTTCCCGCTGCTTGCGCCGACAACCTTTTTCCTGCTGGTCGTCAACACCGTCTATGCCCTGTTCGACACGTTCGGCATCGTTCATGCCGTCACCGGCGGCGGGCCGGGCAAGACGACCGAGACGCTGGTCTACAAGGTCTACAATGACGGCTTCGTCAATCTGATCCTGGGCGATTCGGCGGCGCAGTCGGTCATCCTGATGGCCATCGTCATTGCGCTCACAGCGATCCAGTTCCGCTATGTGGAACGCAAAGTCCATTACGGCTGAGGGCAGCGATGATCGGCCAGTCCCCGCTCCGCACCTTCATCGCCCATGCCGTGCTCATCCTCGGCATATTGATCGTGGCTTTTCCGATCTACTACACCTTCGTTGCCTCGACGCACACGCTGCAAACGATCCTCAGGCCGCCCCTGCCGCTCTTGCCCGGCGACCAGCTATGGAACAATTACAGCGAGGCGCTGTTCGGCGGCATCGGTCGTATCGGCGGGGTCAGCGTCGGCAGGCTGCTCCTCAACACCACGATCATGGCGCTCGGCGTTGCGGTGGGAAAGATCTTCATCTCGATCCTGTCGGCCTACGCGATTGTGTTCTTTCGCTTTCCGCTGCGCATGACCTTCTTCTGGCTGATCTTCATCACCTTGATGCTTCCAGTCGAGGTGCGCATCCTGCCGACCTACAAGGTGATGGTCGATCTCGGCATGATCGACACCTATGCCGGCCTGATCGTCCCGCTGATCGCCTCGGCCACCGCAACGCTGCTGTTTCGCCAGTTCTTCATGACCATACCGGGCGAATTGGTCGAGGCGGCGCGTGTCGACGGTGCCGGGCCATGGCGCTTCTTTTTCGATATTCTGGTGCCGCTGTCGCGGACAAACATCGCCGCGCTGTTCGTGATCCTCTTCATCTATGGCTGGACGCAGTATCTTTGGCCGCTGCTCGTCACCAACAGCAACGACATGAACACCATCGTCATCGCGCTGAGAAAGATGGTTTCCTTCGCCGATGCCGACACCCAATGGCACCTGGTGATGGTCACGGCAATGCTGGCCATCGTGCCGCCGATCCTGGTGGTCGTGCTGATGCAACGCTGGTTCGTGCGCGGTCTGGTCGAATCCGAAAAGTGAGAAGCCGATGGCGACCGTGGATCTGAAGGATGTCAGGAAAATCTATCCCAGCGGCGTCGAGGCCGTGAAGGGCGTTTCCATCGCCATTCCCGACAAGGAGCTTTGCGTGCTGGTCGGCCCCTCCGGCTGCGGCAAGTCTACGCTGCTGAGGATGATCGCCGGGCTGGAGACGATTTCTGCCGGTACAGTCGCCATCGACGGCAAGGTGGTCAACGCCATTGGCCCGACCGAGCGCGACATCGCCATGGTGTTCCAGAACTACGCGCTCTACCCACATATGAAGGTCTATGACAACATGGCCTATGGCCTGCGCAACCGCGGCACGCCGAATGACGAGATCGACAGCAGGGTACGCTCGACTGCCAAGGTGCTGGAGCTTTCGGCGCTGCTCGACCGGCGCCCGCGCGAGCTTTCCGGCGGTCAGCGCCAGCGCGTCGCCATGGGTCGCGCCATCGTGCGCAACCCGAAGGTCTTCCTGTTCGACGAACCGCTGTCCAACCTCGATGCGAAATTGCGCGGGCAGATGCGCATCGAGATCAAGAATCTGCAGCGCTCGCTTGGCGTCACCTCGGTTTATGTCACGCACGACCAGCTTGAGGCGATGACGCTGGCCGACATCCTCGTCGTCATGAACGCCGGCCTGGTCGAGCAGACCGGCGCGCCGCTTGATGTGTACGAGAAACCGGCCTCGACCTTCGTCGCTTCGTTCATAGGCGCACCGCCGATGAATCTGCTGGCGCTCACAGGGGCCTCCCCAAGCTCGGTATTGGCGGACGGTACTGTGATTGGCTTGGCGCCTCGACAGGGCAAGGCAGTGACACTAGGCTTTCGTCCGGAGGACGCCGACATCACCTTCGCGGCAGAGGCGCCGGCCGGCGCGCTCGCGCTGCCGGCAACAGTGGAAGCGGTCGAACCGGTCGGTGCCGAAAGCTTTCTCCATTGCGTGGCAGCCGGCAGCCGCATCGTGGTGCGCGTCTCAGGCCGCGCCAGCGCCAAGCCAGGCGACCAATTGCGCGTCGTGGCTAGGTCCGAAAAGCTGCATTGGTTCGATCAGGCAGGCAAACGGGTCGATTGAAGTCGGCCTTGCGCAGAACCGTTCAGGCAAACACATGCGCCTTGCCCGACACGGTCAGCCGGACGATCTCGCCGATCGCCGGCGCGTCCATGCCCGGCTTGCGCAGGATCAACGGCGTATTGCCGATGGCGGCGGCGTCGGGCGGATCGGGGCTGTTCAACAGACGCACCGCGATGGTGCACATCGAGCCGGCGAACTCCGATTCCGTCACCTCGCCGAACAGCATGTCCGGCGTGCCGGACATGCCTTCACGCGATGTGCGTTTCAGCAACACCTGCTCCGGCCGCAGCATGATGCGGGCGACGTCGCGCCGCTCCGAGCTGTCGACAGCGATGCGGCCGAGCGGCGAGATGGCGAAGCCATCGGCGATCCTTGCCGGCAGGACGATGGCGTCGCCAAGGAACTCGGCGACCATCCTGTCCTTCGGCTTGAAATAGAGCTCGCGCGGCGTGCCGACCTGCGAGAATTTGCCGTCGCGCATCACCGCGACCTGGCTGGCGAATGACAGCGCCTCGGCCTGGTCGTGGGTGACCAGGATGGTGGTGATGCCGGCGGTTTCAAGGAGCTCGGCCACGGCCTTGCGCATCGAGGCGCGCAGGCCGGTGTCGAGCGCCGAGAACGGCTCGTCGAGCAGCATCAGCCGCGGCTTCATGGCCATGGCGCGGGCGAGCGCGACGCGCTGCTGCTGGCCACCGGAGAGTTCGTGCGGACGGCGCTTCAGGATACCTTTGTCCAGCCCGACGACATAGGCGAGCTCGGCGATGCGCTCACTGCGCTTTTCCTCGTGACGCCCCATGCCGAAGCCGATATTGGCGGCGATGCTCAGATGCGGGAATAGAGCGCCGTCCTGCGCCACCAGCCCGATGCCGCGGCGATGCGCCGGCACGGCCGTGTCGCCATCGGCCAGCACCTCGCCATCAAGCACGATGCGGCCCTGGTCCGGCGCCTCGAAGCCGGCGATCAGCCGCAGCAAGGTGGTCTTGCCGCAACCGGACGGCCCGACGATTGCCGTACGGCTGCCGCTGGCCACGCTGAGGTCGACGCCGGCAAGTGCTGCGACGGGCCCGTAGTGCTTGTGGATGCCGCTCAGCTCGAGAAAGCTCATCGCCCGGCCATCCGCTTCGACTGGACGTAGAGCAACCAGGTCAAAGGCAGCGACATCGCCACCATGATCAGGGCATAAGGCGCCGCCGACGCATAGTCGATCTCGCCGCTATAGGACCAGAACGCCATGGCCAGCGTGCGGGTGCCGTTGGGCGCCAGCATCTGGGTTGCGGTCAATTCGTTCATGATACCCAGCGCGACCAACGCCATGCCGGCTGCGGCACCCGGCGCCGACAGGCGGATGGTCGTCGACCACAGCGCCTTGAGCGGCGACCGGCCGAGGCTGGAGGCGGCGCGTTCGAGCTCGACCGGCGCCTGTGCGATCGACGCCCTGAGGCTAATCAGAGCGCGCGGCAGGAACATCAGCGCATAGGCGACCAGGATGGTGAACAGGGTCTGGTAGAGCGGCATGGCGATACGCACGGCGATGGTGACCAGCGCCAGGGCGATGACAACGCCGGGCAACGCGCCGACGATATAGTTGCAGCCCTCCAGGACGCGTTGCAGCCGCCCCGGCGCGCGGATCGAAATCCACGCCATCGGCATTGCCGCGACGGTGGCGAGCAGCGCGCCGGCAATTGCTAGGAACAGCGTTTGGCCAAGCGCCAGGCCGATCTCGTCGAGCCGCCAGACATCGGCGCCGCCGGCCATGAGCCAGCGGCCGATAGTGGCGAACGGCACGCCGAGCGCCAGCAGCGTGGTAATGGCAGGCAGCAGCAGGCAAGGAATGGTGGCGCGCCCAAGGCCCGTGCGCTGCTGCTGGCGCGCAGCACCCGAACCGACGCGGGCATAGCGCTCCTCGCCGCGCACCAGCACCTCCAGCCCGAGCAGCACAAGGCAGCAGGTCACCAGCACGCCGGCCAGCATGTTGGCGGCGGGACCGTTGAAGGTCGACTGGAACTGGTCGACGATCGCGGTGGTGAAGGTGTCGAAGCGGATGAAGACATAGAGCCCGTATTCGGCCAGGAGATGCAGGCCGACCAGCAGGGAGCCGCCGCAAATGGCGAGCCGGAGCTGCGGCAGCACGACACGCCTGAACACACGCCACGGGCCGAGACCAAGGGCTGCCGCTGCATCCTCGAGAGCGGGATCGAGCCGGCGCAATGCCGCCGCCACCGGCAGATAAAGGAAGGGGAAATAGGCGATGACCGACACAAGCACGCCGGCCCACAGGCCGTGCAGTCTGGGCACCATGGTGACCCAGGCGTAACTGTGGACGAAGGCCGGAATGGCGAGCGGCGCCACCGACAGCCAGGCCCATAGGCGGGCACCCGGCAGATCGCTGCGCTCGGTCAGCCAGGCCAGCATGACCGACAGCACGATCGAGATCGGCACCGCCAACACCACCAGCAGGCTGGTGTTGACCAGAAGTTCGCCGACGCGCGGCCTGAACACCAGCGCCGCCACCGTTTCCCAGCCGGTCTGCACCGCCACCCAGACGATGAAGGCAAGCGGCAGCAGCGCGAAAAGCGAGACAAAGACGGCAGCCAACGCAATCCATGAGACCGACCAACGACGTGCCCGCACGGCCGTGGCGTCGGCCGGCAAGCCTGGGCGTGCGAGATCGATCGCGGATTGCATCAGATCAGACGTTGCGCCAGCTCCGCCCGGAGGCGGAAACGATCGGCGGCGGATAATCTCGCGGGTAGCTTGTGGTCATAGGCAAATGCCATCTTGAAAACAGAGCGCTCCTGTGGAAAGCGAATTCCCACAGGAGCGCAGTCGGTTGCCCTTTTAGGACGAACGCCGGCTAAAGCAAGCCGGCCGCCGTCATCAGGTCGGTCACCTTTTTCGAGTTCAGCGTCGTCGGGTCGACTTTCGGCGCCTGCAGATCGGCCAGCGGCACCAGCTTCGGATTGGACTCGGCGCCCTTGCCGACTGCGTATTCGAACGAATCGCCTGTTTTCAGCACGTCCTGGCCGCCATTGCCGGTGACCCATTTCAGGAAAGCCTGCGCTTCCTTCGGGTGCTTGCTCGAGGCCAGCACGCCGCCGCCGGAAATCGAGACGAAAGCACCGGGATCCTGATGCTTGAAATAGTGCAACTCGACGTTCTTGCTGTTCTCGCCGGTCTTGGCCTGATCGCCGTAGTAGTAATAGTGATAGATCACGCCGCCTTCGACCTCGCCGGCATTGACCGCCTTCATCACCGTGCTGTTGCCCTTATAGGCGGTAAAATTCTCCTTCATCGCCTTCAGCCATTCGGCCGTCGCCGCCTCACCCTTGAGCTGCAGAAGCGCGCTGACGATCGCCTGGAAATCGGCGCCGGAGGGCGAAGCGGCCCAGCGGCCCTTCCAGCTCGGATCGGCGAGATCGAGCAGCGATTTGGGCAGCTGGTCGGCGCTCAGCTTGGTCTTGTTGTAGGCAAAGACGGTGCTGCGCGCGGCGACGCCGACCCATTTGCCGCTCGCCGGCTGGTACTCCTGCGGAACCTGGGCCAGCGTCTCGGTGCCGACCGGTGCGAACAGGCCGGCCGCCTCGACTAATGCCATGGCCGGCGAATTCTCCGTCAGGAATACATCGGCGGGCGAAGCGGTGCCTTCCGCAACGATCTGATTGGAGAAATCGCTGTCGCCGCCATTGCGGACGGTAACCTTGATGCCGGTTTCCTTGGTGAATCCCTCCGCCCAGGCCTTGGTCAGGTTTTCGTGCTGGGCGTTGTAGACGACGATGCCCTCGTCCTCTGCTATTGCCGGGCCGGCGATCAGGCTGATTGCAAGTGCTGTCGCACCGGCAAGGGCGGAAAGAGCATATTTCATGGCGTCGTCCTCGATTTCGATGGTCTTTGGCTTGGCACGCTGCACCTACCAATACCTGACTGGTGCAGTCAACATTGCTGGCCCACTCAATCGCTCAAAAGGAGCAAACTTTCGTGATGCTCAGCTAATTTGCCTTGGACATTATTTCGCCGGCCCCGTAACAAATCAGCGCCGAGACGCGAATATCGGGGAGTGAACTCTTGTGAGCGGCAAGGACGAAGCCGAGCTTTCACGCCTGCTGCGGGCCGCGATCGCCGGAGACGAAAGGGCCTATGCCGACTTTCTGCACCGGATCGCCGCGCTCGTTCGTGGCTTTGCCCGGCGCAAGATCGTGCAGGGCGGGGTGGATCCCGAGGATGTCGTGCAGGAAACCTTGCTGGCCATTCATGTGAAACGACACACCTGGCGCCATGATGCGCCGGTGCTGCCTTGGGTCTATGCAATAGCCCGCTTCAAGCTGATCGATGCGTTCCGGCGGCGCGGTCGGCGGATCGAGATCGAGATCGACGAAATCGCCGAGACCTTTGCCGAGCCGGAATCGGAGACGGTGAGCGAGCGCGACATCAACCGGGCGCTCGACAGCCTGTCGCCGGCACAGCGTTCCGTCGTCTCGGCCGTATCGGTCGAAGGCCGGTCAATCGGTGAGACCGCGGCCAAATTCGGCATCAGCGAGACGGCTGTGCGGGTGTCACTGCACCGCGGGCTTGCCGCCATTGCCAAACGGTTCAGGGCGGGGCGGGAATAACATGAGGACCGAAGATCTCATCAAGGCGCTCGACGCCGATGCCCGCAGCAAGGCGCTGCCGCTAGGCACCACCTGGTGGCTTGCCACCGGCGCGGCCATCGTGATCGCGGCCGCGGTTTTCTGGCTGACGATCGGCCCGCGCCCCGACATCGCGATCGCCATGCACACGATGCGGTTCCTGTCCAAATTCGTCTTCACGATTGCTCTTGCCGCCAGCGCCTTTGTCCTGGTGCGTGGGCTGTCGACGCCCGGTGCATCGACCGGCCGGGCGGTGAGCTGGATGGTCGCCGCGCCGCTGCTGGTGATTGTGGCTGTGATTCTCGAACTCTTCGCCGTGCCTGCGTCCGACTGGGGCACGCGCCTGGTCGGCACGAACATGGTCATCTGCCTGACCTTCATTCCGTTGATCGGGATCGGCCCGCTTGCCGTCTTTCTCGCGGTGCTGCGCCATGGCGCGCCGACAAGGCCGGTGCTTGCCGGTGCGGCCGCGGGCCTGCTTGCCGGCGGGCTGGCGGCGACCTTCTATGCGGCGCATTGCTTCGACGATTCGCCGCTTTTCGTCGGCACCTGGTATACGATCGCGGTCGCCATCCTTGCCGTGCTCGGGGCGCTCGGCGGACGACTTTTTGTGCGCTGGTAGCGAGGCGATCAGCGTGTCGGAACGGGATGCTCGCCGCGATAGTCGTAGAAGCCGCGGCCGGTCTTGCGGCCGAGCCAGCCAGCCTCGACATATTTGACCAGCAGCGGGCAGGGGCGGTATTTCGAATCCGACAGCCCGTCATGCAGCACCTGCATGATCGACAGGCAGGTATCGAGCCCGATGAAATCGGCAAGCTGCAGCGGCCCCATCGGATGGTTGGCGCCGAGCTTCATGGCGGTATCGATGGCGTCGACCGAGCCGACACCTTCATAGAGCGTGTAGATCGCCTCGTTGATCATCGGCAGCAGGATGCGGTTGACGATGAAGGCCGGGAAATCCTCCGAGACGGTTATCGTCTTGTCGAGCTGCTTCACATAGGTTTTTGCCGCCTCGAAGGTCTGGTCCTCGGTGGCGATGCCGCGCACCAGTTCGACCAGCTTCATCACCGGAACCGGATTCATGAAATGTATGCCGATGAAGCGTTCCGGCCGGTCGGTTTGTGAAGCCAGCCGTGTGATCGAGATCGATGACGTGTTCGTCGCCAGGATGGCCTCGGGGTTGAGCTGCGGGCAGAGCTGGGC
Organism: Mesorhizobium sp. M0663; assembly: GCF_040320585.1. Lineage (NCBI taxonomy): Bacteria > Pseudomonadati > Pseudomonadota > Alphaproteobacteria > Hyphomicrobiales > Phyllobacteriaceae > Mesorhizobium > Mesorhizobium sp. M0663. The sequence continues at coordinate 40,288 of NZ_JAMYPX010000025.1, forward strand.
ATAGATCTTGCGCTTGACCGTCTCGTCCTCGGTCGCTGCTTCGATCACCAGATCGGCGCCCGCAAGGTCGGCCATGGCCGGTGCCGACGAAATGCGCGCCATCGCCTCATTGCGCAGCTTTTCCTCGAGTTTGCCGGAGCCGACCTGACGGGCCATGTTGCCGCTGATCGTAGCGATGCCCTTTTCGATGCGGTCGGGCGAAATATCGTAAACCAGCACCTTGTAGCCCGCCAGCGCCGACACATGGGCGATGCCGCCACCCATCTGGCCCGCGCCGATGATGCCGATCGTCTCGATCTTGCTCATTACCCGATCCCGTCGAGGCCTTTGCGGCCCGTTTTTTGTGCAGTGCAAACTAAAAGGGCGGGGCGACTTCGTCTACCCCACCCCTCAGAATTTAATACGCTTTGGCAGAAGGCGTCAAAGCGCCTTTTGCAGTTCCGGCAGAATGACGAAGAGATCGCCGACGAGACCGTAGTCGGCGACCTGGAAGATCGGCGCTTCCTCGTCCTTGTTGATGGCAACGATCACCTTCGAATCCTTCATGCCGGCAAGGTGCTGGATGGCACCGGAGATGCCGACGGCAATATAAAGGTCGGGCGCTACCACCTTGCCGGTCTGGCCGACCTGCCAGTCGTTCGGCGCATAGCCGGCATCGACGGCGGCGCGAGATGCGCCAACCGCCGCACCGAGCTTGTCGGCGACCGGCAGGATGACCTCCTGGAACTTCTCGGAGGAGCCCAGCGCACGGCCGCCCGAGATGATGATCTTGGCCGAGGTCAGCTCTGGACGGTCGGTCTCGGAGAGCTTGTTCTCGACAAAGCTCGACAGGCCGGGATTGGCCGCCGCCTGGACCGTCTCGACCGGCGCGGAACCGCCCTCGGGTGCTGCCTGGAAGGAAGCGGTACGCACCGTGATGACCTTCTTAGCGTCACTGGACTGCACCGTCTGGATGGCGTTGCCGGCATAGATCGGCCGCTTGAAGGTGTCGGGCGACACGACTTCGATGATTTCAGATATTTGGGCGACATCGAGCAGCGCTGCCACGCGGGGCGCGACGTTCTTGCCCGACGAGGTCGCCGGCGCGATGATCGTCTCGTATGGCTCAGCAAGCGAAACGACGAGTGCCGCCAGCGGTTCGGCGAGACGCTCGGTCAGTTCGTCGGCGTCGGCGAGCAGCACCTTGGTGACGCCCTTGAGCTTGGCGGCGGCGTCCGCTGTCGGCTTGGCACCTTTGCCGGCAACCAGCACATGCACGTCCGAACCGATCTGCAGCGCCGCCGAAAGCGCCTTGGCGGTCTGGTCGGAAAGCGCAGCGTTGTCGTGTTCGGCAATCAGAAGAATTGTCATTTTTTATCCCTTCCTGGCCTTACAGCACGCCGGCTTCGTTTTTCAGCTTGTCTAACAGTTCGGCGACGCTCTTGACCTTGACGCCCGCCTTGCGGCCGCCCGGCTCCTCGGTCTTGATCACTTTAAGCCGCGGCTTGACGTCGGCGCCGTAATCGGCAGGGCTCTTCTCGTCGAGCGGCTTCTTCTTGGCCTTCATGATGTTGGGCAGAGACGCGTAGCGTGGCTGGTTCAGCCGCAAATCGGCCGTGACGATCGCCGGCATCTTCAGTTCCAGCGTCTGCAGGCCGCCATCGACCTCGCGCGTCACCGTGGCTTTGTCACCGTCGAGCACGATCTTGGAGGCGAAGGTGCCCTGCGCCCAGCCGAGAAGTGCGGCCAGCATCTGGCCGGTCTGGTTGGAATCGTCGTCGATCGCCTGCTTGCCGAGAATGACAAGGCCGGGCTGTTCTGCCTCGACGACGCCCTTCAGCACCTTGGCGACGCCCAGCGGCTCAGTCTGCTCGTCGGTCTTGACCAGGATGGCGCGGTCGGCGCCCATGGCGAGCGCCGTGCGCAAGGTCTCCTGTGCCTGCTGCGGCCCGATCGACACGACGATGATCTCTTCGGCCTTGCCAGCTTCCTTCAGCCGGATCGCCTCTTCGACCGCGATCTCGTCGAACGGGTTCATCGCCATCTTGACGTTGGCGAGTTCCACCGCCGAACCGTCCGCCTTAACCCGGACCTTGACGTTCGCATCCACAACCCGCTTCACGGGCACAAGGATCTTCATTTGCCTGTCACCTCTTTCACGATAGTCTCTTCACGCTCGTCGGGCGCGCTATAGCAGCGTGCACCTCTTCAGAGTTGTCGAAAGCCGACATTCCGGACGGAATTCTGGTCTTCGCCACGCCAGTAGGGTGGCGCTTCCGTAGTTGCGGCGACCCCGCGCGTCAATATCGGGGCGCACTCGGATCCTCGGCGAAGCACTCAAATCGGTTCAGTCCGGACCGGAAACGGTCCCCCGGCCCCAGCGCGGCGCCGGCTGCGCAGGTTGTGGGTCGCTTGGCGCCGGCTCCACGGCTACGGGCACCGGACCGGCAACCACGGCCGGCTCCTCGTCTGCGCCGGCGAGTAGCGGTACGCCGCGGCTGCGCAAGACAAGCACCAGCACGGCTCCAGCGATGATGCCGCCAATATGGCAGGCCCAGGAAACCTGATCCTCGCCCCCCTGGGCGAACATGAAGATCTGGAACAGGATCCACAGGATCAGCGGGATGAAGGCCGGGATGCGCAACGGGATGCGCGCGAAGACCAGCACCCATACCTTCACCCGCGGATAAAGGATCAGATAGGCGGCGACCACACCGGCGATGGCGCCCGACGCGCCAATCAGCGGCACCTGCGAATCCCAGGCAACCAGACCCTGGAAGAAAGCGCCGGCGATGGCGCAAAGCAGGTAGAAGACGAGGTAGCGGACATGGCCGAGTGCATCCTCGACATTGTCGCCGAACACCCACAGGAACAGCATGTTGCCGCCGAGGTGGAAGATATCCGCGTGCAGGAAGGAATAGGTCAGATAGCTCAGGCTCTCCGGAATGACGACAAATTGCGGAGCGAGCTCGACGCTGTCATGCACAACCGACGGGATGAAACCGAGGCCCAGCACCGCGGCGTTGGCGAAATCCTCGCCGCCCAGTGTGGTGACAAAGTAGATCAGCACGTTGAGCGCGATCAGGCTGATCGTCACATATTGCAGCTTGATGTGCCGCAGCCGGTTGGTGTCGTAAAGCGGGATGAACATCGGGCCTCTCCCGCTTCCGGCGGATTCAGCGGTTCTTGCCGGGAACCCATAGCACGTCGGCATTTCCATTGTCATTGACCGCGCGTGCGGCGACGAACAGAAAGTCCGAGACACGGTTGATGTATCTTATCGCCTCGCGGTTGACGTGCTCGTCCGGGTCTTGCGACAGCGCCACCATGATGCGCTCGGCGCGGCGGGCCACCGTGCGGGCGAGGTGAAGGGCAGCCGCTGCCGGCGTACCGCCGTTGAGCACGAAGGATTTGAGCGGCTCAAGGTCCTTGTTGAGGAGATCGATATCCTGTTCGATGCGGTCGGTCTGCGAGGCGATGATGCGCAACGGCTCGTAGTCGAGCGGCTTGCCATTATCGGGGACTGCCAGATCGGCGCCGAGGTCGAAAAGGTCGTTCTGGATGCGGCCGAGCATCGCATCGATCGCCGGATTTACTGCCGCGGTATGAATGCGGGCCATGCCGATGCAGGCATTGGCCTCGTCGACGGTGCCGTAGGCGTCGATGCGAAGGTCGGATTTCAGCCGCCGCTCGCCAGAGCCGAGGCCTGTGGTGCCATCGTCGCCAGTGCGGGTGTAGATCTTGTTGAGCTTGACCACGGGTTACCTCCCGGCTGGTGGCTGCTGCGTCACTTACGGGTGAAATACACCGCCAGCATGATCAGCACCAAGGCCACGAACTGCAAGAGCACGCGCGTCTGCATCAGTTTGTTGGAGGTCATGCTGGAGCCGCCGCGCATCATGTTGATGAGGCCGCGGATCAGTACGATCACCACGGCGACCATAACGAGAACGGCGAGGATGTTGAAGACGGTTGCCATGGTGTGTTCCAGTTGGATTGCGTTCAGGCGCGTTTGGCGAGCAGACGGTAGAGTGCCGATGACGGCAGGATGCGTTTAAGGATCGCGCCGATCCTGGCCGGCACAGTTACCACATAATGCGGGCGCGGGCGCCGCGACAGAAGCGCATGATGCAAGGCGGAATAAACCACCTCCGGCCCGGGCTTCAGCCGCGATGTGCTGCCGCCGGCCCGCAGCCGTTTGAGTTGCGCCGCATAGGCGAGGCGATGAACGGACTTCTCGTGATCGATATTTGCCAGGAACCACGCAAGGCTGTTGCTGGCGATCTTCGATTTCACCGGCCCCGGCTCGATCAGCGAAACATGGATTCCGCTGCCGAGGAGTTCTTGGTAGAGGGACAGCATCAGCCCTTCGATAGCGTGCTTCGATGCCGAGTAGGCGCCGCGGAAAGGCACCGGCGCCAGGCCGAGGATCGACGAGCAATGAACGAGACGACCATGGCCTTGGCGGCGCATCACCGGTACGACACGGCGAGTGAGGTCATGCCAGCCAAAGACATTGGCCTCGAACTGCTGCCGTAAAGCCTCGACCGGCAGGTCCTCGACGGCGCCGGGCTGTCCGTAGGCGCCATTGTTGAAGAGCGCATCGAGCCGGCCGTCGGTCCGTTCCAGCACCGACGCCACCAGCGCCTCGATCGATCCGGACTCGGTGTAGTCCAGATAAAAGGCCTCGATGCCGTCGGCCTCGAGCGCAGCGATATCTTCGGGCTTTCGGGCCGTTGCGAACACCCGCCAGCCTTCCTTCTTAAGAGCATGGGCGCAATAGTCGCCTATACCGGAAGAGGCACCTGTGACAATGATGGTGCGCAACTCTTCTCCGGGAGGAATGGTGGTTTGACCTAGGGTTGTCATTTACCGCAAACCCTTCCCATATTCGCGGCGTCGGGACAATCGAAGGGAACGCGGTTCTTGTTGCGGAAGATCGTAGCCCTCAAACGCGTCCTCTACGACGCGCTCGGCCATTTCAACACCGACGACGGCTGGGCAATGGCCAGCCATCTGGCGATCACCGCGCTGATGGCGCTTTTTCCTTTCCTGATCTTCGCCACGACGCTGGCGAGTTTTTTCGGCGCGCAGGCTTTCGCCGACACCGCCGTGCACCTTGTGTTCGACACATGGCCCGAGCAGATCGCCAAACCGATCGCGCGCGAGGTGCTCAACGTGCTTACCGTCCGGCGCAGTGACCTGTTGACCTACGGTATCGTGCTTGCCGGATATTTCGCCTCGAACGGCATCGAGGCGCTGCGCACCTCGCTCAACCGGGCCTATCGTGTCTCGGAAACGCGCGGCATCATCTATCGGCGGGTGCAGAGCATCATCTTCGTGCTGATCGCGACGGCCGGGTTTTTGGCCATCAGCGTGCTGCTGGTCTTCGCGCCATTGCTGGCACGGCTGGCCGAGTCGCATTTCGAATGGATAAAACCCTATATGGGCACGATCACGCTGTGGCGTTACGTCATCGCCTCTGTAGTCATCATCGGCGGCCTGTTCGCCGTGCATTTCTGGTTGCCGGCCGGCAAGCGCCGCCTCGTTTCGATCGTGCCTGGCATCATCTTCACGCTGGTCGGCTGGCTCATCGGGTCGACCATCTTCGCCGCCTATCTCGATCATTTCTCGTCCTATGTGACGACCTATGCCGGCCTCGCCTCGATCATGATCGCCGTCGTGTTCCTCTATATCGTCTCAGCGATCTTCATCCTCGGTGGCGAGCTCAACGCCGCGATCAGCCGCTATTTAGAGGCGCGTGCCCGCGTCGGCGGCTGAGCCGTCGCCAGCCCGACGCCGAGCGTCGCGATCGCCATGCCGGCGATCTGGAGCGGGCTCAAGTGCTCACCGAACAATGCCCAGGCGATGACCGCGGTGACAGCCGGCACGAGGTAAAACAGCGAGGCGACCTTCGACATTTCGCCGTCGCGGATCATCACCATCAACAGGAAGATGGCGCCGATCGACAGCACCAGCACGAGCCAGGTCATGGCGAAGATCAGCTCGCCGTTGACGATGACCGTTCGGGTCTCGAAGGCGAGCGAGGCCAGAGCCATCACCGATGCGCCGCCGACATATTGCCAGAACGTGGCAGCCACCAGATCGCCGCCGGAAGCAAAGCGCTTCTGCCAGATGGTGCCGGCGCTCATGCCGAGTACCGAGACCAGCGAGGCGCCCAGTGTCTCGGCCGTCACGCCGCCGCCGAGCGCACCGAGCTTCGGCCAAAGCACGATCACCACGCCGATCAACCCGAGGCCGAGACCGGCCCAGTGGCGCGGCAGGATGGCCTCGCCGAGAAGCCGGCCGGCGAGCACTGCCGTGATCAGCGGCTGCAGGCCGACGATCAGGGCTGAAAGTCCGGCGGGCATGCCCCGGTGGATTGCCCAGAACACGCCGCCGAGATAGATGCCATGCATCAGGATGCCGGCACCGGTCGCGTGCAGCGCCTCATCGCGGGTGGCGCGGCTCGAACCAAGTGCGGCCATCAAAGCGACAAGCAGGATTGCGGCCAGGACAAAGCGCGCGGCCAGGAACGTAAAGGGCTCCGCCCACGGCATGGCATAGCGCGCGCCGATGAAGCCGGTCGCCCACAGGACGACGAAAGAGGCGGGGATGAACCGCTTGAGGCTGTGCATTTCCGGAGGCCGCGATGAATTCGGGTGAGGGATCGACTGCGGCGACTGCTTAATGCCGTTCGGGCCGGCAAGCAAAACCAAACGGTTGATCCATAGAGTCATTTGAATTGAAGGAGCGCCGTTGATGGCCGCGAGCTCACCGGTCTAGTCTAGAGACCGACCAGCCGCTTGAGATCGGCGGGCGATGCGCCCGCCTTACGCTGGGCGGCAAGGCCGGTATCGCCAAGGCTCTTCGACAGTTTTCGTCCGTCCGGGCCGAGGATCAGGCGATGGTGAAAATAGGCCGGCTGCGGCAGGCCAAGCAGTTGCTGAAGCAGCCGCTGCACGCTGGTCGCGGAATAAAGGTCCTGGCCGCGCACGACATGGCTGACGCCCTGCAGCGCGTCGTCCATGGTGACGGCGAGGTGATAACTGGTCGGGATTTCGCGGCGCGCCACGACCACGTCGCCCCAATCCTGCGGATGGGCTTCGATACGACGCGTCGCGGAGAGCGTCTCGTCCGTGTGTTCGGCCCATGACAGGTCCTTGCCGGCGCGCGCTATTGCCGCATCGACGTCCAGCCGCCAGGCAAATGGCACATTTTCGGCGACGCGCCGCTTGCGTTCGCTCGCCGTCAACGCCTTGTCGGCGGCGGGATAGAGTGGCACGCCGTCCGGGTCGCGCGGCCAGTCGCGGCCACCCTTCTCGCTGTCGGCGATAAAGGCGCGGATCTCACTTCTGCTCATGAAGGCCGGGTAGACAAGTTCTTCCTTGATCAGCCGCTCGAGCATCGCCCGATATTCGGCAAAATGCTCGGACTGGCGGCGCACCGGTTCCTCCCAGCCAAGCCCCAGCCATTTCAGGTCGCGAAAAATGCCTGCCTCGAATTCCGGCGTGCAGCGCGTCGTGTCGATATCCTCGACGCGCAGCAGCAGGCGTCCGCCCGCCGCCTTTGCCAATTTCTGATTGAGCAGCGCCGAATAGGCATGGCCGAGATGCAGTTCGCCGTTCGGGCTCGGCGCGAAGCGGAATGTCAGCAGTGTCATTGTCCGGCGGCAATCGGGTTGTGCGGCGCTTTCGCCAATTGCTACTTTGCGCCGGTGGCGTCGTGCGTCCAGAGGGACACGTGACGAAGCGTGCGGCACTTTTGATTTTGGAACAAGCAGACATGCAACGCATCGCCAGTCTCGACGACATTGCGCAAGGGCTGGATAGGCTATGCTTACTCGACCCACGCCTGGAAAAAGTGCGCGGCATGGCCGGCGAGGTGCCGCTCCGGCTGTCGGAGCCGGGATTCAGGAGCCTTGCCTCGATCGTCGTTTCACAACAAGTGTCCCGCGCGAGCGCCGATGCCATCTTCGGCCGGCTGACGAGACTGCTCGATCCGCTGACGCCGCAGGCGATACTTGCCGCCGACGAGGCGATCTTTCGCGAGGCCGGGCTGTCGCGGCCCAAGCAGCGGGGCCTGGTTGCCGTCGCCCGGGCGCTGGCCGAGGGACTCGACCTCGATCACCTGTGCCGGCTCGATGCAAGCGAGGCGATCGCGGCCATGACCAAGGTGCCGGGGATCGGCTCGTGGACGGCTGAAGTCTACCTTTTGTTTGCCGCCGGACATCCAGATATCTTTCCGGCGCGCGACGTAGCATTGCAGAGCGCGGTCGGCCATGCGCTCGGCATCGACCCGCGTCCGCCGGAGAAAATGCTGATCCGGCTTGCCGAATCATGGAGCCCGTGGCGCGGTGTCGCATCGCGGCTTTTCTGGGCTTATTATCGCGAATTGAAGGGCAGGGATGCCGCGCCTCCGGCCTGAATCCGCAAAAAAGCATTGAAATCATGCGTTTTTGAGACCCGGCATGATCGACAATCCGCTTCACATCCCTGTCATGTCGGGCTTACAGTATCCGCGTCGACCGGTTCTAGGGTGAAGGAGGTCAACGACGTGACGGTTGCCGTATCTCCGGATGGGCTTCCAGCGCTGGTGCTGAATGCGGATTACCGTCCGCTCAGCTATTACCCCCTGTCGCTCTGGTCCTGGCAGGATGCCATCAAGGCGGTGTTCCTCGAGAGGGTGAACATCGTCGCCGAATACGAACACGCCGTCTCTTCACCGACCTTTTCGATGAAGCTGCCGAGCGTCGTCAGCCTGAAGGCTTACGTGAAGCCGTCGAGGCATCCGGCGTTTACCCGTTTCAACGTCTTCCTGCGTGACCGTTTCCAATGCCAATATTGCGGCACGCCGGACGATCTGACGTTCGACCATGTCATTCCTCGCCATCGCGGCGGCGCCACGACCTGGGAGAATGTCGTCGCTGCCTGCTCGCCCTGCAATCTGAGGAAGGGCGGCATGATGCCGGCCCACGCCAAGATGTGGCCGCTGCAGAAGCCCTACCAGCCGACGGTGCATGATTTGCATAATAACGGCCGGCTGTTCCCGCCCAACCATCTACACGAAAGCTGGATGGATTATCTGTACTGGGATGTCGAACTCGAGCCGTGAGATCATCCGATAATTCGGGAGGCTGGCCGTCTGAAGCGATTGTCTGCGCTTCCGATGCTCACGGACCAATGTCCGCTCCGCTTCGGTTCTCGACAATCACTCCACCCGACTCAGCCTGCCGAATTCTTGGATGATCTCGTGTCGCGCTAAATCAGTCGCGGGCAAAGGCGCCGCGGAAGGCGACGACTGCCAGGACAAAGCTGGCGATGGCGTTCCAGCCGGCCAGCGACAGGCCGAGGATGCGGAGCGCCGCCTTGTCGCAGGAGGGCGGGACGAATTTGTCGAGCGCATCGAGCACGCCCTTGCCGCCGGTGTCCACCGGCCCGGCGGCTGCGGTGCAATCGGTCGGGCCTGGCCACCACGCCCATTCGACGCCGGAGTGATAAACGCCGAGATAGACGCCGTAGAGCATCAGCAGGCCGCCAACAGCCAGCAGGCCACGGCTTACCCAGGCTGGCGCGTGAAGAGCCGACGCAAGCACCGCCAGCAGCATCAAGGGCACGCCGACGTAGTAAGGCGTGCGCTGCTCGAGGCAGAGCTTGCAGGGGATATAGCCGCCGAGATACTGGAAGGCCAGCGCCGAGCCGACCGTGGCGGCCATGGCGACAGCGAGAAACAGGGCGGTGCGCAGCCGCTGGCGTCCGGTATCGGCATTCACGGTCGCTGTCATCGGACTCAGTCCATTCGGTTCGATGTCGTTCAGACGGCGTATTTGACGACGATATAGAGCAAAATCAGGGCAGCGGCGGCGGCGCCTGCAATCTGGCCAAGGCGCTTTTCGATGAAGTGGCGGATCGGCTCGCCATAGCGGCGCAAGAGCCAGGCGAGAAACAGGAAGCGAGCACCGCGCGCCACGATTGCCAGCACGATGAACAGCAGCAAAGGAACACCGATGACGCCCGACAGGATCGTCACAACCTTGATCGGCGGCAGATGGGCGAGGCCGGAGGTGACCAGCATCAGGATGATGAAGCCGACACCCGATGAGACGCGCATCGCTTCGAACTCGTCATATTTGCCATAAAATTCGAGGATCGGCCGCGCCACCGCATCATAGGCATAATGGCCGATGAACCAGCCGGCGATGCCGCCCAGCACCGAGGCGACGGTGGCGACCAGCGCGTAACGATAGGCGCGATCCGGCCGTGACAGCGCCATCGGCAGATAGAGGACGTCGGCCGGCACCAGGAACACCGAGCTCTCGACGAAGGCGATGAAGGCCAGCCACCATTCGGCGGATTTGCTCGCCGCCAGCGACAAGGTCCAGTCGTAAAGTCCGCGAAGCATCGGCACTCCTAATGCACGCCCAAACCAGAAGCGGTCTTGGGATCACGACATGTACAAACAAGACTTGGAAGCGCCCCGCATCAACCTCGTCGGACAAGGTGCGCTTCAATGACATGCGCCGCCTGTCTAGAAAGATTTTCCGCGCTGCACAATGGCAGCTGCTTCACGAAATCGAAAGGCTGAGGCTTGAGCGAGCCCAGATGTCGGGATTTGGCCAGTTGACGAGCAAGCCATGGCGTCGAACACTTGCCCGCTGAAGTGCGTCAAGGCAGTTTCCAATTACATCGTGGGTTTTCCGGTCGAACACGATCCGTGTTTAAATACCGGCGATTCCTGTCGCATCCTCTCTCCCTGCTTCGCCCTTTGCGCCGCCATGTCGTTGTCTGATTTCATTTATCGCCCCTTTGAGAAGCTCATCCGTCCGCTGGATATTCCACCCGCGCCGCTGCCTGCGAGCGGGCCGTTTGCACTGCTCCTGCATTTTGCGCGGATGTTCCGCGGCACCCTTGCGGCCATTACCGTCCTGATGATGGCGGTCGAGGGGATCAACCTTGCGACGATTTGGGGGGCCTCGTTCGTCGTCGATGGGGTGAGCGCGAAGGGCGCGGCGGTTTTCCTGCAGGAGGACTGGCCGACGCTGGTCGTGCTCGGCGTGCTGGTTTTCCCCGTGCTGCCGTTGCTCATCTTCGTGGGCAATGCGCTGAACTCGCAGACGGTGGCCGTATGCATGCCGGCGGCGATGCAGTGGCAGGGCCACAAGGCGGTGGAACGTCAGGATCTTGCCTTCTTCCACGACCTCTTCGCAGGTCAGGTGGCGTCGCGCATTTCGCAAGTCGCATCCGCCGTGCAGCAGCAGATCGTCGTGGCCTTCTACAGAATACCGCTGTTTCTGGTGCAACTCGTCGGGTCGCTCGTTCTGCTTGGCGCGTTGTCCTGGCCGCTGGCGCTTCCGGTTTTCCTCTGGATCTCCGCCAACATCGCCATTGCGGTGGTGGCGGTACCCCAATATTCCGAGCGGTCGCGCCGCTCGGCGCGGGGGCGAAGCCTCGTGGTCGGCGCCATGACCGACCTCTACAGCAACATTCAGATGGTCAAGCTGTTTGCGGCGGAAGACAGCGAGGCGGGCGCGATGCGGACCGTGATGGAAAACGCCATCGAGACCCAGCAGCGCGAAAGGCGCATCTATCTGACGACCGATATGGGCGTCGTCCTGCTCAACGTTGCCCTCTTTCTCACCAACGTTGCCATAGGGCTCTGGGGATTTGTCGCCGGCTTCGTCACGGTTGGTCAGTTCGCCGCTTCGATCGCCATCGTGCAGCGGCTCAATGCCAACTCCCGTGCCTTCCTGCAGATGGGCCAGCAGATTTTCCAGGCGGTGGGCACGATCCGCGACGCAATGCCGGTCGTGACGACGCCGCCGACCATAAAAGACGCGCCGAACGCCAAGCCGCTCGACGTCACGGCCGGCGAAGTCGAGTTCAAGAACATCCAGTTCGAATACCGCGAGGGGCAACGGGTGATCGAAGACCTGTCTCTCACCGTGCGCGCCGGCGAGAAGGTCGGGCTCGTCGGCCTCTCCGGGGCCGGCAAGTCGACCCTTGTCAGCCTGCTCCTGAGGTTCTTCGAGCTGAAGGGCGGCGCGATCCTGATCGATGGGCAGGATCTCCGCAGCGTGACCCAGGCCAGCCTTCGGGAGAGCATCGGCGTCGTCACCCAGGACGTCTCACTGCTGCATCGCTCCGTCGGCGACAACATCCGTTATGGCCGGCCCGATGCCCCGCCGGAGGCGTTGGAGCGCGCCGCGATGCTGGCCGAGGCCGACGGCTTCATCGCCGATCTCAGAGATGGCGAAGGCCGCACCGGCTACGACGCTTTCGTCGGCGACCGCGGGGTGAAACTTTCCGGCGGCCAGCGTCAGCGCGTCGCGATCGCCCGGGTGTTGCTCAAGGACGCGCCAATCCTGGTTCTCGATGAGGCGACGTCCGCATTGGACAGCGAGGCCGAGGCGGCGGTCCAGGACAAGCTCGCTCTTCTGATGGAAGGCAAAACTGTGATCGCCATCGCCCATCGCCTGTCGACGATTGCCAGGATGGACCGGATCGTCGTCCTCGACAAAGGCCGCATCGTCGAGGAGGGAAAACCATCGGCGCTGCTGGAGCGCGACGGGCTCTATGCCCGACTGTGGAAGCTTCAGACCGGCGGCTATATTGCCGACGCCCTCGAGGAGATGTGAGCCGCCCTCGGTGATGATGTTTTTGCTCATGGCCGGCTCGATACATTCTGCTTTCACTCCGGAAACCGGACTTGGCTGAACTCGTTTCCACCATAACGTTCGGAAGCCGATCCCAACTTCATCGATCATGAGCGAAGCCATAATCCCGAACTCCCGTGCCGCCATTCTCGAGCGGCGATCTGCCGGCGCGCTGACATGGTCCGGCCCCGCCCTGATGTTGTTCGCGCGGTCGGCTTTCGCTGTTGCCGCGCAGGGCCTGGTTGCGGCCGTGTACGCTGCGCACGGTTCGGCGACGCCCTGGCGCGACGCAGGGGCTTGGCTGCCGGTATACGGCAGCTTGATCGACGCGGGCTGCCTTGGACTCCTTTGGTGCCTTGCGCGGCGCGAGGGCATCACGTTGCTCGATTTGGTCGGTTTCGATCGCAACCGCTTGGGGCGCGATCTGTTGTTGGGCGTTGCGCTCATCCTCCCGAGCCTCGTTTTCATCTACGTTGGGATCACCGCCAGCAGCCTGTTGGTCTATGGCAACCCTGACGCACCGCAAATATACGGACCTTTGCCGCTCTTGCCTGCGCTCTACGGGGTGCTGATCTTTCCGTTGGTCTGGGGCATTACGGAGCAGACCACCTATAACGGCTATCTTCTGCCGCGTTTCCAAGTCTTGTCGGGAAGCACGGGATTTGCCGTTGCCGTCGTAGCGTTTTCCTGGTCGTTTCAGCATGCGGTGATGCCGCTGACGTTCGACCCGCATTTCATGCTCTACCGGCTCTTGGCACCCATCGCGCATTCGACATTCATCACCCTCGTGTACCTGCGCGTGCGCCGCATCCTGCCGCTGGCGACGGCGCATTGGCTCATGGATGGGGCGTCGGTATTCATCGGCATTCTGTGGCCGCTGTTGCGGTAGAAGGGTTCAAACGGGACGAGATGCCCGCTATCGATCGAAGCGCCGTATCACGAAAACCGAAAGGCTGGGCTCGAGCTAGATGGGATCTCGGGAATTGGCCAGTTGACGAACAGGCCTCCAACCGTATAGTCCGCGCCCATCCAGGCCGCCCGGCCTGAGCCCCTATGGCGGAATTGGTAGACGCGCTCGACTCAAAAAGTGGTTTGTCTACCATGCGACGGAGTGTCGCGAGATGCCGAACCGGCAGAAAAATCAAGGCCTTACTAAATCAGCTCTTAGTCCCTTGAAGCCCCGCAAAGTCGTCTAGGTGCAGAATAGGAGCCGCGTCCACAACTGCTGGCGGCGCCAATGGCGTACGAATGGCGTCCTCGACCAAAGCTGTAAGGCACGACACGGCCTTCATCGCCCACCAGCCTGTCGCGCTGCTCTTTAGATCGTCGGTGGGAGAAGGCCCGGACTACGGCTTCGAGCATTTGTGGCGCAACTGCGACGTTCCCGGCTACGCTGATGGGATCGTTGGAAGTTTTCGTTTTCACGTTCATGCCGACCCAATCAGTGACCTTCACTGCCCGTGTTTGAACGGCAGCAATATTCAGCATATCGCTCAGCGAGGTCAGTCTGTCTTTCCCAAGAGCTGACGCACTGCTCTGCTCGGATAGACACACCGTCCTGAACTCCCGATCAGTGGCGCCGTCTCGACTATGATGTACGTGCCGACTAGCCGCAGTCGGTGGAGAGATGTGACGCATGGTTTGAGCATAGCGGGGACGGTTTGCTGCGCGAGGAGATGGCGCCGACAGCACTGCCTAAACTTGCGCGAAAGCCGAACGCTAACCCGTCAGCTTCGTTTTCGTCGCTCCGCTCCAAGGACGCGCCGCTGATCCTGAACTGCTCGAGAAGCGCCCGTCGGAAGCTAGAAAGACTGGCGGTCGAATTGATGAGCATCTACTCCCAAGCTATAGGCGAGCCCAATCGCGGGAACGGCATTAGCATTATTCGCGGGAACGGCATTAGCCTTAGAAGCATCGGCCTGCTGCAATTTGAGCTTCAGGCCGGCCGTCTAGTTATAGTTAGATGTATTTTTTTGGCTTGGTTAGCCAAGTCATGACTGGCAAACCTCCGCCTATAGCGTTGATTTCATTGATTTACAGTGGGCTCTCGATGACTGCCGATCGAACTCCGGCGTGAAAGGATTCGAACTGCCCTCCCGTCTTACTTGAAGACTTCAGGGAGGGCTCATGACCCTATCTAGATACACTTGGAATATCATCATAGCACCGGGTGCTCTGAACGGCGCCGCCATGTCCAGCTGTCGGCTAGCTGACGAAACATGGCCTCTTAAGTCGCTTAATATGCGGTCTGGAACAGGCAGAGACAAACGCATCCACTAGTGCCGGGATCAAGCCACAGTGATCTCGACAACGGATCATCACATAAACTGTGCTGTGCACCTCGTCCGAATGCCGGGGAGGGGGCGTTGCTTATGCCGAAGAAATCGCCGGTTGGGGTTTCGGAGCGCGCACATCCTTCTTAGCATCCCCAAGACGTCGATGAAAATCGAGGAACACTGCGTTCGTCCATCCGAATCCGCCGACGGAACCGTAACGATCATCGACCGGTGGGGCGCCAACCTCAACGACGTTGTACTTTTCCCACATAGCCCCAGTTTTCTCGAAGCTAAGGACACAGGTGTCCCACCAGGTGCGCATGATCAGCATCGCCTCCTCGCGAAAGCCGTAGCGTTCAAGGCCGGCTACAACGATCCACTGCAAGGGAGCCCATCCGTTTGGCCATGCCCATTGATGCCCATCTCGGGCAGCGAGCGAAGTTACCAATCCGCCGGGCTGCGAGAATTTCGGCAACCACTCACCCACCATTCGGTCAGCTTCAGATTGCGAGGCGAGGCCTGACCACAGAGGAAAGAATGCAGCCAGTGTTGCTACGCCATCGCGTTCGCCGGCGACGTAATCGAAATCAAAAAAGAGGCCAGCTGTTTCGTCCCACATCAGATCGCGCACAGACGCGGCCCGTGCGTCAGCGGCCGATCTCCACGCGTTGGCGCTCTCGTCATCGCCCAAGCGGCGAGATGCCCACTCAAGGTCGATTTCGCGTAAATACAGGACAGAGTTAAGACAAATCGGAAGGTGATCGAGCCACCTATTCTGACAGCGCGTCGAGCGATCCCAGCCGCTCTCAAAGCTCGCGAGTTCGTCAGTGTAGTTCGCGTCGAAGTAGCGCGACAGTCCAGCATGAACACGCCTGATGTGTGGATGAATTTCGCCAAGCCAAACATTTCGATGTTCGAGAGCTGCGAGGCTCATAGCTTCAGCAAGGAAAGCGCAGGCATCCGGATCGCCACGAGCCTCCTTCGTTTCGAAGGCAAGGCGAAACATGGCAGTCGAAAGAGGCGGTTGGCTGCGCGAAAGGAAATATAGACGGCTCGCAT
Source organism: Mesorhizobium sp. M0663 (assembly GCF_040320585.1). Taxonomy (NCBI): domain Bacteria; kingdom Pseudomonadati; phylum Pseudomonadota; class Alphaproteobacteria; order Hyphomicrobiales; family Phyllobacteriaceae; genus Mesorhizobium; species Mesorhizobium sp. M0663. The sequence goes on from NZ_JAMYPX010000025.1 coordinate 56,254, forward strand.
TGGGGATCATGCCAAAGCGACGCAGCATTGCGACCATATTCTCGGCCATGTCGACGATAAGCTGCTCGCGAGGAGTGCCACTCAAACCAACAGCCGTGAAATAGCTGTCCCAGTAAAACATCTCCTGAAAAATTGGGTCCTCGGCCGACGCCATGTAAGGTCGGGGGAGCCCAATCAGCGTGCCTTGGTCAACGGGCACGTTACGGACAATCCGTGGCCAATAGGCCTCGATGTAGTCAAGAATTTCCATGCTGCTACTCTTTTTCATTGTCTGCGTCTTGTGGCGGCGATATTGCGTTCGCTCACTCCGCGGTCCATCCGCCATCGACAACCAGTGAGGTTCCTGTGACCAGTGCCGAGGCATCGGAGGCCAGATAAACTGCCGCGCCCATCAGATCCTCCACACGCCCCAGGCGGCCGAGCCTGATCTTCGCAAGGACGGATTGTGCAAAGACCGGATCCTGCAGGAACGGTCGCGTCATGGGCGTCTCGATGAATGTGGGCGCGATCGTGTTGACGCGGATGCCCTTCGGGCCGAGTTCCACGGCCATCGCCTTCGTCAGACCCTCGACTGCATGTTTTGAGGAACAATAGAGTGTCCGGTTTGCCGCGCCGACATGGCCCATCTGCGAGGACATGAAAATGATTGATCCCCGGATCGCGTCCTCGGCCATGCGCTTCGCGACAGTCTGGGAGACGAAGAACGAGGCCTTCAGATTGAGATCGAGTACCGCGTGGTAGTCGTCCTCCGTCACGTCGGCGATCGGTTTGGGCCGGTTGGTGCCGGCATTGCTGACAAGAATGTGGAAGGCGGGCTGGGCCGCCAGGATTTCGCGCACCCCGGCGACGTCGGTCACGTCCAGGGTCAGTGGGGCGGCCCGGCCGCCGCGAGCCCTGATAGCGGTCGCAACGGTCTCCACCTCCGAGGTGGTGCGGGCGGCAAGAATGACCTCGGCACCTGCCTCCGCGAGAGCAGAAGCCAGTGCTGCCCCGATCCCCCGCCCGGCGCCAGTCACCAGCGCCCGCCGTCCGTCAAGACGGAATGACGGCGTTGCCGGCAAGCTTGTGGGCGCGGCGTCAACCATCATTCGGCGGCGTGTGCGTAAGGGACGTTGCGGCCGCCGTAACGCCGCACGCGGATGTTGGCCTGCTCGGCATGGCCGAGGAAACCCTCGAGTACGCACAGCCGCGAGCAGTATTCGCCGATCATCGCCGATGCTTCGTCGGTCAGGATACGCTGGTAGGTGCAGGTCTTCATGAATTTGCCGACCCACAAGCCGCCGGTGAAACGGGCGTTGCCGAGCGTCGGCAAAGTGTGGTTGGTGCCGATGACCTTGTCGCCGTAGGCAACATTGGTGCGCGGTCCGAGGAAGAGCGCACCGTAGTTGGTCATGTTGGCGAGGAAGTACTCGGGATCGCGGGTCATCACCTGGACGTGTTCGGACGCAATCCGGTCGGCTTCCGCCACCATCTCCTCTTCGGTGTCGCAGACGATGACCTGACCGTAGTCGGCCCAGGCCTGGCGGGCGATCGTCGCGGTTGGGAGGATTTCGAGGAGCCGCTCGACCTCGGTGACAGTGTCGTGAGCCAGACGTTCGGAACTAGTGAGCAGGATCGCCGGCGAATTGGGGCCGTGCTCGGCCTGACCGAGAAGGTCCGTGGCACAGAGCTCCGCATCAACCGTCTCATCGGCAATAACCAATGTCTCTGTTGGCCCGGCGAGCAAGTCGATGCCGACGCGTCCGAACAGTTGACGCTTTGCTTCGGCCACATACGCATTGCCCGGCCCGACCAGGAAATCGACCGGACTCATAGTGTCGGTGCCAATCGCCATCGCGCCGATCGCCTGAATTCCACCGAGCACGTAGATTTCGTCGGCACCGGCAAGCGCCATTGCAGCGATGACAGCAGGTGCGGGTTTGCCATGGAAGGGCGGGGTCATGGCCACGACGCGCTTCACGCCTGCGACCTTGGCTGTGATGACACTCATATGGGCAGAAGCCACCAATGGGTACTTGCCGCCGGGCACATAGCAGCCGACCGAGCTCATCGGAATGTTCTTATGTCCCAGTACTACGCCAGGGAGAGTTTCGACCTCGACGTCACGAAGCGCATCTTTCTGGATCTGCGCGAAGCGCCGGATCTGGGCTTGTGCGAAGCGGATGTCATCGAGGTCGCGTGGTGCCACCGCGGCGATGCATTCGTCGATCTCAGCTTGTGACAGGCGGAAATTGTCAGGTGCCCATTTGTCGAACGTTTCTGAATAGTGGCGCACTGCTTCGTCGCCGCGTTGCTCGACGGCCGCCAGCACGGATTCCACCGCCGCCTTGACAGAGGCATGGTCATTGACTTTCTGAACCGATGAACGGCCTTCCTTCAGGACACGGATCATTGCAGCACCTCGTTTCAGAAGCCGACGGAGCGGAGATAGGCGAGACTGGCCCGCGCATCGTCCGCGGGATTGAGCGAAATGGTCGGATCAATGTCCTGTTCCACCGTCGCGGCCCCGTCATAACCGGTTTCCCGCAATGCGGTTGCCAGTCCGGCCCAGTCGACAACGCCCTTGCCCAGCGGGCAGAAAACCTTCTGCTCGATAGCGGTGAGAAACGGAATGCGATCTGCAAGCACGCGTTTGTGGACAACAGGATCGATGTCCTTGAAGTGGAAGTAGCGTACGCGACGCGCATGCCGGCGGTAGAAAGCGACAGGATCGATGCCCGCATATGCCATATGGCCGGTATCTATGCAGATACCGACCCGGCTCGGATCCAGCCTGTCCAGAGCGGTCTCGATTTCGTCCTCGAATTCGATATAGCAGCCAGCATGCTGGTGGATGACTGGCATGACCCCGTGTGCGAGCGCGAGGTCGGCGATGCGATCGATCAGCCCGACAAGATGGTTGAGGCGCTGCGCACCGATTGGCTGAGCGAGGTCACGTCGCCCGGCTGTATTCATCCGTTCCGGCGAGATGTGGTCGATCGTGACGAGGTACTTTCCGCCGGCCGCCGCAAGCAGTCGCGCCGTGCGGTCGGCAACATCCAGCACTGATTCAGCCTTCTCCGGGCTATGCAGATCCTGGAACACAAATCCGGCAATCACTGTAAGGCTACGGCGATCAAACTCAGGCCGCAGAACCCCCGGATCTGTCGGATAGTAGCCGTAGGGACCGAGTTCGGTGTAAGCGTAACCGGCCGCGCTGATCTCATCCATCACACGCGGCCAAGCCGGGTTTTTGGGATCGTCGGCGTAGTCGACCCCCCAAGACACGGGCGCATTGGCAAGTTTGACGAGCATACTGGATATCCCTTGGGCTATGCATCATGTGTCGCCCCGATCTCTGCGGAGCGACACCTCCCATAAATCATGTTTTGCATAGCAATGCAATCCGTTCTCTTCTCGTGTTGACCGAGCGCCTTGGATGCGCCGCTCCCGAGCGCGTTCGGATACTCTACCTAACGGGTTTCGTCTGGACGGATAAGCGCAATGAAAACAATTGGTTGCTCTAAGGCTGGTTGACGCCTGGCGGCCCGCATCTTGGCTCGGCGATTAAGGCATGAGGCCAGGGCGCTGCTGATTGGCTCTATGCCTTCAGCCATGCAGGAGCGCAATAGGGTACTTTATTCCGAAAACGCGCACCCAAAAGCCTCCAGATATTCAGCGATTGGGTCGATCAAGCAAGATACATTCGACGATATATCGTTTATTTACAATGCGTTGGCGGGGAAATTGCGGTTGCTCAGCATAGCAATGCAAGATTCCTGTTGCATTGCTATGCAAATTGGCGTTTGGTGTTCGCAGCCCGTCCGTGGCGGGTGGTTTACCAGGGAGGAAGCCATGCTAAAGAATCTTATGAGAAAGCTTGCACTCGGCTTAGGCGTACTGTCGCTGTCGGGATCTACCTCGTTCGCCAGAGACCTTGGGAACGTCTATGTCGGCGTCGGGAGCGCGTCCAGCGAGTACTGGGCAGCATTTATCGAGGGGGCAAAGGCGGTCGCCGGATCGAAGGGCAAGGACGTCAATGTTATCGTCAGCGACTTCAACGGGCAGAAACTGCTGGAGCAGTTCGGGGCCGTGTTTGCGACCGGCTGCGAGGGTTGCGCGATCGCCGTCGACCCTGCGTCCAACGCCTTCACCAAAGCGATTGTGGAGCGGGCGCGAGATGCCGGCGCCAAAATCGTCAATCTCTGGAATCGCCCCGACGAGATCCATCCGTGGGATACGGCGCCGGACGCCTGGGTCGCCAACATCTCGTTCGACGGCGTCGATTCCGGCTATCGGAACGGCATGGAACTGTGCAAGGCGCTCAACGGGAAGGGCAACATCGCTGCCCTTCAGGGCATACCGGACAATCCGCCGGCCAAGCAGCGGCTCGCCGGGCTCGAAAAGGCGGTTGCCGAATGCCCGGGGCTGAAACTCCTCGATGTCCAGGTCGGAAACTGGGATCAGACCCAGGGCCAGAGCATCACGCGAGCCTGGCTTACCAAATACGGCAGCGACCTCAAGGGTATCTTCTCTGCCAATGACGGCATGGCTCTCGGCGCAGTAGCGGCGCTACGGGAACAGGGCCTTGCCGGCAAGGTTCTCGTCACGGGTTCCGACGGATCAAGCGATGTCATGCAGCTTATCAAGTCGGGTGAGATGCTCTCGACGATGTACATAGATGGCTATGTCCAAGGCGCGACGGCCACAGCACTGGCCGTTGGCGTGATCACCGGCGACATCGACCTTGCCAAACTGAAAGAAGAGCAACGCGATTTCTACCTGTCTCAGACCCTGGTCAACAAAGACAATGTCGAGGCGATCCTCAACGGCAAGCACGTTGCAGCCGACTATAGCTACGACAAGGTGAAGGCCAATTTCTGGGCGGCCTCGGTCGGTCAGATCCCCGCCGGTGCCAACAAGTAAGCTGGAACTGGTCGGTCATGACACTCACGCAAAACGCGGCCATCGAAGCCTCCCCGCACAAAGGTTCGGGGAGGCTAGCGGGCCAGCCAAAGGTCGTATCGAGGCTTCGATTTCCGCTCAAGGAACTCGGCCCGGTTGCCACACTTGCAGTTCTCGTCCTGGTCTTCTCGCTGGCAAGTGCGCAGTTTCTGTCAGCCAGCAACCTGAAGGTCGTTCTTGAATCGAGCGCGATCCCGGTTGTCCTCGTCGTGGGCCTCTCCTTCATCCTGATCCAGGGTTCCATCGACCTGTCGATCGAAGGCGTCATGGCAGCATCGAGCATGCTGGTCTCGCTGCTCATCGCCAACTCTGTGACAGGTTTCGATCTGGGCTGGTGGGCCATTCTGGCGGGTGCCTGTCTTGGCTCAGCGTTTGGCCTGGTCAATGGTCTCGTCTACACATTTCTGCGGCTGCCGTCCCTGATCGTCACACTCGCAACCTGGTTTGTCGGGCTGGGTATCGCCACCTTGCTCTTTCCGGGTAGGCAGCCACAAATTCTTGATGAACGGCTGACGCGTCTGGCACTGGACAAGAGCCTTGGCGTTTCCGCCCTGGTTTTTCTGGCGCTCGCGGTTGCGGTATTTGGCTGGCTTCTCCAGACCTACACCCAGTTCGGGCGAATGTCCTACGCCATCGGCCGCGACGAGAAGGCCACGAGGCAGTCAGGACAGCATGTCCGCTTTCACAAGGTCCTCGCTTTCGTGCTTATGGGGCTCATGTCCGGCGTTGGCGGCGTCATGATCTCCGCGCAGCTCGCGGTCGGCAATCCTGCAGCCGGTGAAGGTTTCCTGTTCCCGGCAGTCAGTGCCGCCGTGATTGGCGGAACGCTTCTCAGTGGCGGCACGGGCGGCGTGCTCCATTCCATCATCGGGGTGTTCATTCTCGAGGTTCTGCGCAACGGCATGATCCAGCTTGGGGTCGACCCCTATCTGCGCCATGTGGCTGAGGGCCTCACCATCGTCGCGGCCCTGGTGGTCGGTAACTGGAGCCTTCGTGGCCGGCTGAGGATCGTCAAATGACCCCGGTTCTCGCTGCAACAAACATTGGCAAGGCCTATCCGGGCGTGCGGGCATTGCACGATGTGAGCGTAGAGTTGCGCCAGAACGAGGTTCTTGGCCTCATTGGCCAGAATGGTTCCGGCAAGTCGACGCTTCTGAAAATCCTTTCAGGCATGGAGCAGCCGAGCACAGGGAAGATCCGCCTGCGTGGCGTTGATACCGTGGTCCGGTCGCCGCTGGCTGCGGCGAGCATGGGGATCGGGCTGGTCCACCAGGAGCAGTCGCTTATCCCCAATCTCACGGTTGCCGAGAACATCTTTTTCGACAAGCCGTCCCCGCACCGTCGCTTCGGTATCTACAACTGGAGAGGTCTCAATCGGGAAGCTGCCCGACAGCTCGCAAAGCTTGAGTGCGATATCCCTCCTGACATCAAGGTCGACACGCTGAGCTTTCCGGACCGGCAGATGGTCGAGTTCGCCAAGGTGCTTGCAATCGAGGAACTAATAGATCAGCCGCTTGTCATCCTGTTTGACGAACCAACGTCGCTGCTCAGCCCATCGGAGGTCGAAGATCTGTTTCGCCAGATCAGGCGACTACGGGCGCGCGCATCGGTCGTTTTTGTGTCTCACCGGATGGAAGAGGTCCTGGAAATCTCCGACCGCGTTCACGTCATGGTCAATGGCGAGAATGTCGCGGAAAGAACGCAGGACACCACGAGCCACGAGGAGCTCTACCATCTGATGGTCGGCTCCCGACGCTCCGACGACTACTATCAGGAGAGCGGTCGCGAGCCAGTCGAGGCGTTCGAGCCGCGGCTGGTGGTCGACGGTCTCACCGCGCCGGGCAGGTTTCGCGACGTATCTCTCTCGGTCAGGTCAGGCGAGATCGTGGCCGTCACCGGTGTGGCAGGCTCGGGTGCCGAAACCTTCTGTCGTGCCATCTTCGGCGCCGAGGACGGCGTGGTTGGCAGCGTCAAGGTCGCTGGTCAAGAACTGGGTCTATCCGCAATGCCCGATGCAGCGATTCGCGCCGGCATCGGGTATGTTCCTGCCGAGCGGAAACTTGAGGGTGTCATAGTCGGACGCACCGTCCTGGAAAACATCGTTCTCACCTTCGGCCCGCAGATGGGACGGATCGGCCTGATCAACCGGAAAAAGGAAACGGCGCGGGCGCTTTCCTGGATCAACAGGCTCAAGGTCAAGACGCCTTCACCCGTCGAATATGTCGAGCGGTTGAGCGGGGGCAACCAGCAGAAGGTTTCTCTCGCCAAATGGCTGATGTCGGATCGTCTCCAGGTGCTCATCCTCGACCACCCGACGCGTGGCCTTGATCCTGGCGCCAAGGCCGATCTCTTCGGCGTCATGAGGGAACTCGCCCGCCAGGGGCTGGCGGTTGTCTTCGTCTCGGAAACTCTCGAGGAAACGCTGGGTATGGCGGACACCGTGATCGTCATGCGTGATGGCGAAGTGTCGGCCAAATTTGAAGACCTTTGCCTGCACAAGCCAAGACCCGAACAAATTGTCGAGGCGATGGTATGAGTGGAGACAGCCCAGAAATTCGCGCTGGCCAGATTGGCGAACAGAACGCATCCATCAGGCGAATTGAAATTGCCCGCAAGCTCAGATCAATCGCTGTTCCGGCGATCGCGCTTGCCGGACTGTTCTCCACCATCGCGTGGGTCCAGCCCAAACTCCTGTCGCTGCGGGCACTTGCCGGACTGACAACAGACGCCGCGCCGCTGCTCATGCTGGTCATGGGCAGTGCTGTCGTCATCCTGCTCGGCGGTATCGACCTGTCAGTCGCGACCATGGCTTCGTTTGCAGCGGTCGCCTTCGTCATACTCAATCCGACCCTGGGGGAATTCGCTTTTGTCGCGGTGCTCGGGCTTGCCGGCCTCGTCGGCGCGCTACAGGGTTATGTTCACCACCGGGCCCAGATTCCGTCGTTTGTCGTAAGCTTCGGATCGCTGGGGATGCTCTACGGGATCACCCACTTCATCTCGAACGCTACCGCTGCCCCGTTGTCGCAACCATCGGCCATCATCTCGTTCTTCGGGAGCCGCACGGCCGGATTGCCGAACGGGGTGATTGTTGTACTCATCTCGGCCGCCATCCTCAGCGCGCTGTTCCGGTTTACCCGTCTTGGCCGCGAGATCTTTGCAGTCGGTGCTTCAGAACGAGCGGCCCTCCTGTCGGGCGTCAAAACCCTGCGCGTAAAGGTGCTGGCTTTCGCTATTTCAGCGATCTGTGCATCTGTCGCCGGCCTGCTCCTGCTCGGGCAGACCGGATACAGCTCGCCTGCAATGGCGAACAACTACCTCCTTCCGGCGATCGTTGGCGTGGTGGTTGGCGGCACTGCCATTTCGGGAGGCATAGGGGGCATTGCCTGCGCCCTGGTTGGTGGACTCATCGCCGGGCTGGTGCGAATCGGCACGGTCATCGTCGGGCTCAATCCCGCCTACCAGAACATCGTTTTCGGCGTGGTCATCGTCATTGCAGTCGCCATAACGATCGATCGCGAGAAGATTGGCATCATCAAGTAAGGCGTCGGAAACAAGGGGAACACATGCCAGGACCTAAGCGGCTGCAACTGGCACTTTTCGGCGCCGGACGGATGGGCTCGATTCACGCCGCCAACATTGCCACGCATCCTCGTGCGGTGCTCGCCGCAATCGTTGATCCGAATATCGAAGGTGCCCGCGCCCTCGCGGAAACATTTCAGTCGCGCGTGCGCTCGGCAACCGACGTGTTCGACGATCCTGCCGTCGACGCTATCGTCATTGCCAGCGCCGCCTCTACGCACTCCGAATTGATTGACCAGGCGTTGGCTCGCGGCAAGGCCGTCTTCTGCGAGAAGCCACTGGCGCGTGATCTCGACACCGTTCGTTCGCTGGTTGCCGCGGTCGAGGCGGCGGGCACACCGTTCCTGCTGGCGTTCAACCGACGCTTCGACCCGGGCTTCGCGTCGCTGGCCTCGCGACTGCGCGAGGGCAAGGCAGGAGCCCCGGAACTGGTGCTGCTCACCAGCCGCGATCCCGATCCGCCGCCGATCGACTACATCGTGGCTTCAGGCGGCATCCTTCGCGAAACCACCATTCATGACATTGACATGGCGCGATGGCTGACCGGCGAGGAACCGGATAGTGTCTATGCCGTCGGTGCGGCGCGCACGGACCCGCGGATCGCCGCGGCCGGACATGTCGACACCGTCATGGTTACGCTGACGATGCCTTCGGGGACGCTCGTTTCGATCAACAATTCCTGGCGATCTGCCTATGGCTATGATCAGCGCGCGGAGATTCATGGAGCGGGCGGTATGCTCCAGCTCGGCAATCTTTTGTCTACCCCGGTCACTGCCTGGAACGCCGACGGCGGATCATCCGACAAGCCGCAGCCCTTCTTTCTTGAACGCTACGCAGACGCCTATCGGCGAGAGCTCGACTATTTCGTGAACCGCCTGGAGGAAGGAGGCGCCATGTCGCCTGGTGCCGCAGACGGTCTGAGAGCGCTCGAGATTGCCGAGGCAGCTGAAGAGTCCATGAGGTCGGGCCTTGCGATTAAGCTCTCCTGAACCCCACGACCTTTGCCTGGAAAGCGCCGCGCCGAACCGTCCAGGAGAGGCGAGGGCCATCAACCCTCCACCTCCTGCCACTGCCGCGTTGCGGCGGCTTTCACGGTCGCTTCTATGACCGCGTTGATATGGGCCGCTTCGGCAAAACTCGGCGAAGCTGAAGTGTCGTTCTTCTGGATTGCCTCAATAAGGCGTCGGGCCGTGATCACGAATGCTTCGCCATAGCCCAGCCCCTGTCCCTGTGCGTACCAGAAAGGCTCGGCTTCGGGATGGATGCCGCCGATCATGATACGGCGGAAGCCGTTGCGATCCTTCTGCTCGGCCTCGGTGTAGAGATGGATTTCGTTGTTGCGCTCCCAACTGAACGACAGCGCTCCCTTGGAGCCGATCAGCGTGAAGGCGAGGTCGCTCTTGTGCCCGGTTGCGGCCCAGCATGAATGAATCGACCCTGTTGCCCCCGACCTGAATTCCACCAGCGTGGTCATCATGTCGTCGACAGTGACATTCCGCATGGCCGCTCCTTCAGCCCGCAGCGGAAAATAGGTTCGCGAGGATGCCGCAACGCGGGCAATGGGACCCACCAGCGCCACCGCAATGTCGGAAATGTGGGATCCGAGATCACCGCCAGCGCCGGCGCCTGCCCGGGCGCTGTCGAACCGCCAAGCGTAGGGTAGGTCCGGGGCGTTGGCATAGTCCTGGAAGAAGTGTCCTTCGAAGTGATGCAATTCACCGAGTTCGCCGCTCTCCACCAGCTTCCTGGCAAATTGCACCGCCGGCCAGCAGCGGTAGACGAAATTCACCATGTTGACCTTGCCAGACCGACTGGCAGCCTCTGCCATCCGTTTTGCCGAGGCAGCCGAGCTGGCCAGTGGCTTTTCACAGAAGACATGTTTTCCATTGGCGAAGGCGTCGCTGGCGATCTCCTCATGGCTGTCATTGGGCGTAATGATGACCACGACGTCTATGTCGTCGGCGCGGGTAATCTGCTTCCAGTCTGTCGTTGCCTCTGCCCACCCCCACCGGCGTGCACTCTCCTCCGCAAGACGTGCGTCGATGTCGGCTAGGCGAACCATCTCGATCCGCGGCATGTTCGGCCACAGGAAGCCTTCGATGTTCCGCAGTGCCAGGCTGTGGGTCTTGGCCATGTAGCCGGATCCTACAATGCCGAATTTCAAGCTTTTCACGTTCTATCTCCTGGAACTGTTCTGAAGTTCATCGGATGGAGCGCCCGCCATCGACGGGGATGGCGAGGCCGGTCATGAAGCTCGCGTCGTCGCTTGCGAGGAAGGCGACGACCGAGGCCACTTCCTCGGGCCTGCCGACCCGGCCGATAGGATGTTTCGACACGACCAACTGGGTGGCCGCATCCGGATCCTGCGCCGCTCCCAGCCAGGACGTCACCATGCGCGTGCCGATGGCCGCCGGACAGACCGCGTTTACCCGGATCCTGTCGCGTGCCAGGTCAAGCGCCAGCGACGCCGTCAGGGTGGTTATCCCGCTCTTCGACGCGCTGTAGGCGATCATGTTCTCGGTACCGCGAATGCCGGTGATCGAACCGACATTGACGATGGCGCCACCTCCTGCGGCTCTCAACCGGGGAACCGCTGCGCGGCAACCAAGGAAGACGCTCGTCAGATTGGTGTCGATCATGTCATGCCAGAGTTCGAGACTCGTCTCCTCGACGCCTCCACTCGCTCGCGCCCCCGCGTTGTTCACCAGAACGTCCAGATGGCCGAACCGCTCGACGACTGTGGCGACAGCCTTCTCCCACGCCTCGGATGATGTGACGTCGAGGTAGACCGAAAAAGCGCCGTCCACATCTACCGATGAGGGGTCACGCCTGTGCGCAGCGGCTACCTGGCCGCCCTCACGCTGAATCCTGCGTATGGTCTCCAGCCCGATGCCTGTCGATGCGCCGGTGACCATCACGACCTTGCCGTCGAAGCGCTTCATGGAATCGCTTTGCATAGCATTTCAATTTTCATCTTCTCTTGCATCGTTTTTTGCCTTAGAAGCGGTCATATGGCTCGCCGGAGCGACAGCACAGCCTCACTCAGAACCCAAAATGCATAGCTAGTCAAGATTCAGGAACACAGAAAATGGCTCACACAGTCTCACTTACCGCTGCGCAGGCGGTCGTCCGTTTCCTCAAGGCGCAATATTCAGACTATGACGGGCTGCAGGAACGTCTGATTGGCGGCATGTTCGGGATCTTCGGGCACGGCAACGTCGCCGGCATGGGTGAGGCTCTCGAGGAGTATGGCGACGATCTGCCCTTCTACCAGGCGAAGAACGAGCAATCGATGGTTCACGCCGCCATGGGCTATGCCAAGGCAAAAAACAGACGCGCCACGCTTGCTTGCTCCGCCTCGATCGGTCCGGGCTCAACCAACATGCTCACAGGGGCGGCGACAGCTACGATCAATCGGATTCCGGTGCTGCTGCTCCCTTCAGACATCTTCGCGCACCGCAGGCCCGGGACGGTCCTTCAGCTTCTCGAACATCCACTCGAAGCCGATCTGTCGGTCAACGATGCATTCCGGCCGCTGTCCCGCTTCTTCGACCGGATCTCGCGCCCCGAACAGCTGCTGACGGCGTTGCCGGAGGCCATGCGCATCCTTGTCGACCAGGCGAATACGGGCGCCGTTACCATCTCACTTCCGCAGGATGTTCAAGGCGAGGCATTTTCCTGTCCGGCAGGTTTTTTCGACAGGCGGGTATGGCGCATTCGCCGGGCAAGCCCGAATGCAGACGAGATTGCACGTGCAGCCGATATGATCGCGCAGTCCAGCCGACCTCTGATCATTGCCGGCGGGGGAGTCCGATATGCCGCGGCCGAAGCCGAGCTTGTGGCCTTCTGCAACCGCTTCGGCATCCCTGTCATGGAGACCTTCGCGGGCAAGGGCGTTTCGCAGGGTGCATCGCTGCTTCTGGGAGGCGGCGGCACGACGGGAACGGGGGCAGCCGCGCGGGTTGGTGAAAAGGCCGATCTGGTGATTGCAATAGGCACGCGCCTCACGGATTTTGCCACGGCATCCCGGTCGCATTTCAACAGCGAGACCCGCTACCTCTCGCTCAACGTCAACGCTCAGGATGCCTACAAGCTCGGTGCAGAGCCGGTTGTTGCTGATGCCAAACTCGCCCTTGCAGCGCTTGGCGAGGCGCTGGAGGCCAGGGGTTACGCAACATCCCACAGCTTCCGAAACGAGGTTCGTGGCGCAGTCGATACATGGCTGGAAGACTATCGCGCTTCCATCTCGCACGAGCAGGGAGCGCCCCTCAAGCAGGGAACGATCATTGCCATGGTCAACCATGCGGCCGTCAAGGGCGATGTGGTGATTGCCGCCGCCGGCACGCCGCCGGGCGAGATCATGAAGGCCTGGGACAATTCTGCCGGCAGCGAGTGCTTCATCGAATTCGGCTTTTCGTGCATGGGTCACGAAATACCGGCCGGGCTGGGTGTTGCCATCGCACGGGAAAACAGGGGGACCGTCTTCGTCGTCATCGGAGATGGCACCTACCTGATGGGGCCGACCGAACTGGTGACAGCGGTTCAGGAAGGTGCCCGCCTGATCACCGTGGTCATCGAGAACTGGGGATTCCAGTGCATCAGGGCGCTTCAGCAGGCCAGCACCGGCGCAGACAATTTCGGCAACGAGTTCCGTCGCCGCTCGGCCGAGGGGCGCCAGCCCGACGGCGACTATCTCGACGTTGACTACGCGGCGAACGCGCGATCGATGGGCTGCGCGGTGTTTTCCGCTTCCGATCCAGACGGCCTTGCCGAAGCCCTCGCTCAGGCCAGGGCAGTCGACGGTCCCGCCGTGATCGTGGTGAAGGCCGAGAAACGGGGCAGTTCGATCGGGGCCGGCCTGTGGTGGGAGGTCGGTGTCGCCGAAGTTTCCGGCCTGGAACGGGTCCGCGAGGCGCGCAGGCGCTATGAGACAGGTCGCGCGAAGCAGAAGACGCTGGTCTGACTGGAGCGAGCCGATGTCCCAGCTGATCGAAGTGTTGCCGCTACAGATGGAGCTTGGCGAGTGTCCGTTGTGGGACCACCGCCAGAACCGTCTCTACTGGGTGGATATCATGCGCTGTACCCTTTTCGAGCTTGACTGGCTGTCTCGTGCTACGCGCTCCTGGCCGCTGCCGGCACTGGGCGGTGGCCTGGCGCTGCTCGGCGCCGATGAAATCCTGGTCGCGGCGCAGACCGGGCTCTTCCGCTTCAGTCCTGCCAGCGGGCAGTACGAGTACCTTCTGCACCCTGAAATAGGCATGTCGACAAACCGGCTGAACGAAGGCAAGGCGGACCCTGCAGGCAATTTCTGGATCGGGTCGATGTCGACCCTGGGCCGTCGGCCCGAAGGCAGCCTCTACCGGGTCTCGCCCGCCGGCCAGATCAGCCGGTTGCTCTCTGGAATCCACGTTCCCAACGCCCTGGTCTTCCTTCCCGATGACGAGGTCATTTTTACCGACAGCCATATGAAGGTGATCTGGCGTTACCATCTCGATCCGTACAGCGGAGAGCTTGCCGGACGACAGGTTTTTGCCGACGATACCGCACTGGCATCGATACCGGACGGCGCGGTCGCCGACAGGGAGGGCAACATCTGGAACGCCAAGTTCGGCGGCGGGCGGATCGCCGTCTACCAGGGGCAGGGGCGGCTTGCAGACGAGCTGCTCCTGCCAGCCACGCAGGTAACATCCTGCGCGTTCTGCGGGCCCGATCTCGACCATCTCGCGGTGACAACAGCCAAACGGCTGCTCGACGATGAACAGAGACGAGCCCAGATCGAGGCCGGCAACCTGTTCATCTTCAGGCCGGGGGCAACCGGTTTGCGCGAGCCGGTCAGCCGGATCTGACCGAAGCTGTGCGATGGGATCGGACGTGCGCCGGCAATTTCGAGCGAATCTGCGGAAGGCCGGTTCAGCGGATACCCCGCCTCACGCCGTCTTCCGCGGCATCAACATTGGAAGCGTCGACAATGGCCGGGCCCGTGTAGATGTCGTCAGCCATCGTGAAGCCCTGCGCCACATGCAGCCACATCTGCTGCACCGACAGATAACCCTGCAGATATTGCTGGCTGTCGATCGTGCCGACAATGTCGCCGGATCGGATGCCATCGATCTGCGGCTGTGCAACATCGAACGTCATGTGGGCCCACTGACGTGCGTGGGGGACCAGTTTACGGGCGTCAATAACCGCCTGTGCTCCTGGAGGCCCGAGTGTGAGCACGGCGTCAACGCCGGTGTTTTCAGTCAGATATTCCGCAACTGCCCGCGCACAGGCTTGCGCATCGCCGCCAGGCACACGCAGTCGGTCTGACCTCAAGCCCCTTGCCCCGAAAGCCTGTTCGAAACCCTGATAGCGATCGGAATGGCAGATGTGGTCGTGCAGGTAATGATCCACGCACATGCCGCTTTTCGGCGAGAGTTTTCCGATCAGATAGTTGCCAGCCAGGCGTCCGGCGTTGGTATCGTCGCCGCCAATGTAAAACAGATAGGGAATGCGCTCGCCTTGCGGCCGTGGGTCCCTGGCGTTGATTGCTATGACCGGTATGCCACGCTGGATGACGGCTCGAAGCGGCGCGTCGACCGTCTCCACACGAGGAATGGTGGAGATGATGCCATCCGGTTGCGCATGCATGGCTCCCTCGATAAGCCCCGCCTGGATTTCGGGCGAGAATTTCCCTGGTCTCAGGTGCTCGACGTCGACATCATAGCGCTCCGCGGCGTCCATAAGCCCCTTGCGAAAGACATCCCAGAACACGTCGCCGAGGATGTCGTGGGTGATCGCGTAGAACTTCAGGCGTTTAGGTCGCATCTCGACAAACCCACAAATGCATAGCTATTCATCTATCCCTGTGCTACATGCCTGCCCCTTGAAAATCAATCAAAAAGTGACCTATGCGCAAGTACCGGATCGTCATTGTGGGAACAGGAAGAATAGCTGCCGTCCATGCTCGCTCGGTTCACCGCAACCCGTCTCTGGCGCTTGCGGGCTTCGTCGACCCCCTTGCTCCGAGCAGTCTGCCGTCGGATTGGGGCGTATCCTGTTTTCCCACGCTGGGCGAGGCCGCCGGGGCGGTGGCGCCTGACGCTATCGTCATAGCTTCACCGACAGACACGCATGTCAACTATCTGGCGATGGCCGTCAGTCTCGGTCTGCCTGCGCTGTGTGAAAAGCCCGTCGCCCGTGATCGCCGCTCCATCGAGGCGGCAATTGACCTTGTGAGCAGATCCGGCCTTCCGGTTATACTCGGATTTCACAGGCGCTTCGATCCAATGCGGCGTGAAGTCCGCAACCGGATAGCGGCCGGCGGCATCGGCAAGATCGAACATATCCTGCAGCTGAGCCGCGACGTCTCACTGCCGGATCGAAACGTCACGGCGCATCAGGGCGGCATCATCGCTGATATGGTGGTTCATGATCTTGACGAACTCCTCTGGCTGGTGGGACGCCAGCCTGACCGCGTTCACGCCCGCCTCGACAGGAACGTCGATGCCGGCCTCGCCGAGATCGGGGACCACGACACCGCGTCGCTGCAACTGGAATGGGATGATGGTCCCGTGGGCCATATCTCGGCGACCCGCAGGGCCGTCCATGGTTTCGAGCAGCGGCTTGAGGTCTTCGGGTCTGGCGGCCGTCTCGTTTGCGATGATCCCCGGATCAGCTGCGTTCGCCAGGATTCGGCACAAGGCACATTTCTGGACCGTCGCGATGCCGGCTTCCAGGAGCGCTATTGCGATGCCTACCAGGCCGAAGTCGACCATCTCGCGGATATTTTGCGATGCGGCGGCGAACCCCTGTGCAACCTCGAGGATGGCCTGAGGGCCTTCGATCTGGTGGAACGGGTGGTGGAGGGCGCACGATGACAATTTGACGTGTCTTCGTCTCGCTCATTGTATCCAGAACTGCAAACGTGACATTGTCGATGTCGTTCTTTGTCGCTAACCTGCCGCCTTGTGCATTGCAATTCAGGGGCGGAGTCTGGTGTGCGGCAGGACGGTGAAAACGGCAGCAAGCAGCCGACGTTGCTAGACGCAGCTGGAGGTCCGGATGGCCGCGGCAGGCAGCAGCCGTCTTCGATCGACGTGGCACGTCTGGCCGGAGTGTCGCAGTCGGCGGTATCGCGTGCCTTTACCCCCGGAGCCAGCGTCAGCAAGAAGACGCGCGAAAAAGTGATCGCGGCAGCGCGTGAACTTGGCTACCAGCCAAGCATCCTTCCGCGCATCCTGGTAACGCATCGCTCGCAGTTGATCGCCATCGTCATTGGCGGAATGTACAATCCCTACTACGCCAACATCTTCGAGCAGTTCACCCGCCAGTTTCAGGCGCAGGGCTACCAGGTTCTGGTGTTCTTCGTCGATCATAACGAGTACTTCGACGCCGCCATTCCCCTGATCATGCGCTATCGCGTCGACGGCATCATATCGGCGCTGTCCATCATGTCCAAAGACGCCGCGGACGAATGCGCACAGATGCGTATTCCCATCGTCCTGCTCAACGGCCGGCAGCAGAACAAGTGGGTTTCTGCCGTTTGCTGCGACAATGTCGAAGGCGGCAGGCTGATTGCAAATCTCCTGTTCCAGAAGGGCGGAACGCGATTCGCCTACATCGCCGGTAACGAAACGCTGGCCAATACCGATCGCGAGCAGGGATTTGTTGGGCGCCTGAAAGAGCTCGGCGTCGAGCATGTCGAGATCGTAAAAGGCAATTTCCACTACGAGGGCGGCTATGAAGCCGCTCGTACCCTGTTTGCGGGAGAGAGCCCGCCGGACGCGGTGTTCTGCGCAAACGACCTGACTGCCATTGGGGCAATGGAATGCGCCCGCGTCGAGTACGGCCTGCGCATTCCCGAAGACGTCATGATTGCCGGCTTTGACGATGCGACATTTTCGAGCTGGCCGTCCTATTCATTGACCACGGTCCGCCAGAATGGAGCGGAAATGGTTGACGCAGCCATCGCCGCGCTCAAGCAACGCTGGCAGGAGGGCACTGCCGGCGGCGGCAAGTTGCGCCTCGTTCCCGGAACGCTTTGCGAGCGAAAATCAACCGCACGCTAGCCCGGACATCTGCCAGTTCCGCCGAAACACTCGTTTCTATCTGGCGTGACCTCGTGAACTGCCCAATTCATTGCAGCCGGCACGCCGATAACGGCAAATCCTGCATGCATTTCAGGTTCCGGCTTGACTTTGCATAGCTATTCATATTTTAAGGTCACACGCTTGACAGGATCGGTTGGCAGCGGACGAAAGTGCAGAAACGGGACCTCGGAATGGCCGGATCGAACGAAATTGGCATTGGCATGGTCGGCTACGCCTTCATGGGCAAGTCACATACGCTTGGCTACCGCGATGTGTCTCTCGTCGCTCCGGAGGCCGTGCCTCGCCCAAGGCTGGTGTCGCTCTACGGCCGCGATGCGCAAAAACTCGAAGCAGCCAGAAATCGGCTGGGATGGGAACAGGGTGTCACGGACTGGCGCGACATCGTGGCCGACGACAGGATCCATCTGTTCGACAATTCAGGTCCAAATGCGCTGCATGTCGAGCCGACAATCGCCGCAGCTCGAGCCGGCAAGCACGTGTTTTGCGAGAAGCCGCTTGGCCCCACTGCAGATGACGCCTTTGCGATGTGGGATGCAGCTCACAAATCAGGCGTTAAGCATATGTGTGCTTACAACTATCGCTTTTTTCCCGCGCTGCAGCTCGCACGTGAGATCATCCAGTCCGGCGAGATCGGCGAAATCTTTCACTACCGGTCGCAGTTTCTTGTCTCCTCGTCTCTCGATGAAAAACGCGAGAAAAGCTGGCGCGATGACAGGCAGGCTGCAGGTGCGGGAGCGCTCGGCGATCTCGGGGCGCACCACATTGATCTCTCACGCTTCCTAATGAATGCTGACCCAACGACCGTGCAGGCCGTTACCCGAATAAAGGTCGGCGCCGCAAGCGATGGCGCCCGGATCGAGACGGACGACCAGTTTGCAGCGTTGTTCGACTATGACAACGGCGCGCTCGGCGTCGTCGAGGCCTCACGGGTCGCTGGCGGTCATCTGGTTACAAGCAGGATCGAAGTCGACGGCTCAAAAGGGTCGATAGCGTTTTCGATGCAGCGTCTCAATGAGCTGCGTGTTGCTGGAGGCGACAAGGCCTTCCGGACAATTCCGGTCATGCGAAGTGCTGATCCCTACCAGTCAAACTGGTTTCCGCCAGGCCATCCGCTTGGTTGGGTAGACACATTCAGCCATGAGGCCGTTCACATTCTGGGTGCGATTGCTGGGTTGCATGAGGTTGCTCCGATCGGAGCAACGTTCCGCGATGGGTACTACTGCTCCGAAATCATCGATGCAGCGATCAGGGCCGCCAGCCTCGGTCAGCGCGTCGACATCTCCTACCGAAGCGTAGACGAGTGAAGGGGTAATCTGGTGCGTATCTTCATCAGCTGGCCGGGCTTCGATCGCAACGGCGCGACCACAGGCAGACGCCTCCTGGATGCCGGCCATGAACTGGTGCTCGCGCCGAAGCTTGGCGTCCGGACGCCCGACGAATTGACGCATCTGGCGGCAGGTTGTGCCGCTGCGATCGTCAGCACCGATCCGTTTACGGCGGACGTCCTTCGTGCGCTTCCAGATTTGCGGATAATTGCGCGCGTCGGCGTCGGCTTCGATTCGATCGATCGCGCCATGGCTGATGAATTGGGAATTGCGATCGCAATCACCCCGGGCATGAACGCCGAGACCGTGGCAGACCACACGCTGGCGCTCATCCTTTCGGCCGTACGCAAGATTCCCCAGCAGGACAACTCGGTCAAGGCCGGCCGCTGGGAGCGCGTAGGTCCACTGACGCCCGGCGAACTGCCGGGCAAAACCGTTGGACTTGTTGGCGCAGGTACCATCGGGCGCGCAGTGGCGCGCAGACTTGCCGGTTTTGGGGTCACCATCTGCTTTTTCGATGCTCAGGTCGATGCACTTGCCGACGCCGAAAAGGTTGCCAGTTTCGAAGAGCTTCTGAGCCGTTCAGATATCGTCAGCCTCCATGTTCCCCTCATCGCGGAGACCAATCACCTCATCGATGCCAGCGCAATTGCCCGGATGAAGCCCACGGCCATTCTGGTGAATACATCCCGCGGCCCCGTAGTCGATCAAAAGGCGCTTTTCGAGGCTCTGCGGGAGGGAAGGCTGGGCGGCGCGTGTCTCGACGTTTTCGAAACGGAGCCACCGGGCGCCGATACCCTTCGCGATGTCCCCAATCTGGTCTGTGCAGCGCATATGGGTGGCATCAGCCATGAGTCCATAGCGCGCATGACTGGGTCGGCAACACAGTCCGTTCTTGACGTGCTTGCAGGACGAATGCCCAACACCGTCGTCAACCGTGACTTCCTCCGGGGGAGCCAATGACCACGCATCCTGCCCCTTCGTTTCGCTCGCGACTGCGTTCTGGCGCGCCGCTCATCGGCACCTGGATCAAGACGCCCAGCCGCACTGTCGTTGAAGTCCTTTCGAGCTCGACACTGGATGTCCTGTGTCTCGATGCCGAGCACGCACCGTTCGATCGTGGCGACCTGGACGGGTCGATCTTCGCTGCCCGTGCGCTTGGTATGCCAGTTCTTGTCCGTCCCGGCACGGCATCGGCCGACAGCCTGCTGAACTGCCTTGATCTGGGTGCCGTGGGGGTTGTCGCGCCGCACATCCGCAGTGGTGAAGAGGCTGACCGGCTGGTGCGGGGCGCCCTGTTCGGTCCTGGCGGCCGCGGCTACGCAGGGTCAACGCGTGCGGCAGGCTACACAACCAAACCGATGGCTGAACACCGGGAGCGGTCGACCGAGGACACAGTCGTAATCGCCCAGATCGAGGACCGGGAAGCTCTCGACAATCTGTCTGACGTCATCCGCGTCGAACGCCTGGACTGTCTGTTCATCGGCCGCGTTGATCTCACCATTTCGATGGGGGCTACTTCTCCCAAAGATCCACAGGTGGTGGAAGCGGTCGATGAAATCTGCCGGAAGGCCGCCGAAGCCGGGATGCGCACGGGCATGTTCGTCTCGGATCTTGCTGAACTTCCTGGCTGGCTGGCACTGGGGTCCAGCCTCTTCCTGCTGTCGAGCGACCAGACCTTTCTGCAGGAGGGGGCTCGATCTCTCCGATCCGCATTCGACATTTCCACCCGCCAAGACACTGAAACTTCTTTGATGGAACCCACATCATGAACGTAGCTTTGATAACCGGCGCATCGCGTGGACTGGGTGCCGTCATGGCCCGCAGCATGGCGGCAGATGGCTGGGCTGTGGCGGTCAACTATGCCAGCGACGAAAAAAGCGCCTCGCAGGTGGTGCGCACGATCGAGGCGGATGGAGGCAAGGCTTTTGCAGCGCGGTTCAGCGTCGTTGACAAAGACCAGCTGCGTGTCGGTCTGGATCAGATACGCGACGCTCTCGGACCGGTCGATCTCATCGTGAACAACGCCACGGGACCACAGCCGGAAATGCCGCTGATGGAACAGTCATGGCGGACGTATCTCGACCAGCTCGAGTTCTTCGTAAAGGCGCCGCTTGAACTGCTCCAGCTTGTGCTGCCGGACTGGCGCGCCCGCAAGTCCGGCCGGGTCATCAACATCGGCTCTGAGATCGCCGAGCTTGGTAACCCGAATTTCGGCAACTATGCATCGGCAAAGGGAGCAATGCTGTCGATGACGCGTTCCTGGGCCAATGAGCTCGCCCCGGAGGGAATTACGGTGAACCTCGTCGCGCCGGGCTGGATCCCGGTAGAACGCCATGCCGAAGTACCAGAGGCCAGTCGCAACTGGTACCTCGACCGCACGCCCCTTGGCCATTTTGGCACCCCCGAGGACATAGCCAACATGGTCGCCTTTCTGGCATCGCCGAAAGCAAGTTTTATCACTGGCCAGAAGTTCGCAGTGAATGGTGGCCGGACGCTGCTTTAGGAACCGCGCTCCGGCAATTTTCAAATCGCAACAGGGCAGCGGGGACGGGTCTGAGATGGTCAAGCCGTTGAAGTTCGGCGTTGTGGGCGTCGGAACAGTAAGTATCCGGGGGTTGATCCCCCATCTTGTGCAAGATGACATTCGTGACAGGGTTCTGCTGACGGCATTGTGCGATCCCGTGGTGGACCGCGTCGAGACAGCTGCACACCAGTATGGGATCACCCAGGCATTTACCTCGTACGAAGAGTTCCTGGCTCGATCGGATGTCGACGCGATTACAATCGCGACTCCCATTGGCCTCCACTATGAGCAGGGCAAGAAGGCCCTGCTTGCGGGCAAGCATGTCCACTTCAACAAAACAATGACCGTCACTGCCGCGGAAGCAACTGAACTAATCGATCTGGCAAGGCAACGAAATCTGCGAATGGTCTCTTCACCGGGTGAGATGCTCCGTCCTCACAACATCAGGACAAAGGAAATGATCCGGGATGGTACAATTGGCGATGTCGCTTGGGCGATCTGTGGGGCTGCGTTCGACGCCTACCACGAGGCCGAACCGGAGCGGGACTTCGGCCCAGGGCGAACTCCAATCGATCCGACATGGTATTATCGAAAGCCCGGCGGAGGCCCGCTCTATGATATGACGGTATATGCGCTTCACGGGCTGACAGGAATCCTGGGACCTGCAAAGGCAGTGACTGCACTGTCGGGAGTCCGTGTTTCAAACCGCAATTTCAATGGAAAGCTTATTCCGACAGAAGCCGACGACAACACGCTGATGCTGCTTGACTTTGGAGAGAGTCTTCTTGCGGTGGTGTACGGCACGGCAGCGGGGGGAATCCGCAATTCCCTCGACTTTAGCGGCACATATTTCGGCACCAAGGGCACCATCGCGGGCCTTACGCTAAATGGCGAGTTCTATGACTATGAGGGGCGCAACACGGCTATCCTGGCGCCCGACAAAGGTAGCAGGCCTGGCTTTGGCGGGAATGAATGGATACTTCCAAACATTGTGGGCGTTCACCGTGAGATCCCGGAACAGCATGTGTTTGCAGACATCATGCAACTGGTCGATGTGATATTGACGGGCGGCGACACGGTCGCCTCGCCAGAACATGCGCGTCACGTGATAGAAATCATTGAGGTTGCATACCGGTCGGCGAGCTCAGGTTCGCGTGAATTTTTACGAACAGTATTTTGAGAATTTCGCGTGGACATCCATGCCCGGCGAAGATGTTTCGTCGGACGCCCTCACTCTTCAACAGGCTTTTCAGACCCTTTGCCGGAGAGGTCGCCGGACATCCGGCTGACGTCTTGCGGAAACAGGTTCCAACCGAAAGGATCATGCGGTGGGACAGACGGTTTTCATCCCTCGTGAGCTCGACGCCAACGAGCCGCGCGTTGCGGCATCGCCCGACACGGTGAAGCGGCTGGCGGCGCTCGGTCTCGACGTGGTTGTCGAAACCGGCGCCGGCACCAGGTCACGCATTCCCGACGAGGAGTTCGCCAAGGCGGGCGCCACGATCGGCAAGGCCGGCGATGCCGCCAAGGCCGATGTGGTGCTGAAAGTGCGCCGGCCAGGCGAAGCGGAGCTCAAGGGCTATAAATCAGGCACCACCGTGATCGCCATCATGGATCCCTACGGCAACGATGCTGCTGTCGCCGCACTTGCCAAGGCCGGTGTCACCGCCTTCTCGATGGAATTCATGCCGCGCATCACCCGTGCCCAGTCGATGGACGTCCTGTCCTCGCAGGCCAATCTCGCCGGCTACCAGGCGGTGATCGACGGCGCTTCCGAATATGACCGGGCACTGCCGATGATGATGACCGCAGCCGGCACCGTGCCGGCGGCAAAGGTCTTCATCATGGGTGTCGGCGTCGCCGGCCTGCAGGCCATCGCCACGGCAAGGCGGCTTGGCGCTGTCGTCACCGCCACCGATGTGCGCCCCGCCGCCAAGGAACAGGTCGCTTCGCTCGGCGCAAAGTTCCTCGCCGTCGAGGACGAGGAATTCAAGGCAGCCGAGACGGCTGGCGGCTACGCCAAGGAAATGTCGAAGGAATACCAGGCCAAGCAGGCTGCACTGACCGCCGAGCACATCGCCAAGCAGGACATCGTCATCACCACGGCACTGATCCCCGGCCGTCCGGCGCCGAAGCTGGTTTCGGCGGCCATGGTCGCCTCGATGAAGCCGGGTTCGGTGCTGGTCGACCTCGCGGTCGAGCGCGGCGGCAATGTCGAGGGCGCGGTGCCGGGTCAGGTCGTGACCACCGCCAACAACGTCAAGATCGTTGGCCATCTCAACGTGCCGGGCCGCGTCGCTGCTTCCGCCTCGCTGCTTTATGCCCGCAACCTGTTCGCCTTCCTCGAAACGCTTGTCGACAAGACCACCAGGACGCTCGCCATCAACCGCGACGACGATCTGGTCAAGGCGACGATGCTGACCGATGGCGGCAAGGTCGTGCATCCCGCCTTCGCCGGCAAGCCGGCGGTGATGATTGCCTCGGTCGAGCCTGCGAAGCCCGCTGCCGCGAAGAAACCAGCCGCTCCAAAGAAACCGGCCGCAGCCAAGTCGAAAGGGATCGCGTGATGGACCAAACCTTGCAGAAAGCCCTCGACCAGCTCGATCAGGCGACTGCCGCCGTCCGGCTCGCGGTGCAGAACCTGGCCACGGCGCCCGGCGGCACTGAGGCGGCGGGCGACGCCGCGCACGCACTGTCCGGCGGCGCCATCGATCCCTTCGTCTTCCGCTTCGCCATCTTCGTGCTGGCGATCTTCGTCGGCTATTATGTCGTCTGGTCGGTGACGCCGGCGCTGCACACGCCGCTGATGGCCGTCACCAACGCCATCTCCTCGGTCATCGTCGTCGGCGCGCTGCTCGCTGTCGGCATCGCGGCCTCCGGGCTTGCCGCGGGCTTCGGCTTCGTCGCCCTGATGCTGGTCTCGGTCAACATCTTCGGCGGCTTCCTCGTTACCCAGCGCATGCTCGCCATGTACAAGAAGAAGGAAAAGTGAAGTGAACGCCAACTTCGCCTCCTTCCTCTATCTGGTCTCCGGCGTCCTGTTCATCATGGCGCTGCGCGGCCTGTCGCATCCGACCACCAGCCGCCAGGGCAATCTCTACGGCATGATCGGCATGGGCATCGCTCTTTGCACCACGCTGGCACTGGCGGCCCCGTCTGTCCCGTCGGCCGGCCGCTATTGGCTGATCGTCCTCGGCCTCGCCATCGGCGGCTCGGTCGGTGCTGTCACCGCACGGCGCATCGCCATGACCTCGATGCCGCAGCTGGTTGCCGCCTTCCACTCGCTGGTCGGCCTTGCCGCTGTCATGGTGGCGGCTGCTGCCATCTACGCGCCTGAAAGCTTCGGCATCGGCACGGCGGGCGACATCCACGCCCAGGCGCTGATCGAGATGAGCCTTGGCGTCGCCATTGGCGCCATCACCTTCACCGGCTCGGTCATCGCCTTCCTGAAGCTCGACGGCCGCATGTCCGGCAAGCCGATCATGATCGGCGGTCGTCACTTCATCAACGCCGCGCTTGGCATCGCGCTGATCGTGTTGATCATCCTGCTCGTCACCACTGAGTCCAAGCTGGTGTTCTGGCTGATCGTCGCGGCCTCGCTTCTCCTCGGCGTCCTCTTGATCATCCCGATCGGCGGCGCCGACATGCCGGTCGTCGTCTCGATGCTGAATTCCTATTCGGGCTGGGCAGCGGCGGCGCTCGGCTTCACCCTCGGCAATCTGGCGCTGATCATCACCGGCGCGCTGGTCGGCTCGTCCGGTGCGATCCTGTCCTACATCATGTGCAAGGGCATGAATCGAAGCTTCATCTCGGTCATCCTCGGCGGCTTCGGCGGCGAGACGGCGGCGGTGGTCAGCGACGGCATCGAGCGCACCGTCAAGCAGGGCTCGGCCGACGACGCGGCCTACCTGATGATGAACGCGCAAAAGGTCATCATCGTGCCCGGCTACGGCATGGCGGTCGCCCAGGCGCAGCATGCGCTGCGCGAGATGGCCGACAAGCTCAAGGCCAACGGCGTCGACGTCAAATACGCCATCCATCCGGTCGCCGGCCGCATGCCTGGGCACATGAACGTGCTGCTGGCCGAGGCCAACGTGCCCTATGACGAGGTGTTCGAGCTGGAGGACATCAACTCGGAGTTCGCGCAGGCCGACGTCGCCTATGTCATCGGCGCCAACGACGTCACCAACCCGTCCGCGCGCGATGACAAGTCCTCACCCATCTACGGCATGCCGATCCTCGACGTCGACAAGGCCCGCACCTGCCTGTTCGTCAAGCGCTCGCTCGGCTCCGGCTATGCCGGCATCGACAACACGCTGTTCTACAAGGACGGCACCATGATGCTGCTCGGCGACGCCAAGAAGATGACCGAGGAGATCGTCAAGGCCATGGATCACTAAGCCCGGCCTGTAGCAGCGACCCTAGTTCTGAATAGAAGGCGCTTGCTCGCGAAGATCAAGAAGGCGGCCGCATACGAGGCGTAGAAATTCATTGTCGATCGTTTCGCCGACGAATTTTGGCGTGCGCCTTTTGCCTCGGAAAGTGACGTCGGACGGGCATCTATTCGGAGTCATCACCGCTGGGTTCGCCACCGAATACGAGAACATACGAAGGATATGGCTGGCTAACCACCCGCTAACTGTTTGTTCTTGTTAAAAGGAGGCGTCCCTCAGCAACTAACATAATCGTTATCCATCAATAGCTTACGAAGCGGTTCGCCAAGGTCGACAAGGAGTTGGTTCAGCCACTCGCCGAAGGCATTTATCTTTATGCCGAATGGCAGCTTTGCGCCCAAATTGTGGTCGTTCCCGCAAACTTTGCTTTGACCTAAAAGCCGACGTTCCGCGGAGGGCCTTGGGTGGAGGCTTCACCCTACACTCCAGAATTACGCAGACTAGGCCAACTGCCTGGCGCATCGATCCACATTTGTTGCGTTCCGCGGCCCCGCGTCTTGCAGGCAGAACTTGCCAGCCAAACTAAACGCCTGCCACTCAGCGCGGTGCTGGATGGCGACGTGGCTACGATCGAAGCGAATTTAGCGCCGTTTGAAGGTCGGCAACCACGGTGGGGATGCTAAACACCTTTCCTGTTATGCCCTCATGCGCCAGATCATTGCGAACGGCATAGTAGTCGGCGATCTTGGTGAAGTTTTGCGATCGCATATCGAGCAGCACGCGCACTCTATTCAGAAATGAGGTTTGTAGCTTTGTCCCGTTTAAGAGCGTCTCCCATGCTCGCCTGTGGCGAAAGAGCGGCTTGCCGGTTCTGGCTTTGACAGCTGTATCGGCGCGGTCGGTGATGTATCGCTCAAATGTTCCGAAGATGATGAGAAAGTATGCGCCATCGTTGATACGGCGAAGTTCGGTGTATCGCGTTATGGCGTGCTGGTGATTGCGCGCCGTCGCGCGGAACAGTTTGCTCGCATAGTCTGTATCAAGCTGCGCATGCAGTTGACTTGCGAGAATTAGTTCTCTCATTGGA
Organism: Mesorhizobium sp. M0663; assembly: GCF_040320585.1. Taxonomy (NCBI): domain Bacteria; kingdom Pseudomonadati; phylum Pseudomonadota; class Alphaproteobacteria; order Hyphomicrobiales; family Phyllobacteriaceae; genus Mesorhizobium; species Mesorhizobium sp. M0663. The sequence continues at coordinate 83,202 of NZ_JAMYPX010000025.1, forward strand.
TGGCTGCGATAAGCTGCTGTTGGCCAAACCTCACGGCCTTCGAGCCTGGTGAGGAGTAAATCATCCAGATTGGGTCATTTGGCGTGTCGCTGGCGTTTATGATCGTCGCTCCACCGCTGGGCGTGAGCACGTCGACTCTGCCGTTCGCGCCAATAACCCACAGACCAACAGGAAAAATTGTTGCAGCAACACGCGTCCCCTTTCGTATCCGCAACATGGGAAGCTTCACAGCGGACACTGCAAAGCGCTGCATCATCTCTTCGTTCATCGAAACAGTCTGCGTCCGGTCGACCGAGTAACCGTGCGGTTCCACCCACCCCTCGATCTGGATGAAGAGCGCTTCAACCTGCTCGACCCATCGGGCTACGCGCTCTTCCACCCTCGCGCTATCAAACTTCTGCGCCGATCGCCGGTTGGAAATGTCCGGACTAACGCCGGTCTCGACCACTTCGGCCAAGCCAAATTGAGCGTCAGGCTGATTCCTGCCCGCTGACCAGATTTGCAGCGTGAGGCTGCCTCGATCCAAAAGCCAGAGTTCCGTTCGATCGAACGGGTACCCCCGGTCGAACGGAAGGCGAGCCCACTTCTCCAGTGTTTTCCCCGGGCGGCTGCCGGTCTTGGTCGCGCTGCCCAGCTTGACCTGCACTGCCACGAATTGTCCGTCCGGGTCAGTGTAAGCGAAGTCATAACCCGGATCGTTGGTTTGTTCTTCTCTTTGATCGGGCAATTTTAAGTGCCCTTCATCGCCGCCAGACAGGATGTCGGATTCACGGAGATTGGGCAAAGTTCGGCGGGAACCGCCAGGCTCAAAAACCAGCTTGCGGTGATCCTTCAACAATAATCGAGGTTGTAACAATCGGCACCCCCTAGTATTATATTAGCGCAAACTCGTACCCCCGCGAAGATAGGACTCAACACATTCGTAGTGCCAGTTTGTTCGCGTCGTCGTGACGAACTCCGCCAGCGTGCACCCCTGCGAGTCCGGTGATGCCGAAGCGTTCAAGATCGCGCTCGCCCCGCGCTGATGGTTCGTCTCGCTGACGGGCAAAAGATACTCGGTTCCCGTGACGGGCTCACAGTGCCGATACTTCGCTCGTCAGGATCGTTCGCCCGCGAAATTGATGAACTTCCAAGGCCGTCGTATCTACTTGTAGACGATTCCTGTTGATTCTCTCCGCTCAGGAAGTCTTGGGGGAACTCATGTCGAAGAAGATTGGGCGAGCGGATATTATCGGCGAGAAAGGCATCGCCCATATCCGGCAGATCGTATTGAGCATGGGTTTTATGTTCTACGAGACCGGCGGTGTCGAAGCTGGAATTGACGGTTACGTCGAGTTGCGTGACGACACTACCGGGGTGGTCAGCAATCTGAGTCTTCAGGTTCAAGGCAAGGCGACCGAGCGCAGCCGTTTGCAGGCGGAAACGGATTCTTCCTTTGAGTTTCCCGTTACGGATTCTGATATTCAATACTGGATGCATGGAACGGCACCCGTCCTGCTGATCGTCGTCAAATTGCAGGATGGAAAGGCGTATTGGAAATCCATCAAGGAGTGGTTTGGCAATGCTGAGAACCTCTCATCCAAGAGAGTAGTCTTTGACAAACAGCAAGACGCATTCACCGTCGATGCTAAGAACGCGCTCGTTTCAGTAGCAGCCTCTGTCCGTCCGGGCTCAACAGGTCCCAGCGTACGCCTTCATGAATCCTTGCTGCTAAACCTCCTGGAGGTGGACTTCGTCAACACGATCTACTGGGCACCGACGGACCACGGCTCCGACAGATCATTCGGCGCGGCCCTGCGTAGTCTCGATGCCAAAGCACCCTCTGAGTGGATTGTGAGAGAAAACGCGGTCCTATCCTTCCATAACTTAGACAAGTGGCCCTGGAACAAGGTGTGCGACACCACCGCGCTCGAGGAGTTCGACACGTCCGAGTGGTCAGGCAGTGATAACGACGACCGCGTTCGGGATTTCACCGCACTCTTGAACAGGACGCTCGGAGAATTCGCTCGCCCAAACTTGTACAGGGATCGAGACTCAAAGGTCCTCTTCTTCACGAAGCCCAAGAACCGCGAGAAGCTGAACTACCCGTATCGGAGCCTACAAAACACCACCACTCGGCGCGTAGTCGGCCCATACGGCCGGCAGCGGTCGAACCCAGCCAAACCAGCATATTTCCGTCACTCAGGTTTCCGTGCGCAGTTCGTTTGTTACGCTAAGAAGTGGTTCGTAGAGGTCACTCCCACATATCACTTCACCAGAGACGGGTTGGAGCCGGACCTGCTGTCGGGAGAGCACCTCAAGAAAATAAAGGAGCTTGAGAACAACGCGGCTGTGATGGGACAGTTCGTGATGTGGCGCGCCTTCCTGACGACGCACAGGGCCGGCGGAGATCTGCTTACAGCTGCCTATCCGTTCCTTCGCTTCCGTGAGACCGCCCCGATGGAACTGGAGGTAGGAGTGCCCGATACGTTGTGGGCGTCGCAAGAACCTAATGCTGCCTCGCCGCTCTTCGACTTCGACAAAATGCAGGGAGGGGTCGAATGAGACTATCTCACCTAGCCGAGCCAGAGTTGGAATTCGGAGGCGGGCTGCGACACACCGATATTCGCTTCGGTGTTATGGACTACGGCCCGTTCGACCTGAATGCACAGAATGCACCCAAGCGCATCAAACTGGGAATCATCGGAAGCGCCGAGACTTTGGAAGGAACCGCCAAGTGGGTGCAGTCCTGCTCTGAAGGTTTCGAGGCCAAGCCGAGCAGGCAGCCCAACCTCTTCCCAGCGTTTCCCGGTCTTCAAAACGATGAAACCTTTCACTGCGACTTCTTCACATCGAGTGAACTCCAGCGAGGCCTTCCTTCAAAAGAAATCGCAAGGTTGGTCGCGATCCCAGGGCAGAGAGAGGTCACCCGGGCCGTGGTGGAATCCATGGTCGAGGAGATCTCCGTTCTGGCCGAGCAGACAGTAAAGCCGGATGTGATATTGATAGCGCTGCCGGTAGAAATCATCGAGAGAACGGTGAACGCGAGGGAGACGCTTGACGAGGACAAGGATGAGGCTGAGGCCGGAGGAGACCCAGACTTCCGCGGCATGCTAAAAGCGGCCGCGATGCGGTTCCGCATCCCGATACAGCTGATCTGGCCTACGACGTACGATCCGTCGTATCGCATCTCGAGAAAGCTCAAGGAAAGCAGCCAACGGCGTACGCAGGATGCGGCAACCATCGCTTGGAACCTCGTGACTGCGATCTACTACAAGGCAGGCGGATTGCCCTGGCGGCTTGCGCGTGATGCACGTGAACGCAGGACGTCATTCGTTGGGTTGAGCTTCTACAGGTCTGTCGATGGCGAATACGTCCATACCAGCACAGCTCAGATGTTCGACGAACGAGGCGAGGGCCTCATCCTCCGCGGTGGCCGGATGGTGGAAAGCGAAGAAGATCGCTCACCCCACCTCACCGCGGAGGACGCGTATACCCTTCTCCGGGACTCCCTGAAGGTGTTCCGCAAGCAGCATGACCATTACCCGGCGCGGGTGGTCCTTCACAAGACATCGAAGTTTGACCGCAACGAACTGGATGGCTTTCACAAAGCGATAGACGAGCGAGATATCGACTACGCAGACTTTATTTGGATTCGGAAGTCGATGACCCGCCTCTACCGACTCGGCGTTTATCCGCCGCTCAGGGGTAGCTTACTGCGGATCGATAAAGACCAGGCTCTGCTCTATACTAAAGGCAGTGTCGAGTTTTTCCGAACGTACCCGGGAATGTACATCCCAAGGCCGCTTCTGCTTCGCTGTCAGGTTCTTGGCCAGCCTCTCCAGCACATAGCCCACGAGACCCTGGCGCTGACAAAAATGAACTGGAACAATACTCAGTTCGACAACGGGCTCCCCATCACGATCGCAGCCGCCCGGCAAGTGGGGGAAGTTCTGAAGTACGTCGGTGAGGATCAGGAGATAGCACCCCGGTACAGTTTCTACATGTGACTTGCCGATCCCAAAGCGCGGCAGGCTGCATGCGGACTAGCTTAACAGGATCGCGGTATCGATGCGCGTGGTGCGATCCGGGTCCGACGGCAGCTATTCGAGGCTCGGCACCTTAAAGCGGACCGTCCGAAGACGGCCCATGGACGAAGCCGCTCGCGCGGCACTGGCGCCCGTGGTGAGGGTCCAGCAATGATCTGAACGCCGTGCATTTGTGGGTTTGCGGTCCTGGCTGACGATTGGGGTCTTCTCAACCATCAGACAGGAGGTTCCCATGACGGAGGAGAGGACCACCCCGCTGCGCGAGCGGATGATCGAAGACATGCGCATCCGCGGGATGGGCGACAAAGCCCAGCAGGCTCATATCCGAGCCATCAAGGATTTCGCCAGGTTTCTGAAGCGATCTCCGGACACCGCCACACCTGATGACCTGCGCGCCTACCAGCTGCACATGACGAATGCCGGGGTGACACCCACGACATTCAATGCCCGCATCGTGGCGCTGCGGTTCTTTTTCGGCACCACCTGCGGGCGTGAGGACATGAGGCGGCATATGCAGTTTCGCCGCCAGCCGCGGAAGCTGCCCGTGGTGCTCAGCGTCGAGGAGGTTTCCGACCTTCTGATGGCGGCCCAGGGCCGGGCCTCAAATATCGAGCGGCGCTCAGCATCTCCTATGGGGCCGGGCTAAGGGCGTCAGAGGTCTGTAACCTCAAGATCGGCGACATCGACAGTAACCGGATGCTGATCCATGTCGAACAGGGCAAGGGGCAAAAGGACCGCAAGGTCATGCTGTCGCCCGGGCTGCTGGAGCTCTTGCGCGCCTACTGGCGCGAGGCGCGGCCGCAGGGCTGGCTGTTTCCCGGCAAACCCAGGATCAACCCGATCTCGCCGCGGCAGCTCAACCGCGCCTTCACCTCGGCCAAAAACATGGCTGGGATCGACAAACCCGCAACGCTGCACACGTTGCGGCGCAGCTTCGCCACGCATCTCCTGGAAGCGAACACCGATGTCAGGGTCATTCAGGTCCTGCTCGGGCATGCCCGGCTCAATACCACCGCGATCTATGCCCACGTTGCCACCAAGACGATCCGCGGCACGGTCAGCCCGTTCGAGGCGTTGAAGAAGCTTCAGGACCAAACGCTCCGACGCGGATTGGAGTAGCGCCCCGGTCACGTGGCCCGGGCCACGCTGGAGATCGCTGACATCTTTCGCACCTACGGCTCCGCGTGGCGGCGGGCCAATGCCGGGCATGTCAGCCTGGCCCAGCTCAAGGTCATGTCGGCGATTGAAGCCTGCCGAACCGAGGCGCTCGGCGGGCATGTGGCGGCTTGCACCAAGTGCGGGCATAACCACATCGCCTATAATTCCTGCAAGAACCGGCACTGTCCGAAGTGCCAAGGACCTGCGGCGCGGGATTGGATGGCCGCCCGCGCCGCGGATCTGCTGCCCGTGGAATATTTCCACGTCGTCTTCACCTTGCCTGCCGAGATCGCTCAGATCGCCTACTGGAACAAGAAGGCTGTCTATGACCTGCTGTTTCGGGCATCGGCCGAGACGCTGAGCACGATCGCGGCCGATCCCAAGCGGCTCGGCGCACGCATCGGCATGACCAGCGTGCTGCACACATGGGGATCGGCGCTGACGCATCACCCGCATGTCCATATCATCGTGCCCGGAGGGGGACTGTCGCCGGATGGCACGCGGTGGATCGGCTGCCGCCCCGGGTTCTTTCTGTCCGTGCGGGTCTTATCGCGGCTGTTCCGACGGCTCTTTCTGGAAGGCCTGATGGCGCTGCATCGATCAGGCGATCTGGCCTTCTTCGGGGATCTGGCCGGGCTTGCACAGGCTGACACCTTCGCCGCCTGGCTCGCGCCGCTACGCAAATCCGAATGGGTCGTCTACGCCAAGCCACCGTTCGGCGGTCCCGAGGCCGTGCTGGCCTATCTCAGCCGCTACACCCATCGCGTGGCGATCTCGAACAGCCGCCTGATCAGCGCGGATGCCGAGACTGTCACCTTCCGCTGGAAGGATTACCGGATCAAGAATGGCGACCGTCACAAGGTGATGCGGCTGGCCACCGGAGAGTTCATCCGCCGCTTCCTGATCCACGTGCTGCCCGACGGGTTCCACCGCATCCGCCATTACGGCCTGCTGGCCAGCGCGGGCCGCAAGGCCAATGTCGCCAAGATCCGTGCGTTGCTCGGGGCGGAAGCGCCATCGCCAGATGTAGCGCCAAACGCCGAGATCACCCCGCTTATCCTGAGGGAGCCATGCCCGGACTGCGGCGGCCCGATGCGCATCGTCGAGATATTCCGCCGTGGCCAGCAACCCAGATCCCGGGCGCCACCGAGGGAAAAGGCCGCATGACGAAATGCATGCCACATCAGCCAAGGCCGGCCCGGATCTGCGGTGCGCTCCGGGGTGGCGCCGGTTTGCGTCAGGCTTTGCCGAACACCGCAAAATCGCCGAGACACAACGGCAGACGGCCTCAAGGACCAGCCCTCATCACATCATTGGCCGTTGTTGCGCCAACCCGATTGCTGCTGTCGTGCCCGCCGGTCACCGCCAGCCGCACGCTTTCCCCATAGGCTCCACCCAGCCCCCGCGGCCTCCTCCTTGGGAGGTTTTTCAACGCGGGCCGACACAGGCCCAGCCGCCACCGTCACGCCGCGGCCCGCATCGAAAAACCTTCACCAATTCCGACATTCGTTCTAGGACCGCAGCGCGCTTGCGATCTTCTGCCACTCGGGAATGTCGTCGAAACGGTACTTACGCAGTCCGGACAACTTTGTGAAAAGGTCGAAGGAGTGAAGCGTCTTCAGGATCAGCAGCGGCGCATTGTAAGAAGCCATCACAACGCCCGAAAGAGTGCTTCGTCGTTCGGCAAGCAACGTCTCGAGGACCGCGCTTTCATTTTGGGGATCAGCGAGCCAGGCTCCGTCTTCGGAAACGAATGTTACCGACACGGATTCGGCAGCTGGGTGAACGATCTCGCATAGTTTCGCGTATAGAGGCTTCACTCCGGGGATTTTCATCCGATCGACGTAGTCAATGTACTTAAACGTCGGCATTGCATTGTGACTGTCAGGGGCTGTTTCAGTTTTTGCCACTTTGCGGGCATGCGTGAAGTGTATCAGGGAATCTTCCAGCTCCTTCGAAATGATCATCGCGTCAGGGGCGTGACCTGAAATTTCAGCCTTGACCGCTTCCTTGATTCTCGCGAGCGTATGCGCCACGGGACTCAGGCTATGACCGATGTCGCCTGCTGACTCGATAAGGCTTCTACATGCTGATGCGCAGCCGTAGAGGCTTCCAGCCTCATGTTCACGGATCGCAACCTCGATCCATCTAGTTGTTCGGAAAACCGATGCGACGGATGCCATATGCGCCCTGTTGAGCATCTCGGTCCAATAGACGCGCCCAGAGTACTCCCGGCCAGTTTCTTCATTCAGAGACTTGCGCTCGAATTCGGACAAGTCCTCGAATGTGTACTTCTCCTTGATCAGGTCAGGCGCGATGTCATTGATAATGCGGCCGTAGATCTCGGAGGTCTTTCCGAACACGGCGGACATTTTCTTGATGTCCAGGTGGAGTGACGGTGTCGGGGGTGAGCCACTGGCCATGAAGCCTCTATCGACTGTCGGACTTTCCGGAACAGCGCTTCCTGCCCGGCCAAGCCGAGCAGTGGAGTCGGTCTACCGCCGGATTGCAATAGGGCGTCACTCGTCAGCCGACCGCTTCCCTGAACCCGGAAGCAATTGTGTCCGGGGTCGGTCCAGACTTCGTCGCTTACTATCTCGTCCGGAATGACCCGGAGCATGCCATGCGGCCGCCGACGGGGCTCGGGCGACAGCAGCAGGAAATCCGTCTCACCGGGTTTCTAAGACTTGTCCGCAGCGGGTCGTTCTCCGGCCCCAAATCGCGACATTTGCAGATTGCTCTAAAAAGGGCGACTCCTGGCGCGACTTTGTCGTCCCGGAGCAACCGGCTCGAGGCCACTAGCCCGTGAAACAAATTCGGCCTTTAGATCATCCTAAGCGAACAGCGCCGAACTAGGAGTCGGTGCCAAATGTCCAAGTTGGATCGTTCGGCTCGTGAGCGAATGAAAATGCACGAATTTCGCTGGGAAATCGCTCTGGACTTCATGGAATACCTTGTGGCACATACGCGGGCCAGGAGCCACACAGGAGCCGCGGGGTCTCACAAACACCGCGAACGGACTTGGTGGTTGCATGCGGGTGTGGTGGAATTGGTAGACGCGCTGGATTCAAAATCCAGTTCCGAAAGGAGTGTCGGTTCGAGCCCGACCACCCGCACCACTTCTTAATTCAATGGCATTCGGCAGTCAGGCCGTTTGAATTAGACCCGGCTCCCCGGGGCGTCGGCAACGTCACATGCGCCCTCGGAAAGCGAAGGCCTCGCGTTCGAATCGCGGCGAGGCGCCAACATTCTTCAGAGATTCTAACTACGAATCTGGGTGGTCAGGAGTTCGAATCTCTTCGGGCGCGCCATTATTTCAATAACTTAGCTGGACTCCGCAGACTAAAGTTTTGGATTAGTCTGCGATTTAGTCTGCGGAAAACGTCTTGATGGGCGCCGGGTGTGCGGATGCGAGGCCTACCTCCGAAGGCAGAGGTCACAGGTTCGAATCCTGTCGGCTGCGCCAATTTTCCTTTTTATTTCAATGTATTAGTTGGCCGCAGACGAAATGTGTTTGCGCAGGCAATGTGCCCGTAAGCAGTGGAGCGAGCTTTGGCCACTAGGTTGAACGACGTCTGATTGGCATAATTGTGCGTTGGATTCATTCATTTTTTGGGAAGCGATGCGTCAGATGATCCAGCGGAACGGATGAGCGTTGCTCCCGACGGCAGCACTCAGCCCGTTCGGTTCGATGGGTTTAAGCTCAAGCTACAGGAGAGGATAGCGGCGAACACCTGTCCGAGCATGCGCATCGTAGCGTCGGGGGGATCGGTGATAGCGGAGGACCGCTTTCAATGGAATCGCGTCAAATCACCAGTACATACATCGGCTATTTGAGGTTCGCCTCAAGCTTTTCATCCCCAAAAGAATTGCCTCCCAGGTGCGGCTCGATATCCGAAGCTTGGCGATCCTATCCCACATCCGAGATACCTCCTCAGAAACATGATCGATAATAGTGCTGCAGACGCGCCACCGCAATTGCTTGCCGCGATCACCTCCGAGAGCGCTCCCAGGATTGCTCATTCCGACGACGTACATCAATAGGACGTAGCGAGGATCGACCCGCCTCCGCCAATCGGACCGAGCGTACACCCGATCAGTGATCCTGAAACCGATCGCGGGCAGGAACTGCTGGAGAGAGCCATCCGATTCGTCACTAACCCCAGACCGATGCTGGCAGCGCGTCGAGCGGCATCCTCAGATAACGCCGGCCATTTTCCTCGACCTGAGGCAGTTCCCCTCCGCGGATATTGACCTGCAGGGCATGCAATATGAGTTTTGGCATTGGCAATGTCCTGTCTCGGGCCTCTCGAAGCCTGATGAACGTACTCCGCGAATGAGCGGCGACATGCGGGTTTTTCTCTTTCTGCTCCGCTACCGAACTCTCCCACAGAGCCTGGCGCCCTCCCGGCCTGTAGTCATGCCCGGTGAAGAGGCGCGTCGGGTCGGGTAGGCTCAAAATGTCCTGGATCGACTTCCATAGGTCAGCTGCGCTGCCACCTGGAAAATCTGCACGGGCGGAGCCGCTATCGGGCATGAAAAGTGTGTCGTGAATGAACGCTGCATCGCCGATGACATAGCTTATCGACGCCAAGGTGTGTCCTGGCGAGTGCATGACGCGCGCTTCCAGCTCGCCGATGTTGAAGGTCTCGCCGTCGCAAAACAGCCGATCCCATTGTGAGCCGTCACACGGGAGATCCGAGAAGTTATAGATCCGTTGCCAGATCCGCTGCACTTGCTTCACGTGCTCGCCGATAGCTGTCGGCACGCCGGTTTTTGCCTTGAGATAGCGCGCGGCCGAAAAGTGATCCGCATGCGGATGGGTGTCCAGGATCCACTCGAGCTTCAAATTGCGGCTGTTGATGTAGTGGAGGATCGCGTCCGCATTTGTCGTTGCTGTCGAGCCAGACTTTTCGTCGAAATCGAGTACGGGGTCGATGATGGCGCATCTTCGTGAACTCGGGCATGCAACG
>NZ_JAMYPX010000026.1:0-87932 GCF_040320585.1 Mesorhizobium sp. M0663
GATTCAGATCAACCACTGACGAATCCGGCGCATGATGATGGCGCGCCGTTGAGTGACCCGGCTGCAGCACCGAGGCACCCAGCATCGACCCACTGCCTCCGGCGTAGGGCGCCGCGGCGTGTTCTTGTCCGCTCCCTTGCACCATGAGTTGCGCCTCCCATGGCGATGTATCCACCCGAGGGCCGGGATCATGCACTGGTTCGTCCATTTGCTTTTGCAACCGAGCCCACCTTTCGGCCACCGCGGCCTCGCCAACCGCGGAGGGCGTCTCCTCAGCCCTGGCGAACGCTGGCCCGGCAGGCGCCGCCGGCACAGAACGAGCATGGTCACGCAAATCGGACGGTGCGAGGGGATTCAGATCAACCACTGACGAATCCGGCGCATCATGATGGCGCGCCGTTGAGTGACCCGGCTGCAGCACCGAGGCACCCAGCATCGACCCACTGCCTCCGGTATGCGGTGCCAGGTGCTCGTCCCCCAGCATCATGGGCTGCGCCTCCCATGGCAATGCACCCACTTGATGGGTGGGGGCCTGCATCAGCACGCGAGCGCCTGAATTGCCGATCTCGCTCAGCTGCTTAGCTTTCCCAGGGAGCTTCTCTGGCCGACCCAATGCCTTCTGCGGCCCGCTGTGCTGCGCAGCGGCGTCCCCAATGGCACGAGCCTCCATGCCGACTGCGTCTTCCGGACGAGCAGCAAGGGCAATTTCGCGCCCGAGTGCGGCGTACGGCGGGAACTTCCGGAGATGAGCTAGTGCACTGATCCACCGGTTACCACTGGAGTCCAAATAACGCCTGGCATCTTCATCCAGCGACTCCTCGTAAAGCCGAGCCGCAATCCCCGGCCTGTTGTTTTCATGCAGGTATTGACTGAAACGTCTAAGAGTAGCCGCATAGTCCTGAGTGGTTTTGGGATTCGGCCCGGTCGCAGGCTCTGCCTCGTACTTTTTGATGAGAGCCGCTTTGTAATCTCTGATGAGCTCGGCGTCGACAGGGTCGGGATTCAGGGCAGCGCGGCCCACCATTGGCGCTCCGCCCGCCGACTCTTTGAGACGACCCAGTGCTCTAGCCACGTTCGAGGAGCCACTCTCGCGCTGGTACTCTTTGAGATCCTGATCCAGCAACGGATCGTCAAGCCGAGCAGCAAATCCCGGCTTGTTATTATCAAAGAGCCAACGACCAAAGCCGAGAAGAGAATTTACATGGTCCGTGACCGTGCGCTCCCCGACCTTACCGGCATAGAGTGCTGACCGCAGCCCTTCGACAACGGTCGCATCGTTGGAATAAAGAGGACGCTTGTCGCGACCGGAGACCACTACTGGAGGATCTGGCTGCACCGCCGCCGGCATAGAACGAGCATGGTCACGCAACTCGAACGGTGCGGGGGGATTCAGATCAACCACTGACGAATCCGGCGCATGATGATGGCGTGTTTCCCCGGGAACAACGTCCCGTACGAACACCGAGTCTGGGTTGCCTTGGTCCGGCGCGACTGGAGCCAGGGCTCTGTCGTGCAACGCTCGCGCTGACTGGCCGAGCCGCTTGATCCGCTGGTGAAACGTCCCAACGGGGCTTTCCTTAACCGCGTCTCGCGCCTGTCGGTCCATGAGTTCAAAGTTCGTGAGATAATTTGCCGTTCCAGATGTATCGTCACCCATGAGTCGGGTTTGTAGTGCCTGCCGATTGACGACGAGGTTGTTGAGGTTCAGGTCTGGCTGGTCTGGCTGCCATCTTTGCAATCGCCCAACCAGCGCCCGCGTGCCGTCCACCACGTAGACTCCGCAATCCCACTCGTTGCTCTGCTGGGCGATGCGGGGTAAGTCCACGCGGGTCTCCAGGCTGGCGCCCAGCCTTTCTGCGAGGTGTTTTGCAAGCTTGTCATGCCATCCGCTGACGGAGTCATAATGATAGGCAACCGGCCGTTCCCGGTCGCTGCGATCAACGAACAGCAGCGACCAATGTTTGCCGCGCTCCGCAAGAGTCTTACCGCCATCGCTCACTGGCACGAACAGGAAGTCGGCTGTGTCGTTACCGTTCTGATTATGGACGATGCGCTGGAATGCGCTTAGCTTGTCGCTCTCGGAGCCCAAGCGCAGATGATAATTGGCTACGAGGGGATCCACGAACCGCGTCCGGGCGGCGAGTTCTGGATTGTTCCCCTGCAACTCCTGCTCCAGGAGCTGGTAATCCCTCTGGATATGTTCGTCGCCTAGCAATTGCAATGCGCCGAGCACCCGCCCGCTGGGGTCGCCGAAAACACCAAAAAACCCTTCGACCGCGGGGGACATCCCCTCAGGAAAGAGCTCTGGCGAGGCGGAATTCCCCGCCCGCAAGCTGGGCGGAGCGAATTCCGGTGGCCTCAGTGGCACCTCCTCGCTTGGTAGCAGGTTGCTCCTGTCCTGTGCAGCGATCCGCTCGTCCGGCGCGCGCTGGTCGCCGTCGCGCCAGATCAGGGGACGAAAGGACTCTGCGGGATCCGAGGCTTGGTGATGGTGCCCAGTTGGTACGAAAGACGATGGCAGAACAGCGGCGTCTTCATTAGCTTCCCCAGGGAGCTTCTCTGGCCGACCCAATGCCTTCTGCGGCCCGCTGTGCTGCGCAGCGGCGTCCCCAATGGCACGAGCCTCCATGCCGACTGCGTCTTCCGGACGAGCAGCAAGGGCAATTTCGCGCCCGAGTGCGGCGGACGGCAGGAACTTCCGGAGATGAGCTAGTGCAATGATCCTCCGGTCACCACTGGAGTCCTTATAGCGCTTGGCATCTTCATCCAGCGACTCCTCGTGAAGCCGAGCCGCAATCCCCGGCTTGTTGTTTTCAACCAGGTATTCACTGAAACGTCTAAGAGTAGCTCCATAGTCGTGAATGGTTTGGCGATTCGGCCCGGTCGCAGGCGCTCCCTTGTACTCTTTGATGAGAGCCGCTTTGTACTCTTTGATGAGCACGGCGTCGGCAGGGTCGGGATTCAGGACAGCGCGGCCCACCATTGGCACTCCGCCCGCCGACTCTCTGAGACGACGCAGTGCCACAGCCACAGTCGAGGAGCCACCACTGCTCTCGTACTCCTTGAGATCTTCATCCAGCGACTCCTCGTGAAGCCGAGCAGCAAATCCCGGCTTGTTATTTTTAAAGAGCCAACGACCAAAGCCGTAAAGAGAATTTACATGGCGCTTGACCGTGTCCTCCTTGGCCTTACCCGCGTAGAGTGACCTCAGCCCTTCGACAACGGTCGCATCGTTGGAATAAAGAGGACGCTTGCAGCCGCGACCGTCGGAGACCACTATTGGAGGATCTGGCTGCACCGCCGCCGGCACGGCGGAACGAGCATGGTCACGCAACTCGAACGGTGCGGAAGGATTCAGATCACCCACTGACGAATCCGGCGCATGATGATGGCGCGCCGTTGAGTGACCCGGCTGCAGCACCGAGGCACCTAGCATCGACCCACTGCCTCCGGCGTACGGCGCCGCGGCGTGTTCTTGTCCGCTCCCTTGCATCATGGGCTGCGCTTCCCATGGGGCCGCGCCTTCGATGAGGCTCAGGTCTCCCTGAGACGGATGAGGATGGAACGGGTCTGGCAGAGCCGGAACGCCGGGGGCGGGAATTTGGGCAGCGGCTTGGCGCGCCTCGCCCGAGCGCTGCTCAAAGCCCTCTTGCCCGGCCTGTGCCGCTTGCTCTTGAGATGCCGGGGGCTGCACCTGCCGCCAACCTGTTACATTGGATAGGTCAAATTTGTGCCGGTTCACGCTAGCCTCACGTCCACAGATCAGCTGAGCAACCTACTCGGGCATACTTACGAGAAGCTGACGAGGTCCGCGGTCCCGGAGCGGGTAGGCCTAATTTTCTGCGCGCCGATTGCGCTGGCGCGACGTAGCCCGGCCTTTTGCCAGCTCGGCAGCTACGGCTCGCAAAGAGCGTCGTAAGGCTTGCGGAGCCGCCCCTCAGCTCCCGTCGAGGAGCAATCCACAATTCACATATTTGGAGATGGCTCGCTGGTTTACCGGTCTGCGAGCCCTGCAAGCCCATGCTTCAGATGCCGCCCGTGCAGAGGTATTTCATTTCGAGGTAGTCCTCGAGGCAATGGCGGGAACCCTGCGTCAGCGGGAGCGTCAGCTACATAGTCGATAACACGCGCTTTTTACCTCGGTCTCGGCTCGCAACGATGGATTGCTAACGGCGAACTCATGCTGGTCGGCAAGGCGATACTGGCTGGAGCATCAACTCGGCCGACGAGAGTGGCCACACCATCCTAGACAGGATCGGCCGATATGCCCGGCATCGCCGCTCTGCAAAAAGCACAGCGGGCATCCAGACGTTGCCGGGTTGACTATGGGTGTCCGAACCGCGAAAAGAGGCCGCTCTTTATGAGTGGCGTGCGCTGGCAGTCTAACCCCAAGCCCCCCGCCCGGGCTGCCGGCGCGCTTCTAGGAACATCGAGGTAGATGACGAGACTCCGAACTACATTTCCAAAGCTATCGGTGGATTCACATTTCAAGCCCAATCGATTTCCTACAGCCAGGCGCGAACGTTCGATTGGAACATTCAGAATTCACATCAAGGTGCACCGCTATTGCGTCCCGAACAGGTTCGGCTGCTCGATGACGACTACGAGATTGTTCTCATCAAAGGTCTGCCACCATTAAAATTGAGGAAGGTGCGATATTTTTCGGATCGCATTCTGAAACGCATCTTTGAACGCCAGACAGGCGCCCTCCCGGAGCCGGCGCCCTTGACGGGAGCAGAGGAGGCGCTCTCCGCAGAATCTCAACTCGATGACCCGCTGTGTGAATTGGCGCAGGACTTTGACGATACAGTTTGATGTGAGGCTAGTATGAACCCGCGAAATAGTAATCCATCCCGTGTAACAGCTTTGTCGCAGGTGCAGGACGCCGGCTTGGAAGACGGGCAAGCGGTCCAGGCCCGGCGAGTGGGCTTTGAGCAGCACGTGTCCGAGGCGCTCCGGCCGCTGTTCGATGGTCGAGCTGACGAGCCGCCTACCGGTCCAGAGGAGCTTCTGCGACTGGAAAAGGGGTTTCGCGAGGTGCTTCAGCGAGGGCAGGATCATCAAGCCGCCTCGTCTTTTTTCAGCGATCCAAGGATGCCCGCTGGACGGGATGACCCCAAGGGAAGCGTGTCGGACGCTTTCGCAGCAGCCGGCTCTAGGCACGCCGGAGTTGAGGCCGCCGCCCCGCCAGTGTTAGCTGCCAGCCAACAGCAGATCCGGCCCTCGCCAGTTGCGTTTGACCGACCGGTATCATCCTCGGCTGCTGCAGGCGTGCGCTTGTATGCCCCTTCGATGATCTCTCGGAAGACCAGTTCCGAAAACTGCGATCAGTTGCCCGCCTTGTGCTGCCGCCTCGCCGTCGAGGTCGAAACGCCCGCGAATCAATGGAAGGTCAGCGGGCCATCGGGGCAGAGTGCAACGGCGTCTACACCGCCTATTTGAGGGGAGAGGTACACTTGGCTTTCCTGTTCCAGCAGCATCCGGCCGCACACCGACGCGATGGGGAGCTAGAATTCAAATCGGACCTTCGCAAGGCACGCACCGCGGATCAAACGCCGTTCGTTTGGGAAAAATGGCTCAGTACCGACAAAGCTTCTGTAATGGCCCTAGTGGCCTCGGTTGCGCTCTTGGTCGCGATACAGTGGCAAGACCCCCAGATCAACGAGGCGGTCCTAAGCGAACTGCGGACGATTCAGATCAACTACGCATTGCTCCAGCGAGACGTCGCCCGCGCCGACATGGTATTGGACTTCCGTTCCGTTGCTTCTACCGGGCAAGCATTAAAAAGGAACCTCCAAAACTACCAACGCCTTGTTGAGATTTCGCCCAATGAGAGCTCCGGGGTGCACTCCAGGTTGGTTGCACAGCTCAAAAATTCCCTCGAAAACACAGAAGCTGCCATCTCGGCCTCGGCCGCGCAAAATGAGCTTCTGCAAAGCTCTCTCGTACGCTTTGCTCGCTCGGCTAATCGCCTTCGGGGGGGAGTGTCGAACAGGCCTGAATTTTCCAATCTGATCCTTCAATTTTCGGCCAGACCGGGATTCAGCCTCGCATTACAAATCGATCAGTCTCTCCGCCGACTTCCTCCTAGCCAGGACCAAGTCACGGAGGATGTTGCCCGCGAGGGCCGCGCTATCCTGTCCTCAATGTTGAGGTTGGACCGCGCTGTCAATCGGATCCCATCCTTCGACACGTTCGCCAAGGCTGCCGAATTGGAGCGAGAACATCTGAAAGCCTACAGCTTCGCCAGCGCGCAAGCGCAGCGTACACGACTTTTCTTTGGCTTGGTGTCCATATGCCTCTGCTTGTTTGCGACCATTCGAGCCTCCACGCTGCATGTGCGGACGAACCGGTTGGAAAGGCGGTTAGAGCTTGAAGCGGCGATGAGTGAGATCGAAGCTTGTTTCATCGACAGTCAAGCAACGAAGGCTTCGCGGCGCTTCTCCACCGAAGCAGCGCTTAGACTCATTCAATGCGTTTTCGATGCGGATCAATGCGCGCTTGCTCTGGTGGATCCGAGTATCAGCAGGAATACCGAGTACTTTGTCGCGAACAAGCGCATGCGCGTCTGGAACGCCACGCTAATCAATGAAGTCGTCTCACTTGTACACCCGGAACAGCCAGTGTTTCGCGTCGTTCCCGCGTCGGAAGTGGTTCGGACTGCCGTAGGCACTACCGGTGTTTGTCAAATTGTTGGTTGCAGGGCCTCCGATCAGCAGGCTGCGGTTTGTATCCTTGTTTTTGAAGGAGATCGCTCACCACCCTCCACAGACGACCTCCTGGTTCTGGCGAGCGCTACTGTGCGTTTAGGCAACCATCTTGAAATGCAACGTGTACACACGGAACGTAACCTTTTTGAGAGTCGATGGGAGCATGCGGAAAGGCTGACGGCTGTCGGCACAATCGCAAGCGGCGTTACACATGAATTCAATAATGTTCTAGGAGCAATAGTCGGCTACGCAGAGATGGCTAAAGGTCTTGTGCGTCGCCCCTCGAGAATTCGGGGCCACATCGGCCAAATTATCTTGGCCAGCAACCGAGCCAAACTGATTATTGATCAAATTTTGTCACTAAGCCGAAATCGGAAGCGCGTGACGATGCCTTTCGACGTCTCGGAGAGTGTAATGGATCTCGCGCCATTGCTGCGGGTTGCACTTCGTGTGGATGTTCAGTTGAACTTCAAGATCAACGAGTGGCAAACGGTGATCGAGGGCAGCCCGACCGAGATACAGCAGATCCTTATGAATCTATGCAAGAACGCGTCGGAGGCTCTCTTGAATGAGGGCCGTGTCGAGATTAGCGTTTCTCGCGCTCACGTCTGTCAAACGAAGCCCGTGGCTAAGGGCACCTTGAAACCGGGAGATTACGTTCTCCTCTCCATCAGCGACGATGGCCAAGGAATCGCAAGTTCGGTGCTTCCGCATATCTTTGAGCCCTTTTTTACCACGCGCTCTCGCGTCGGCGGGACCGGACTGGGTCTTGCTGCAGTGGACCGCCATGTGAGCGCGCTCGCAGGATGCCTTGACGTCACCTCGGCTGTTGGCCGAGGTACACGCTTCGATCTCTACTTACCGGCCTGCGCTGAGGAGCAGGTCAGAGCTGATAGCGCTTTCGGCCCATGCGATGGATCACTTGGCAACGGAGAAATCATTGCAGTCGTTGACCCCGATCCAGCAGCGTTGGAGATCTACAAGGATAAGATCGCCGCGCTGGGTTATAAGCCGGTCGGCTTCGCGACCTTCGAGAGTCTTTGCGACTGGATCGAGAGCGGGAAGGCAGCCGACCTCCTAATTTTCGATAAAGCGACTTTCCTCGGGCCAGGACAGCCCGAAGCCGTACGTACCACCCTGATGACGGTGCCCATCATCGTCGTTGGTGGAAGCGACCCCATGCCGATCACATCTGGTAATCAGACCTTCGTCCTTTGGCTAGCCAAACCGGTCTCGTCCAGGACGATGGAGCATGCAATTCGTAGGATGATAATGGCATGATGCCGCCGACGCGCTCAGGATACCGAGCTACCGAGGCAGTCGGAGGCGGAGCCGGCTGGGATCCAGCAAATACAAGAGCGTCGGACGATCTCTGCGCACCCGGCTCATGGCGAGTTCCCCTCGAACACTGTCGTCGGCTTCCGCCCAAGGAAGGGCTCCCCGACCACGGCAAACCTGCCGCCGTGCTCGTTACCGTCAAGGACAAGTCGCCGCGCGATGGGGTCTGCGGGCCTCCATCCTTGACAAGTCACTGCGCGCTGGCGGCGACAGGCGACGGGTAATATAAGGTCGGGACGAGGAGATGGTCGCCAATCGGTCACGCAAGATGGTTGACGAAATGACTCGAGAGCAAAGCTTGACAATCATCGCCCCATTCACGCCAGACTTCTCCTGTGCGTTCATCATCGGCTACGGCTCCTCGCTGCCCCGACAAGGCTATCGCCGCCCGGCCGGGCAAGCGATATCCCAGGTTCCGACGTGTTCCTTTCATGCTAGATGGACCTAGGCCCGGCAGGGCGGGAGCATGAGGCTGGGTTCTCGGTCGCGGATCTGTGAGGCAAGCACGGGGTAAGCGACGGCTCGACCCACCATTGGGAAGGCCGGCTTCGGCACGGAGGTGCGGCCTCGGCGTTGAGAGGCATCGGATCGGGTGTAGCAGGACTTTCGAACTAACTGCCGACAACACACTGGATAGGCTGTTCTCGTCGTTCGGTCCAGTTCACCAACGCCTATGTCGACATTTTACGGCGCTTCACTACTAACCGGGCACCGCACGATGGCAGCTCGTTCTCTCCGGCAAAAGATACTCCCTGTGTTAGCTTCCGTGTGTGTGCTTGCCCTCACCTGCGGGATACGTAAGGCCATCGCTAAAAGCATCGAATGCGGCAGCGACAGCGCGAATCCCAAAGCGATGCTCCCGCCGTACGCGGACAAAACCGTTTTCGAAGTCCACTATTCCGTCCTTGGCCAGCATCGCCAAGCGCTCATCTGAACCGCGAAGACGGATCGGATCAGATCCGTGGGCGACACAGATTGCCGGCACGTCAGCCTCGAAATCGCACATTAATCGCTCGATGATTGCGGCTCGCACGCGGTCGTCGTCTGTGAGGCGATGGCCCTTCGATGTCGCCAGTCGGCCAGCTGCGATGTGCCGGATGTAGAAATCCCGTGTAACTTCGTTTTGAACGTACCCCTGGCCGATGCGGCCGATAGCCGACGCGCCGAAACCGATCAGGGTTCTGCAGGTATCGGCAGAGTAGCCCAACGAGTTACGTCGCAGGCGACCTGTTTCCTGTGCCAGCGCGAGCTCGTCGTGCGGCAAGGCGAAATGGTCGAGCCCGATCTCCCGGTAGCCGGCGGCAACCAGCGTCACGGCGACAGCCGCATGCTGTTCAGCGCGGGCAGCGCTGTGGGGAAGAAATTCCGCCTCGATGAGGCGCTGGTTCTTTATTTGGGATGGGATATGCGAGTAGCCGAACAAGGCAAGCCGGTCGGGGCGCATGGCGACCGCTGCCCTCGCCGTCTCGACCCACGACACCACCGTTTGACGCGGCAGGCGTCCCATGGTGATAACAAACCAGCTTGCCGCTGAGCTCGCCTGTGTCTTTGCGTTATGCCAGTCCGTTCCGCTTAGATGTCTTGGCTGTTCCCGCCGAGACCTCACGCGCACCGTTTTATTCCCACCATCCCTCCCCGTCAGCTCCGCCTGGGAAATTCTGCCAGCTTGCCGGATCCGACGAGATAATGCAGCGCTGGGACGGACTTTGCTCGCCAGCTAGCGACCGTGGTGATCTCTGCCAAAAGGACGAGGCCATGAACGCGATCGGCGCTAACGGTGGCGGTTTGTATAAGCCTTGGGGTGGGAACTGGGCCTTCTATGCTGGCGCCACATACAAGCTCAACGAGACAACTTCGTTCTACCTTCGGCTCTCCCGGTGACCAGCTCTCAGTAGCGTCGCGGCAAACGTTGCCTATGGGCTTCTTTTCGATTTCACAGCTACGGCCACTCCAAACTCAGCAGTCGGCAAGATGGAAGGCTCCAACGGGAACTGCCCAATGCGAACAAGAAGAGCAGTGTCGGCAGTAATCCTGCGCCTCGAACGCTCATCCTAACGCCGTGAAGCGTTGAGCTCCGAGGTTGAGCAGACCAAGCCCGCAACACGCTCCAAGAGAACGGCGCATAGAAGCCATACGAGATTGCAGCCTAGCCTCGGGGCCGGACGTTGTTTCATATCAGACCGGTGGGGATGAAGCCTGCCATCCAGCACCCGGTCAGTTTCAGGTCAAACTTGAACTCCCAGTCGGGTCAGAACGCGATCAACTGGCAGTCCGGGCACTTAAAAATGACAAATGGATCGCCTGCTTTTGGGCCATCCATGGGGAATTCGGGCGCGAGAGAACAAGCTCACACAGCATAAGCGAAGCTCCAGGCGAATGTTGCGCTGGCCGAGGCAGAACCATGTTTAAAGCTGCCTGTTTTCCACCTCGAACCTGTCTGAGTCCGGCCGATCGTCATGGATCGGCCAAAGCATCGGCCAGATGGCTCCCTCAATTACGGTTTGTGCATAGTTGTCAGTGCGATAGGCCTGCCGAACATCGGCCATGATCATCATCGGCAGCATCGATTTGTGTCCAAGCCTGGCAGCGGTGGCAGTGCCGAGGCCCGCAAGTCCGCATGCCGACGATCGGCCAGAAGATCGGCCAAACAATCTGGTCAACTGAAAATTTAGGTTAATAATCATGCATTTGGCGGAACCCAAGATCGGCCAATATGGAAGAGAGCGTACAGCGCATCGAACCGGCACGCCTACCCGATCTATCCGAAACTATCTCGGATGCGCTGGTAGAGCTGTCGGCGACGTCGGCTGTTTTGGGCAAAAGCCTGCACTCGCGTACCGCAGCCAACCTCGCCCATCTCGTGCGCATCATGAACACCTACTACAGCAACCTGATCGAAGGCCACGATACGCGCCCGCGCGACATCGAACGGGCGCTGGTCGGAAATTTCGATCGAGACGAGAACCGCCGCAATCTGCAGCTCGAGGCGGCCGCGCACGTTCGCCTGCAAGCCGAGATCGACCGCCTGGCTGCCGATGGGCAGTTGCCGGAACCGGCATCGGTAGGTTTTCTTCGATGGCTGCACGCGGAATTCTATCGCGATGCCGAAGCGCCCATGCTGACCATCAAGGGTGCCGGCCGTGAGTTCGTCACGGCGCCAGGTGAGTGGCGATCGAAGCCAGAGCATGATGTCGCCATCGGCCGGCATGAACCGCCTTCGAGCGATCGCGTCAACGATTTCATGCAATACTTTGCCATGCGTTATCGCTTCGTTAAGCTGGGCAAGGCCGGACGCATCCTGACCATTCCTGCCGCGCATCACCGCTTCAACTACATTCACCCGTTTCCGGACGGCAACGGACGCGTCAGCCGATTGATGAGCCACGCCATGGCCCATCAGGCCGGGATCGCCGCGCACGGGCTGTGGTCGATCTCACGAGGCTTGGCACGTGGCGTGAAAAGCCGAACGGATTACAAGAGCATGATGGATCATGCCGATATGCCCCGCCAGGGTGATCTCGACGGACGTGGCAACCTCTCCGAACGCGCACTCGGCGATTTTACCTTATGGTTCCTGCAGGCGTGTATCGATCAGGTGAGCTTCATGACCGGACTGTTCGATCTCGACACGTTGGCCAAGCGGCTGTATCGGCATGTGGAGCGCAGTGGTCTGAAGCCCGAAGCCGGCCGCCTCGTGGAGGAAGCGCTCACGCGCGGTGAGTTTGACCGCGGCGAGGCATCCCGTATTAGCGGACTACCCGAACGTACGGCGCGTCGAGTGTTCAATGACGTAATCGCGCTCGGACTATTGGCGTCGGAAACGCCAAAGGGCCCAGTGTCCCTACGCTTTCCGGCGGACGCTCTGGACGCGCTGTTTCCGAAGCTTTTTCCGGAAACGTAAGAGCATAGGGCGCACACGATCTTAGGTCACTTCTCCTCGGAACCAGAAAGATTTTCACCGGATCACCCGCGGGTTCGTCATTCCGCGTTCTGAGACGCGGGAAAAGCCGGCGCACTAGAGCCGAGGCCGCCGATGCAGACATATTTGGTGTCGAGGTAATCCTCGATGCCCTGATGTCCGCCTTCCTTGCCGAGGCCCGATTCCTTGACGCCGCCGAACGGTGCCTCCGGCGTGGTGATGAGGCCTTCATTGACACCGACCATGCCATATTTCAGCC
Organism: Mesorhizobium sp. M0663; assembly: GCF_040320585.1. Taxonomy (NCBI): domain Bacteria; kingdom Pseudomonadati; phylum Pseudomonadota; class Alphaproteobacteria; order Hyphomicrobiales; family Phyllobacteriaceae; genus Mesorhizobium; species Mesorhizobium sp. M0663. The sequence goes on from NZ_JAMYPX010000026.1 coordinate 12,227, forward strand.
CTTCCATGACGCGGAAGGCGCGGCCGAGATCGCCGGTGTAGAAATAGCAGGCGAGGCCAAATTCGGTGTCGTTGGCAAGCGCGACGGCTTCCTCTTCGGTCTCGAACTTGAACACCGGTGCGACCGGGCCAAAGATCTCTTCCTTCATGAAGCGCATCTTGGGTGTCGCGTTGGCGATGACCGTCGGCTGGAAGAACGAACCGCCGAGCGCATGGCGCTTGCCGCCGGCAACGATCTTACCGCCCTTGGAAGTCGCGTCCGCGATCAGTTCCTCGACCTTCTCGACCGCCTTCTCGTCGATCAGCGGTCCCTGCTGCACGCCGTCCTCGAGGCCGGAACCGACCTTCAGCCCGTTGCTGGCGGCGGCGAGCTTCTCGACGAATTTTTCGTAGACGCCAGCCTGGACCAGGAAGCGGTTGGTGCAAACGCAGGTCTGACCGGAATTGCGATACTTGGCGGTGATCGCACCGGCGACGGCACGCTCGATGTCGGCGTCATCGAAGACGATGAACGGCGCGTTGCCGCCGAGCTCCATCGACACCTTCTTGACGGTGACGGACGACTTCTGAATGAGAAGTTTTCCGACCTCGGTCGAGCCGGTGAAGGTGATCTTCGACACCAGCGGATTTGCGCAGATCTCATCGCCGATCTCGCTGGCCGAGCCGGTCAGGACATTGATGACACCCTTCGGGAAACCGACCTCCTCGGCGAGCGCGCCCCAGGCAAGACCCGAGTACGGCGTCTGCGAGGCGGGCTTTACGACCGCGGTGCAGCCGGCGGCGAGCGCCGGGCCGAGCTTGCGGGCCAGCATCGAGGACGGAAAATTCCACGGCGTGATAGCGGCGATGACGCCGACCGGCTCCTTGGTCACCAGAATGCGGCGATCCGCCCAGGGTGACGGCACCACGCCGCCATAGGTGCGGCGGCCTTCCTCGGCGAACCAGAGGATATAGGCCGCGGCCGAGCCGATCTCGCCCTTCGATTCGAACAGCGACTTGCCCTGCTCGATGGTCAGCAGTTCGGCCAACACGTCCTGATTGTCCATCATCGCGTCATGCAGCTTGCGCAGCAGCTTCGAGCGCTCGAGCGCGGTCGTCTTGCGCCAGGTCTTGAAAGCTTCTGCAGCGGCTTCGATGGCGCGGCGGGTCTCGGCCTTGCCCGACTTCGGCACGGTGCCGATCTTGAGACCGGTGGCCGGGTTGTTGACGTCGACCGTCAGTCCGCTGTCGGCCTGCACCCACTCGCCGTTGATGAGATTGGCCTGGCGCATGAAATGGCTGGTTTTCTGAAGCATGGTCTGGCCTCCGTTCGGATAAGACAATCAGGATCCTGTATGCTGGCTGCGGCTCGCGCTTGCCCAAGCGCCTTTCGCGCGGCCGGCCCCTCCAGCGATGTCTCGCCGCCTCGCCGGGCGGGTTCATGCCGACTGGTCAGTCCGCGCATGGGCCGCCGCGGTCTCATCAAGAGCCGCGCGAATGCCATCAATCATGTAATCGATCTCTTTAGGGGCGATGACGTAGGGCGGGCAGATTGCCAGCACGTCGCCCATGTTGCGGATCATGACTCCGTGCTCGCGGCACCGCCGCTCGACATCGGTGCCAATTCGCAGCTCCGGCGCAAAGGCGCGACGGGTGGCGCGATCCTCGACGATCTGGATCCCCGCTATAAAACCGCGGCCGCGGACCTCGCCGACCAGTGTATGGTCGTTGAGCGCGTCCGCGAGCGCTGCATGCAGATAATCGCCGAGACGGCGCGCCTGGCTCACGAGATCGATCTCGCGGTAGATCCTGATCGCCTCGGCGGCGACGGCGGCTGTCACCGGATGGCCGGAATAGGTGAAACCGTGGCCGAACACGCCGACCTTGTGGGCCTCATCGGCGACGCACTGGTAGACCTTGTCGGAGATAATGACGCCGCCAATGGGCAGATGACCGGATGAAAGCCCCTTGGCGACCGACAGCATGTCCGGTTCCATGCCAAAAGTCTGGCTGCCGAACCAATTTCCGGTGCGTCCGAAGCCGCAGACCACCTCGTCGGACAGCATCAGGATGTCGTATTTGCGCAGCACCGCCTGAACCTTTGGAAAATAACCCTCCGGCGGTACCAGCACGCCGCCGGCGCCCATGACTGGCTCGGCGATCATCGCGGCGATCGTCTCTGGCCCCTCCGCCAGGATCAGGGCCTCGAGTTCCTGGGCCAGGCGCGTGGCGTAGTCATGCTCCGCCTCGGCCGGCAGACCGTCGAGATAGTGAAATGGCCGCGCCGCGAATATGACGGGAAGCGGCGGCAGGTTGAAGGACTTGTGCATATGCGGCAGGCCACTCAGCGCCGCGCCCATGATCGTACTGCCGTGGAAGGCGCCAAACCTGCTGATGATCTTGCGTTTCTCCGGGCGCCCCCGCGCGGCTTGGTAGTACCAGGCGAGCTTGACCATCGTATCATTGGCTTCGGAACCGGAGCCGACCAGAAAAACGCGCGCGTTGTCGAACGGCGCCAACGCGGTAAGCTGCTCGACGAGTTCGACGGTGGGCTCGTTCGAGCGGTGGTTGAAGGTGTGGTAGACGGCGAGCTTGCGCATCTGGCGGTCAGCAGCGACAGCCAGCCGGCTGTCGCTGAAGCCAAGCGAGGCGCACCAGAGTCCGCCCATGCCCTCGATATAGCGGTTGCCCGCGTCATCCGTGACGGTCGCGCCTTCGCCGGCCACGATCGTCAACGGACCATGATCCTCATGCAGGCGTGGATCGGTTTGGGAATGAAAGTGCCTGGCCATGTCCAGCACGCGCGATTCGTTGTTCATCAAAATTCTCCTTGCGACCAGATAGGCGGTTGCTTCAGCGACAAATATCTTATAACTTATAAGTTGTCGAGAAAAAATGATCCCGAGAGTGACGTCCAATGGCCAACGCACCCACTCCTTCAAACAACACCCTGCCACCCGACGCGGAGCGGATCGCCCTGTTGCGCGACAGGGCAGAGTTCGTCCGCCTCGAGACGCTGCGTCTCATCCAGATCGCCAAGGTGGGCCACTATTCGTCGGTGTTCTCCTGCGCGGAAATATTCGCCACGCTCTACTACGATGCGATGCGGCTGAGGCGCGGCGAGCCGCAATGGCCGGACCGCGACCGCTTCCTTATGGGCAAAGGGCACGCCGCGGTCGGCCTTTATCCGCTGCTGGTCGACTGGGGCTTCTTCTCCAAGGACGTTCTCGATGGCTATACCCGGCTCGGCAATCCGCTTGGCGATCATCCCGACATGCGCAAGGTGCCCGGCGTCGATTTCAGCTCCGGCTCGATCGGCCATGCTTTGTCCGGCGGCCTCGGTATGGTGCTTGGCGGCCGTGCGGCTGACCGGCGCTTCGATGTCTATGTCCTGCTCGGTGACGGCGAGATGCAGGAGGGCCAGGTCTGGGAAGCGGCGCTGTCTGCCGCCCACCATAAGGCCGGCAATCTGATCGCCATCGTCGATCGTAACGGATACCAGCTCGACGGGCAGGTCGACGACATCATCGGCATCGAACCGTTGGCCGACAAATGGGCGGCGTTCGGCTGGCAGGTGCACGAGGTCGATGGGCACGACGTCGTCGCTCTCGCGACGCTGCTGCGACAGTTGAAGGCCGAGGCAGACCGCACCCGGCCCGTCTGCATCATTGCCAAGACCTCCAAAGGCAAGGGCGTTGGTTACATGGAAACCGAACCCGGCTGGCATCTGGGCTATCTCGCGCCATCGGACGAGGCCCTGGCCGCCGAAGAGATCAAGCGTGGAGGCAAAACACAATGAACGGCCCGATCGATACCAACTCCTGGCAGTACCGCCAGATCAACGCGCGCGCGCCTGGCCTGAGTTACCTGGCCAATGCGCTCATCGATCTGGTCGAAGACGGTTATCCGGTCGTGGCCGGTACGGCCGACCTTCAATATTCCAACGGGCTGGTGCGGTTCGCGCAACGCTTTCCCGAACGCTTCACGCAATTTGGCATTTCCGAGCAGAACATGGTTTCGGCTGCTGCCGGCATGGCCAGCACCGGCGCCATGCCGTTCGTCGCTACATTCGCTTCTTTCCTGGCGCTGCTGTGCTGCGAACAGATCAGAACCGACGTCGCCTATTCGGCGCTGCCGGTGCGGCTGATCGGTCATCATGCCGGTATTTCACTCGGCTTCTACGGCACCTCCCACCATGCGACGGAAGATCTTGCCATCATGCGAAGCATCGCCGACCTCACGGTCGTCGCGCCGGCTGACGGCCCGCAACTGGCGGCCGCCGTCAAGGCGTCTGTCAATCATGCCCAGCCAATCTACTTCCGCATTGGCCGCGGCCAGGAACCGCTGGTCTATGAAGACGACGGCGTCGACTTCCAGTTCGGCAAGGCGATCGTTCACGGCGAAGGATCGGACCTGACCATCATCGCCTGTGGCTCGATGGTCCATCCCTCAAGGGAGGCTTACCGCGCGCTGCGTGCGGCGGGCAAATCCGTCGGACTGATCGACATGCATACGGTGAAGCCACTGGATACGAAGGCAGTGCTCTCGGCCGCGGCTCACTCCCGCTTCATTCTAACCATCGAGGAACACAATATCCTGGGCGGTCTGGGCGGCGCCGTGGCGGAAATCCTGGCGGAGGCGGGCAGCCCGGCACGGTTGATACGCCATGGCATCCGCGACGAATACAGCCTGATTGCGCCGCCAACGCATCTCTACAAGCACTACCGGCTGGACGCGGCGGGAATCGAGGCCACCGTTCTTGAAGCCCTCGGCTGAGCCGGCGGACAACCATAGCCATGCACGGACACGGACATTCCGATGACCGATCAGAATAACACGGCCCGACTCATCGAGCGCGCCGGTGCGGTGATGCCGGGCGGATTGCTCAGCCCGAGCCGCAGGCTCGGCGCGCCGCATGTATTTGCCCGGGCGCAGGGTGCGTTTCTCTACGACGTCGAGGGACACCAGTACACCGACTTCCACTGCGGCTTCGGCGCCAACGTGCTTGGCCACTGTCATCCGGCGGTGCGTGAACGCATCGCTGCGGTCTCCCAGGACATCGATCTTGTCGGCGCGGGAACGATGCGGCTGGAGATCGAGGTGGCGGAGGCGCTGGTCGACTGCATCCCTTGCGCGGATCTCGTCGCCTTCTGCAATTCCGGATCAGAGGCGACCTATCACGCCCTGCGCCTTGCCCGCGCCGCCACCGGTCGCAAGCGCATCATCAAGTTCCAAGGCGGATATCATGGCTGGCACGACTATGTCGCCATGAACGTACAGTCGCACGCGCAGGCGATCGGCAAGTACGATCCCATCAGCGCCGGCATCCTCGAGGATGCCGCCCGTCACACCATCGTGCTGCCTTACAACGATGCCGGCGCCGTCGAGGATTATCTCAAGGCCAATCCGGGCGAGGTCGCGGCGATCATCATCGAGCCAATCGCTCACAATATGGGGTCGGTGATCGCGACGGATGTTTTCCTGCGCGAGCTGCGTCGCCTGACCAGCGATCATGGTGTCGTGCTGATCTTCGACGAGGTCATCACCGGCTTTCGCCACGCGCTCGGCGGCTATCAGTCGATCGCCGACGTCACGCCTGATCTCGCGACCTTCGGCAAGGCGGCCTCCTCAGGCTATCCCGTTGGCGTGGTGGCCGGTCGTCGCGATCTCATGGCGCTCGTCGGCCGGACCGGGGAAGGATCCGTGTTCATGGGCGGTACTTTCAACGGCACGCCGTCGACGCTCGCCGCCATGCAGGCGACGATCGAGGAGCTGTCGAAACCAGGCTTCTACGACCGCCTGTTTGCCCTCGGCGCTTTCATGCGCACGCAGCTGGATGGCATTATCGATCGCCTCGGCCTGCCCGCGCAGAGCGCCGGGTTTGGCTCGGTCTGGCTGATCTATTTCCTCAGCGGTCCTTACCGCGACTACCAGGACTTGCTGGGCAACGACGATGTCTTCGATCTTGCATTCCGCAGAGAGATGGTGGCGAACCGGCTGATCGGCCAGCCGCTTCCGCTCAAGCGTCTCTACCTGTCAGGGAGCCATGACCGGGCGACAGTCGAGAAATCGCTGGATATCATCGAGACAATCCTGCGCAAGCTCTCCGCTGGGAAACCCGCCAGCTCCTAGCCATGTTTCGCAACGGACTTATAGGATATAAGAGCGTCTCGCACTATCCGTTGTCGATTCGGTGCGGCCAAGATTGCAGCGGTGGACCATGAGCACGATGCAGCCAATCGAGCAAGGCAGTCTGTCGGCGAGAACTTATATCTCGCTGCGCGAAGCCCTGATCGCCGGCAATTTCCGGCCCGGCGAAAGACTGTTGATGCAGGATCTGGCGCAACGGCTGGGCACCAGCGTCACGCCTGTGCGCGAGGCCTGTTTCAGGCTCGTCAGCGAGCAGGCGCTGGAACTGCGGTCGGGGCGGTTCATCACCGTTCCAGAGCTGACCCGGTCGCGTTATTGGCAGGTCCGGCTCATTCGCATCGCGCTCGAGGGACTAGCGGCCGAACTCGCCGTCGAGCATGTTTCGGAGAAGGACATTGCAAAACTGGTCGAGATCCATCGCGATTTCGTGGCCGGCGAAACGTCCGGCGACGCTGACCGCGCCCGTCGCGCCAATCGTGAATTCCACTTCGGCGTCTACCGCCTGTCCAAGATGGATATGCTGATCGCCCAGATCGAAAGCCTGTGGGTCTCGATGGGCCCTATCCTCAACGTGTATTATCTGCAGGCCGAGAACGATTACATCGGCGCGGAGGAGCACGAGACGCTGATCGAAGCGTTCCGGACCCGCAACAAGAAGGTGGCGCGTAAGGCGATCGAACGCGACATCGTGCGCGGTGGCATGAACCTGTTGCGGTACTTCGACGAGCAGGACGCGGCCGCCAAGCGGGCGTGATCGAAGCCGCCGGTCATTTGCTGGCGACCTCTCTTCGCGCTGGCTCAGGCCGCCCGAAGGCGCGCGGTGGCATCCTGGTCGACGACCCAGACGCCCTGTTCGGCGTCCAGCACCAGGGCCACCTTGTAGGATTGGCGAGCCGCTTCGCTCGTCAGCCAGCCGCGGTCAACGCTGGCCGCGACACGGCGGACATCGCGCTTGGTCGGGTCGCCATAGCCACCGCCGCCACAGGCAACGAACTCGATGCGCTCGCCGGCGCGACACGCCTCCTCATGGAACGCAGGCAATTCCACCAGCTTGCCGTCCGTGCCGCGCTTGGCGCTGCGACTGGCCTTGGCGTCACCGCCGCCGAGCACGCCGCGCGGCGGAAAGGTTGTGCCATCGGCCGAGTAGACCAGTGTCATCTCGTGGTCGACGGGATAGAAGACACCCCCCACCGCGGGAGCACCCTCGAACTCGCCAATGCCTTGGGTATCCGCCACCACGCCGCGCGATTCAATGATGATGGGATACATGGATTCGTCCACCTCCACGGAATCCAGCGCGATCAGGCCGCCATTCGCCGGCCCGCAATATGTCAACCAGCCGTCATAGCCGTGACGCGCCCCGCCGCCGGCGTAGCCAATGAAGACCTGGTTGACGTAGGGCTGCCCGTCCTTGAACGGATCCTTGCCTGAAATCACCCCGATCCCCGCCGGCAGGTGCGAGCCGCTCTCGGCCTGGCCATAGGGTTCTCCCATCGTCGAGAACACGCAATTGCCGGCGATGATCAACCGGTCGTTGACATTGGTGGTCGCCACCGAGGTGCCTACGGGGTAGCGGGGTTTGCCAACCACGCTTCCCTCCCGCATCAACACCTTGATCCGGCTCTTGGCGCCCTCGTTGTGCGGGATGCCGTCGTCGAGATTGTTGAAGACGCCAATGCGGCACGAGCCCGTGCAGGTGTTTTCCGACAGATTGAGACCGCCAGGGACGTTGTCCATGTTGTCACGCACATCGACCGTGATCTCGCCGGCTTCAGGGTCGACATCGATGGTGATCCTGACCGGGATGCCCTCCTCCGCCACGCCGGGGACCGGGTCATGGCGGACCTCGTAGGAGAACTTGCCCTTCGGCAATTTGGCGATTTCGGCCATGGCGCGACGTGCACCGTAGTCGAACCAGTCCTCGACAAAATCCAGCAGCGTGTCGCGGCCGTATTTTTCAAGCAGTTCCAAGAGACGGCGTCGACCGGTCCTGCAGGCGCCGATCTGGGCTCGCACGTCGCCCAGCCAGATGTCTGGAACACGGTTGCGCATCATGCCGATGCGCAGGATGTCCTGCTTCTCCCGGTGCTGTTCGACCACACGCACGCAGGGAAAGTGGATGCCTTCCTCATAAACGTTCTTGGCAAATGGCAGATAGGTCGAAGGTGTCGGCGCGCCAGTATCGGCGTGATGGGAAAGCGCCACGGCCCAGAACAGCGGCTTGCCGTCGAAAAAGATCGGCATCGCCATGATCAGGTCGGCATGATGGGTGCCGCCAGTGTATGGGCAGTTGTTGAGGAAGATGTCGCCGTCGGCGATATCGTCGAACAACTCCGTTATCGGACGGGTCGCCAGATCCATCGACATGACGTGGATCGGCAGCGCGTCCTCGGTGGAAACGAGGCGGTGATCATAGGTCAGGATCGCACAGCTCAGGTCGCGGGCGTTCTTGATCACCGCTGAGCGGCTGGCCCGCATCACGACCAGCGTCATTTCCCGCACGACGGCCTCGAACCGGCTTTTCAGAACCGACATCAGAAACGGATCGACGCGGCGCGTTGGTGTCTCCAGGCGAATGACAGGTGAATTCATTTTGCGGTGCCTTGTTAGCGAAGGTTGGAGTCAATCGACTGTCACGACAATGTTGCCTTGCGGGTCGACGCGCCCACGGTGTCCGTCCTTGAGGAAGGCGGTGAACGTCGTCGCCTCCACCAGGCAGGGGCCGTCAAGCGCCGCCCCCGCGCCCAGCTGGTCCATGTCGTAGACGGGCAGAGAACTCGTCCGCCGGGTTTCATGCAAATAAGCTGGCCGATGGGCCTTGGCGACCGGCGACGTCGCCTGGTCGGCCAGCCTGAAGTCCTTCCAGGCATCCTGATTAGCCCGCTTGCCGACCGCGCGCAGCTTCCAGTTGGTGAATTCGACGACGTCGCGATCGGATCTGATCGAATAGATGCGTTCGTGCATCTGATGGAACGCTTCGACCAGACTTGGGAGTTTTTCCGCTTCGAGGCGCGGCTCATTGGCCTCGAAATGGACCTCGATCTCCCAGGACTGGTACTCGTAGCGACCAAGAAAGGAGAACTCGAAACGCCGGAGATCTGGCTCAACACCAGCCTGTTCGAGGAATGCCTCGCCCGACACCTTCAACCGCGCCAGGATGTCGGAGACGCCAGCGGCGTCGAAGCGCCGGGTCGAGGTCAGGAAAACCGCGCTTTCCTCGCGCGTGATATCAGAGATCAACCCGCCGAACGCGCTCAACCCAGCCATGAAGCGCGGGATCATGTAGCGTTTCAAGCCCAATATGTCGGCCATCTCGGCGATGTGGATGGCGGTCGCGCCGCCGCCGCAGACAAAGAAACTGTCGCGTGGGTTTATGCCCTCGCGAATGGTGATTTCCTCGATGGCCCCGACCATGTTGTGGTTGCTGGTGGTCTGGATGGCGTAAGCCGCGTCGAGCAGCGGGATGCCGAGCCGCGTCGCGATGCTCGCGACCGCTTTCTCGGCCAGTTCGCGGCTGATCTTGATCCGCCCGCCAAGAAAATAATCCGGGTCAATGATGCCGAGCACGACATTGGCATCGGTGACCGTCGGCGCGGTTCCGCCCGCTCCGTAGCATGCCGGCCCGGGCCGCGCGCCAGCGCTCTGTGGACCGACCCGCAGCAGGCCGCCATCATCGACCCAGGCAATCGACCCGCCGCCGGCGCCGACCGATCTCACATCCACCTTCGCGATGCCGAGCGAGTCGTCGTGGATCATGCTGTCCGGGGTGACGATGATCTGGTGGTCACGCAAAGCCGAGACGTCGAAGGTGGTGCCGCCCATGTCACCGACGATGACGTTGGCTTCGTCGCTCAGCGCCAGCGCCGCCATCGGCGCCAGCGTCGGCCCCGACATGACGCTGTAGATTGGCCGCCGCAGCATCTCGGCGGGAGGCATCATTCCACCGACGCAGTTGGCCAGCAGCAGCTCGCCCTGGAAACCAGCCTGCGAAAGTGCTTGCCGCAAGTCCTCGATATAGGTTCGCACGATCGGATTGATCGACGCGTCGATAGCGGCCGCGATGATGCGCTTGTACTCGCGCGACATCGGATTGACTTCATGGCTAAGCGTCACCGGGATCTCCGGCCATGCCTGCGCGATGATATCGCGCACCGTCGTTTCATGGATGGGATTGACGACCGACCAAAGCAGACCGACCGCTATCGCTTCGACCCCATAGCGCCGGAAGTCGGCTATCGCCGCCTCGACATCGGATCTCGACAGAGGCGTGAGCTCCCGCCCGCGCGCATCGACGCGGCCCCGCGCCGTCTTCGTCAGGTGGCGCGAGACGTAAGGCTCCGGATAGTCGAGCCGCCACTGGAAGGCGCCCTTGCGCGGGCCCTCGCGCAAGACGAGGATGTCCTGATGTCCTTCGTTGAGGATCAACCCGACCTTGACGGTCTTGCGCTCGACCAGCGCGTTGGTCGAGACGGTCGAGCCGTGTACGATCAAGTCGATCTTGGTCATGAACGTCGCGGGATCGAGCCCGTATCCGGCCGCCGCCACGTGCAGCACGTTGATGAACCCCTTCTCGAATTCGCCGGGCGTCGTCGGCGATTTGAAGATCGAGATTTTCCCACCGGGCTCGGAAACCAGGCAATCGGTGAACGTTCCGCCGATATCGATGCAGACTTGATAAGCCATTTATAGGTCCGAAGCTGTTAGCGTTTCTTGTGATCGCGGCCCAGTATCAGGCTGGCCAGAATGATGAGGCCCAACAAAACCTGCTGGAGATACCCGTCGACCTGCATGAGGTTCATGGCGTTGGAAATGACCGTGATGAACAGGGCACCCAGCAGAGCCGCGGTGACGCCTCCCTCGCCGCCGGTCAGCCGCACGCCACCAACCACCGCCGCCGCTATCGATTCCAGGGTCAGGTTGCCGCCGAGATTGGGCTCGCCCGATCCGGTGCGCGCGGTGAGCAGCATGGCGCCAATCGCGGCCAGCAGCGAGCAGACCACGTAGTCGATCGCAACGACACGTCCGGTTCGAACGCCCGCCGCCTTCGCCGCGCGAGGATTGGCGCCGATGAGATACAGGCCGCGGCCGAACACGGTGAAGCGCAGGACCAGGAACAGCAGTGCGAAACACAGCGCGGCGAACAGGATGGGCACCGGAATGCCGATCAGCCGTCCCTCCGCCAAGGCGTCCGTGAAGGCCTCGGGAATGCCCGGCACGGGAAAGCCGCCGCTGACGGTTGACGCCAGTGCCATGACAATGTTGGCCATGCCAAGCGTCGTCACGAGTGGATTGATGCCGACACCGGCGATGAGGAAGCCATTCAGCCCGCCGATAAGCAGCCCGACGCCAAGGCCGGCGACGATTCCCCACAGGATCGGCATATCGCCGCTTCCGGTCATCACCATCGCCGATATGACGCTGACGAGCGAGACAGTAAAACCAAGCGAAAGGTCGAAGCCGCGCGTCAGCAGCACCATGGTCTGCGCCATGGCAAACAGTGCGAGATAACTGGTCTGGATCGCGATGTTCCAGAGATTGCCGCTTGAAACAATACGCGGGTCGAGCAGACCGAGAACCAGCAGGGCCAGGAATACAAGCCCCGGCAGCTTGGCCTGCGCCGCGAACTGGCGGATGTCCGGGCGAGCGCGGTCAAGAACAACCGGAGCCGCCATGTCTGGACGATCAGACATTGGCCCGCCTCCCCTGAACAATTCGGTCGAAAGCCAGTGCGCCGATGAGCACCGAACCGAGAACCAGCGTCTGGAATTTGCTGTCGATCTGCGTGAGGTTCATCGCATTGGCGATGATTGAGAGGCACAGCGCCGCCATGGCGACGTTCTCGGCGCGGCCTGAGCCGCCGCGCAATGAAACGCCGCCGATCACCGCCGCTGCGATCGTCTCCAGTCCCAGCGTGCCGCCGATCGTCGACTGGCCAGAACCGATGCGAGCGGTGATCAGGACGCCGGTGAGCGCGGCCAGGAGACCGGAGACCACATAGGCGGTAATCAACACGCGGTGAGTCCGCACGCCCGACAGCCGGGCGGCGCCGACGTTGCCGCCGACGGCGTAGAAGTGGCGCCCGAGCGCGGTCCGACGCTGCAGAATGATGGCGATGGCGATCACCGCGATCGCCAGCAGCAAGACCGGCGGCAGGCCAAGCACCTGGCCTCGCCCGATGGCATCGACGAAAGCGTCGGAAACGCCATAGATCGGGATGCCCTGCGTGTAATAGAGCGTAATTCCTGCGACGATCGACAACGATGCCAATGTCACCATGAAGGGTGAGAGGGAAAGCCGCGCCACCAGCGTGCCGTTTACCAGGCCAACACAAGCGCCGCTGGTCAAGGCCAGCGCCACTGGGACCAGCAGTTGGACCCCATTTGCGTCGGGCATCGCGGCCATCGCCGCGGCCGTGACCACGGACGCCAAGGCCATGGTGGCGCCGACCGACAGATCAAAGCCACCGGTGGTCATGACGATCATCTGGCCGATCGCCGGAATCGCCAAGAAGGAAAAATTGCGCAGGACGTTGAGGATGTTCAGGCGGTTCAGAAAACGCGGTTCGACGATCGCGGCCACGGCCGCGACCGCGACCAGAAGCAGGATGACGATCCCGCCGGTTTCCAGAAAACGGCGCCGCAGCGTGTCAGGGCTCATGCCGCCTCCGTGGCGCCGGTTTCGGCGTCGAAATAGTGACGCAGCACCGCGGCCTCGGTGATGCCGTCGTCTTTGAGTTCGGCGACAATGCGCGCTTCGCGCATGACGTAGACGCGGTTCGCCAGGTGAACGAGTTCTGGCAGTTCGGACGATGACAGCAGAATGGCCGCGCCGTTCTCGACCAGGGTCTTCATAAGCCGGTAGACCTCGCTTTTGGCGCCGACGTCGATGCCAACCGTCGGTTCATCGAAGATATGGACCGAGACCGGGCGCATCAGACCGCGCGCCAGCACGAGTTTCTGCTGGTTTCCTCCCGAAAAGGACGACGCCGCGCGTTCGGGCGCCATCGGTCGCAGACCCAGGGTCTTCAACGGCGCGGCTATCGCCCGGCGCTCGCGCCACGACTTGAGCAGTCCGGCCTGGGACAGTCTCGGGTCGTCGAGCGCCGCCATGGTCACATTCTCGCGGCCTGGCCGGCCAAGCGCCAGTCCCTCGGCGCCGCGATCGGCCGGGTAGTAACAAAGTCCAGCACGCAACATGCTGTGCGGCACTGGCGCTCTGACCACCTCGCCATGGAGTTCGATCTCACCGGACGTCACACGCTCCAGGCCGAATACGGCTCGGCAAAGTTCGCTACGACCGCAGCCAACCAGGCCCGCCAGGCCGACGATTTCGCCAGCTCTGACCACGATGGAGGCATCGGATAGGGTGCCGGAGACACTGATCCCCCTGGTCGCCAGCACTATTTCGGCGGGGCGCTGGCTGATTGACGGATAAAGTCGTTCGACCGGCTGGCCGACCATCATCTCGATCAGCGTCGCGTCCGATGCCGCGGCGATGGCCACGGTGTCGATCTTGCGCCCTCCTCGCAAGACCGTGACACGGTCCGCGAGCCGACGGATCTCGGCCATACGGTGCGACACATAGATGATCCCGACACCCCGTGCCTTGAGGCCCGCGATGGCGGCGAACAATTTTTCCGCTTCACCGTCGGTAAGCGACGCGGTCGGTTCGTCGAGGATGAGTATCTTGGCATCCGAAAGCATGCCTTTGGCAATCTCGACCATCTGCTTTTGCGCCCGGGTCAGCGTTTCGATCTTGCTGTCCAGCTCGACGTGGAAGCCAATGTCGCGGAAGCGTTCTTCCGCGCGGGCACGCATCGCGCGCCGATTCAGGAAAAGCCTTCCTTTGATCTCGCGTCCAAGAAACAGGTTCTCCTCGACCGTGAGGTCGGGGACGAGACTGAATTCCTGGAACACAGCCGCGACGCCCGCATCGCGGGATTTCTGCGGGGTCAGCGCGGAAACGGTTTGGCCGTCGATACGGCACGAGCCTTCGGTCCAGCCATAGGTTCCCGCTATCAGATTGATGAGCGTCGACTTGCCGGCGCCGTTTTCGCCGAGAAGGGCGTGGACCTCACCGCTCAGCAGTGTGAAATCAACGCCGTCAAGCGCCACCACACCCCCGAAACGCTTCGTCATACCCGTAAGTTCAAGCATCGCTGACACCACCGAACTCGAAGCTAAAAGGGCGGCAGGCCAAGGCCGAGGTCTACCGCCCATCGAAGATGCGACTATTGTACCGAAAATTCAGGCTTCCACCCATCGGGCGCGAAAATCTGCGTCGGGTCGATTTTGTCGACGTTGTCCTTGGTCACGATACCCGGCGCGACCAGCAGAACCTTCTCATAGTCCTTCTTTTCCAAGGCGCGCACCGCGAGGTCGACGCTGATGCGGCCCATCATCACCGGATACTCGGCGGCAAAGCCAAGCACCTTGCCTTCCTTGACCAGCTTCAGCATCATCTGGTTCTCGTAAGACGACATGATCACGACATCGTCGCGGCCAGCGTCGGCGACGGCGCTGACGGCCGCTTCCGCCGCAGCAGCCCCGCCCCAGATGACATTGAGATCGGGATAGGTCTGCAGGGCGTCCTCGACGAGGCGCAGGCTTTGCGGAACGCCGGGCTCACCATAGAGCTCGGCCGCGAGCTTGATGTTGCCGGTTTTGATGCTGTCGCGAAAGCCCGCCATATAGCTCTCCGCCCAACCCGATCCCTGCGGACCTGGCAGGCCGATCGCGGTCGTCTTTTTGTCGCCGAGGTACTTCTTGAGGTACTCACCCTCCTGAAAACCCTTCTGGTAGGTATCGGGAGTGATGCGCGCGGTGATCGGAGTTTCCAGAATGGGATTGGCGACGGCGATCTGGACAAGGCCTGTGGCGTCGCCCTCCTTCAGCTTGGCCGCCAGACCGGCTTCCGAGATGGCGGCGACGAGGATACCCTGGGCACCGGATGCGACGCAATCGTCGTATTGCGACAGCTGCTTGGGCAGCGCGTCATAGCCGCCAGCCTGCAGGACCGTCACTTTGACACCCAGGCGCTTTGCTTCCTCAACGATACCGTAGTCCACCGAGACCCAGTAGCTGTCCTTGAGGTGCGGAAACAAGACGCACAGGTTCCAGGGCTTCTCGGCCTTTTCCAGCGGCACATAGTCGAGTGCCTCGACTTTTTTCAGATCGCCGCCTCTGGCCGCGTTGATCTTGAAGGGCCACCAATCCTTGGCCTGCGCGGCGTTGGGCAGGACGGCCACGCCGGTGACGAAAGCCGCCGCGAGGATGGATCGGAAAGCGTGATTCTTGGTCATGTGATTCCCCATTTTCGTGTGTTCCCGGGTCCGGAGCCGGCGATTTCGCCGGCTCCGCGGTCTGCCTTGGGAGCAGAGGCTTGCTGGCGGATCGTAGTACCGTCTAGGCGAGTTCGCCTTCAGGGCCATCCGCGCCGTTGTTCATTTTCACAGTGCTACCGTACTACTTATAAGTTATAAGTCAATAGGGTTTTCATTAGCCGGTGCTCAGCCGGGAAGGTGTCTTCAATCGCGGTTTCGCTGCCTCGACCGGGATCACAATCCATTTGACGAAAGACGAGGTCGGAGACAGCAGCCATGCAACTGGCCTCGGCGATGTGGGCTTCCTCGCGACCGACCGGTATGCGGCTTGTCGATCGAGTTGCCTGACATCAAGCGCCGGCGAATAAGTCAAAGCGATCAGCGTGGCCTTCGAATACAGAGCCATTGGTCAGCAGCCGCACTTCGCTATCGACCAAATCGTCATAGGGTCTTTAGGGAGGAGATGTGCCCAGTGCATTCGCGTGCTGCAACAGCCGCGCTGAACCGCACGGCAGCGTGCCATAACACGCTGCGGTCGGATGATTGTTGAAATGACGGTTCCCCGCGCACGACCGTGCCGCTTTCCAACTTCTCTCGTCTGGCGCTTGCCAGCCTGAGTTCTTCCTAGAGGTCGGCGCCCGGATTGCGGGTGTTGTCTTGCGACTTCATTCTCCCGGCAGCCGGGCAAAGGCCCGCAACGTGGAGGCTTCTAAATGGAACGCGGGTTCCCGATGCTTAGTGGGTGGTGCTGCTTGAGCAGGGGCAGGGCAGCACAGCCTCCGCCGGCAAGCCGTCGCGGCCGGTTCCCTTGATAGCGTGCCGGCGCAAGGTCCCGCGTCACCAGGCTCGCAAATCGCGATGCACGTCCAGCCATTGCGACATGGTTTTGTCAGCTGAGAGGCCGATCCCGTGTGCCGCGAACAGTCGAAACACTGATTGGGGGTGTGCGTTCTTGGCGTTGTGCAGCACTTCTGGCATTACTGGCCTTGCGGGGATGACGAGTCGGTCATGCGACAGTATGGATGTCCCCATCGGAATAGCCGGTCCGCCTTATCGGTCGTCACACCCGCATATCGCTCCGCTTCTAGGGAACACCCCATCACGCGAGGAAAGACATGGCCACATGCGCAGTGTCGCCAATCTAGCCGTTGGACCGACGGCCCGGCGCTTGGGCCAGTCCACCGGCTTTAACCTGCGTCACAACTTGATCCACTGATCCTAGGAGACGACAACGTTGTTCGTCATGATTTGATGGGGCGGGGATTGGCCCAAAAGCGAGCCCCACAAACTGTGCGGTTGCCAAATGCGTAATGGAGTGAATTGGAATGATCATCGTAACAGGCGCCACGCACGGGATTGGGCGGGCCTGCGTGGAGAAACTTGCGTCTGCCGGTTCCAGAGTGGTGGCGACCGGCCGAGATGCAGAAGCGGGCGCGGCGCTCGAACGCGCCAATCACGGTGTCACGTTCGTTGCCGGTGACATCATCCGTGAAGACGATTGCCGCCGTGTCGTCGACCGTGCGCTTGAACTTGGCAACGGCCGGCTCGCGGGGCTCGTGAACAATGCCGGCATGTCGAAGCGCATTGCCTTCGCCACCGCCACCCAGGACGATTGGGATGAGGTCCTTGCGGTTAATGCACGCAGCGTCTTTTTCTTCATCCGTCATGCGCTGGACGGCTTGCGGCATGGGAGGGGTTCAGTTGTCAACATGGCCAGCATCGCCGGAAAGACGGGCGAAGAAGGGCTCGCTGCCTACTGCGCCTCGAAGGCCGCGGTCATCGGGCTGACGCAGGCACTCGCGCTGGAGTTCGGCGAGGAGATCCGCTTCAACGCTGTCTGCCCCGGCCAGATCGAAACACGCATGATGGGCAACATCATAAGCGATGCACTGCGCAAGAAGCAGCTCGAACTGCGGATCCCTGCCAACCGCTTCGGTGCCCCTGAAGAGATCGCTGATGTCGTCGCTTGGTTACTTTCGAGTCAATCGAGCTATGTCAACGGCACGGTGGTGACTGTAGACGGCGGGGAAACAGCCGGCCTGCGCACACCGCGCGTCGCGCAAATCGATGGTGCTTAGGGCAATTCAGCTCAGCCGGAGCCGCGCTCGTCGAAATAGCGCAGAAAACCATGTGAGCCTCGCTGGATGTCGTTCTCGATCGCCTCGCGGGCCCTCTTCCTGTCGCCAGCCCTCAAGGCCTCGATGAGATGGTCATGTTCTTCCGCGCCGGTGTACCCGCGCGGAATTTCCCGATCGTAAACGTTAAGGATTGGACCCATCGAGGCCCACATGCTTTCGATCTGTCCGATCAGCATCGGCATACGCGACAGGCGGTAGACGCCGAAGTGGAAAGCGCGATTGGAGGATCGCGCTTCCTTGATATTACCGGCCTTATTGCTCTCTACAAATGAGGCGCGGAAGGTCTCAAGCTGTTCGAGATCGGGGGGGGCAAAATGGTCGGCAGCGTGTTCTGCCGCAAGCCCTTCAAGTGCCACGCGGATCAGCTTGATCTGAATGTAGCGGGCGCGGCTGAGGTCTGGCACCGCGGCGAACCTGCCGGAGCGCAACTCGAGCGCCTGCTCGCTGACGAGCCGCAGACAGGCTTCGCGCACCGGCGTAATGCTGGTTCCGAGCTGCCCGGCAAGATCCTGCATAAGGAGACGGTCGCCCGGCGCGAAATTGCCGATGATCAAGCCATCCCGCACCTTGCTGTAAATCCGCGCGGACAGGCTGCCCATCTCCTCAGGCTGCATCTTCATAGGGCCCATGGGACTCCCCTCGCCTCTGCTGCAGATGTACGGAAATGTCCGATTGACGCGTTTCACTACGTTTATAAGTTATAATCGCTGTCTATATTTTGTTATTCAGCAGCAGACAAGTACGTGTACGTTAATTGTCTGCAGCAAACATGTCCGTTTTCATAATTATTTGTGAAATTATTGTTTCAGCCATATAAAAAACAAGGAACCCCTTCTTTTCCGATCCTGATAATGGAATGTGACCAAAGAAGAAGGCGCGATCTCATCTGCGTGGCATGAGATGGTGTGCGAGAGATGATGACATCTGAAGGAGCCGGGAAGCTTACATGTCAATTTCCAGTCTGATGGGCAGAAAATTCCGATTCTGAGGCGACTCCGAACCGGCTGGACCGACGATGACGTCGGCACCGTCGAGATGATCCGGCAGGCCAGCAAGTCCAAAAGCTGCGTATGGCGTTGGCAGAGCGTTTCGCCGCCGAAGGGCTTCAAGGGCTGTTGCGCGACAAGACGCGGCCCTCGCGCATTGCGGCTCTTGGGCCCGAAAGCCCGCCGAGCGCAGCTCCGACAAGGCCGCGACAGGAATCGAACGACGACTGGCCAGAATTATGAAATCCCTTGCGACACTATGCAATTTCAGACATTTCAGTAACAAATGGATTTAACATTCTCTTCACTTGCACTTTGGGGCGCGTTACCCGAATTAGCTGGAGCGCCCGAAACCCCCGCAAGATCAAGCGCGTAGTCGAAATCCAATCTTGCTGGTGCTTGTCGAGGGATGCGACGCGATGGGCCGGCGCAGGTGCGCTGTGAAGCAGCACTGAGCGCGCCGAAGAACGGCTTCCCAACAGGAGATTGATTTGGATTATGTGCAGTATTTCGCCGGAAGAATCGAGCAACTCAAAGGCCGTGGCGGGTATCGTGAATTTGCCGATCTGGAGCGTCAGTCTGGCAACTTCCCAAAGGCCTGGCTCAATAGGCCCGACGGCCGAAAAGAGATAACCATTTGGTGCACTAATGATTATCTCGGTATGGGGCAGCACCCCAAAGTGCTATCGGCAATGAAGCGCGCCATCGATGCCAACGGCGCAGGATCGGGAGGATCCCGCAACATTGGTGGCACCAACCATTATCACGTGTTGCTCGAGCGGGAGCTTGCAGGTTTCCACAATAAGGAAGCAGGATTGATTTTTGTTTCCGGCTTCAGCTCAAACGATTCATCATTGAGTACATTGGCATCTTTGATGCCGGACACAATTATTTTTTCTGACGAGCACAACCACGCTTCAATTATTAGTGGATGCCGCAACAGCCGGGCCGAAAAGCGCGTCTTCCGGCATAACGACGTTGCGCATTTGCGGGAGCTTCTGCGCAGTGTAAATCCTGCAAGACCCAAGATCATTGTTTTTGAATCGGTATATTCAATGGACGGTGACATTTCACCGATCAAAGATATCTGTGACATGGCGGACGAATTTGGCGCAATGACGTTTCTGGATGAAGTTCATGCATCGGGAATGTACGGTCCGAAAGGCGCCGGCATTGCCGCGGAACTTGGCATCATGGATCGTCCAACCATCATCGAAGGAACGCTACGTAAGGCGTTCGGCTCGATGGGGGGTTATGTGACCGGACCTGCCTCCATTGTTGACAGCATACGAAGCTTCTCGATAGGTTTCATTTTCACCACGGCGCTTGCGCCAGCCCTAGCGGCTGGTGCGCTGGAAGCGCTGCGCCATCTTCGCGATTCAGATTCAGAACGAATTGATCTGCACCGGAAAACGAAACTTTTAGTCGGATTGCTGAAAGAGGCGGGCATCCCCGTCATGCCGACCCGAAGCCACATCATTCCTGTGCTTATTGGTGATCCATTCCGTTGCAAGGAAGCGTCCCGCCAGCTTCTAGATCAGCATGGAATATACGTTCAGCCAATTCTGGCGCCGAGTGTTCCGGTGGGAACCGAGCGGTTCAGGGTGACGGTTACGCCTGCCCATAGTACGACAGATATTCGGACGTTCGTCGATGCGCTCAGGCAGGTTCTGCAGCGGGACAATCTTGGCAAGGCTGCCTAATGTAAATGCTGGGAACGACAGGGCGCGCAGCCTCAGACCTGATTATATCAGCCGGGCTCGCCGAGGTGGAAGCGGCGGTCCGCGATCCGGTTCTGACGCCCGATCGCATCTTCGAATGTCATCGGAAAGCAGTTCCGTAACCCGCAATGACAGCTTTCGCGATCTTAAATGATGTGACTCCATGATTGAATGGGGCCGTTTGACGACTCGCTGCTTACACTTCGGGCCGGTTCCAGATTCAGGGCTCACCATGAGCCGGTATGACCAGAGCGCATGTTCTTGTGCTGCGAGTTTGATGTGGCTTGGCGTGCCCTACCCGAGGGGTAGGTCACGCCCAGGCCCACGGGATCACACACCAACCCCAGCTAACCTGGTTTGAACGGAGCAAGCCTCCGACGCCGCCCTAATCAACAACGCTGCAACAGATCCTTCAAATCAATTTACAAGATTTTTACAACCGTCAGTCGTTGACAATGGTACGGCACCGCGAGTCTGAGGTCCGGCACGGCCATAAAAGTGACGCCGGTACCCTCGGACCGCCGCCAGCACGCAACATCGGGATTAACAGCAATGGTAAGAAGAAGAGCGCTCATATTGGTCGAAGGCCATAGGGGTACTGGTCAGCTATACGTCCAAGCGGCTCAGTGTCTTGGTCTTCATCCAATTACTCTGACGGCTGATCCACCTCGGTACGACTATCTTTCGGCGGAAAACGTTGAGGCAATCCGTGTCGACACTGGCAATCTCGAAGCGTTGGTCCGCGAATGTTCGCGGCTGCGTGCTACCCACGACATTGCTGGCATTACTGGCTTTGCCGGGGACCATGAATCGATCTATGCGACAGTTGGCAAGCTTTGCCGGCATTTCGATCTACCGGGACCGAACCCTGAATCGATTGAACGAAGCTGCGACAAATTCAAGCAACGCCAACTCCTCGCGCAGGCCGGCGTTCCAATACCGGCCTATCGGTTGGCAACGAATGCGGCGGAGGTAGAAAGCTCGGCTGCAGAGATCGGCCTGCCCGTGATTCTTAAGCCGGCAGTAGGCAGCGGCAGCATCGGTGTCCGATTGTGCCGCAGCCTCGAAGACGTAGCCGAACATACGACTTATCTATTGGGCGGAAAGCACATATGGCGGTCTACACCGAAAATACTCGTCGAAGAATTCGCACAGGGCCCGTTCTATAGCATTAATGTTATGGGGAATGAGGTCGTTGCGATTTGCGCCAATGACTTTGGTCCCCTCCCCCATTTCGTCATTCGTGAGGTGACCTATCCGGCCCTGCTGACTGATCAGGAGCGTGAGCGCATCGCCGATGTTTCGCTGAGCTGTTTGCGGGCTCTCGGCCTTGGCTGGGGGCCAACTAACATTGAACTCCGGTGCACGAAACGCGGTCCAGTTGTCATTGAAATCAATCCGCGTCTTAGTGGCGCGCCCGACCCTCAGCTGGTCCAGTTAGCTTACGGTGTCGACCTCGTAACCGAGCACATCAAGCTTGTCATTGGCGAGGAATGGGATCTGCGCAAAAAGCATTCGCATACTGCGGCCGCGCGATTCCTGCTTCCTGATCAAGATGGCACCCTCGACTGGATTGGTGGCGACACTCAGGCAGCTGCTATATCAGGTGTGGCCGAGGTCAAATTGAATGTTGAACCCAAGACACCGATCGTCAGGAAGGGGGATTTCCGAGACTGGATTGGACATGTCATTGCCACTTCGCCCAGCCGTGCTGAAACCGAGGGCGCCCTTCAGCGAGCGGTCGACTTGATCGATTGGTCGATCACCCCTTTTCCGGCGACAATAAGAGGTGATCGAGAGCACGATGTTTGTGGGGCGTTCGGGCGGCCCACCAGTTCTGTTCCGATCAGGCGTTGACGGCTTAAGATCCTTGAAACGCAGCAGTTCCGTCTACGTCAATGTCACATCAAGTTTGACGAGGCAAATGCAGCTTTGGCCACACCTGCCCTATCTCCCGCGGAACTTCTCCGCGACCCATGGCGAGGCCGTCGGCCCAATTTGGGCCCAATTTGATTGCCGCCCACCGCCGCCGCAGGACGAACATGCGCTTGACAAGACAACGCCGGCCCGTTCAACTTGAGGCATTCACCAGGGGAGTCCCGGCAAGGGGCTGAGATACTGCTGGCTTTCGCGGCGCAGTGACCCGTTGAACCTGATCCAGTTCATACTGGCGTAGGGACGGTGCAAGCGCTCTGCGGGAGTTCACGCCCGAGGTCCTGTTTCGGCAGGTCGACAGAAGCGTCTTTTCATCCTTCCGGCACAGAACTGGGTCTCCAATGCAACGAGCAAAGGAGCCTCAAGATGAATGCCCTCACCCCCGCCGTCTCGACGGGACCGCTGCCTGCCTCACGCAAAATCCACAAATCCGGTACCATCCACCCGCAGCTCAGGGTGCCGATGCGCGAAATCTCCGTCCATCCGACGGCAGGCGAGCCGCCGGTGACCGCTTACGATCCGTCCGGCCCCTATACCGACCCGACTGTCGAAACCAGCATCGAAAACGGCCTTGCACGGCTTCGCCATGAATGGGTCACCGCGCGCGGCGATGTCGAAGCCTATGAC
Organism: Mesorhizobium sp. M0663; assembly: GCF_040320585.1. Classification (NCBI taxonomy): domain Bacteria; kingdom Pseudomonadati; phylum Pseudomonadota; class Alphaproteobacteria; order Hyphomicrobiales; family Phyllobacteriaceae; genus Mesorhizobium; species Mesorhizobium sp. M0663. Next base: position 35,084 of record NZ_JAMYPX010000026.1, read on the forward strand.
GGCCGCCACGTCCGGCCAGAAGACAATGGGTTTGCGGCAGGCGAGCGCCTAACACCGGAATTTCCAGTCCGCAACCGGCCACTCCGGGCCCAGACCGGCAAGGCGGTGACACAGCTTGCCTATGCGCGCGCCGGCATCATCACCCCCGAGATGGAGTTCGTCGCCATCCGCGAGAACCTCGGCCGTCAGATGTCGCGCGGCAAGCTGCAGCGCGACGGCGAGGCCTTCGGCGCGGCCATCCCCGATTTCGTAACGCCGGAGTTCGTGCGGGACGAGGTGGCGCGCGGACGCGCGATCATTCCCGCCAACATCAATCATCCCGAGAGCGAACCGATGATCATCGGCCGCAATTTCCTGGTCAAGATCAACGCCAATATCGGTAACTCCGCCGTCACATCGTCGATGGCTGAAGAGGTCGAAAAGATGGTGTGGGCGATCCGCTGGGGCGCCGACACGGTGATGGATCTGTCGACCGGCCGCAACATCCACAACATCCGCGAATGGATCGTGCGCAACTCGCCGGTGCCGATCGGCACGGTGCCGCTCTACCAGGCGCTCGAAAAGGTTGGTGGCATCGCCGAGGACCTGACCTGGGAGGTCTACCGCGACACGTTGATCGAGCAGGCCGAGCAAGGCGTTGACTATTTCACCATCCACGCCGGCGTGCGGCTGCATTACATCCCGCTGACCGTTGACCGGGTCACGGGTATCGTCTCGCGCGGTGGCTCGATCATGGCAAAATGGTGCCTGCACCATCACCGGGAAAGCTTCCTCTACGAGCACTTTGCGGAGATCTGCGACATCTGCCGCGCTTATGACGTCTCCTTCTCGCTCGGCGACGGCCTTCGTCCCGGCTCGATCGCCGATGCCAACGACGCGGCGCAATTCGCCGAGCTGGAAACGCTCGGCGAGCTGACGCAGATCGCCTGGGCGAAAGATTGCCAGGTGATGATCGAGGGGCCCGGCCACGTGCCGATGCACAAGATCAAGGCGAACATGGACAAGCAGCTCGCCGTCTGTGGCGAGGCGCCGTTCTATACGCTTGGACCGCTGACGACCGACATCGCGCCGGGCTACGACCACATCACTTCCGGCATCGGCGCGGCGATGATCGGCTGGTTCGGAACGGCCATGCTCTGCTACGTCACGCCCAAGGAGCATCTCGGCCTTCCCGACCGCGATGACGTCAAGACCGGCGTGATCACCTACAAGATCGCAGCGCACGCGGCCGACCTGGCGAAGGGCCACCCGGCGGCGAAAGTCAGGGATGACGCCCTTTCCCGCGCGCGCTTCGAGTTCCGCTGGGAGGACCAGTTCAACCTGTCGCTCGACCCCGAAACCGCACGGTCCTTCCACGACCAGACCTTGCCCAAGGAGGCGCACAAGCTGGCGCATTTCTGCTCGATGTGCGGACCGAAATTCTGCTCGATGCGAATTTCCCACGACATCCGCGCCGAGGCACAGAAAGAGGGCATGGCGGCGATGGCGGCGAAATACCGCGAGGGCGGCGATCTCTACGTGCCGGCGGACGTGACCGGCGCGCCGCTCATACCTCAGCCACGTGAGCCATCATGAAGGTCTTGGTCAAAGGGGCCGGCGTTGCCGGCCTCACCGTCGCCTTCGAGTTCGCCGCACGCGGCGCGGTGGTTACCGTTGCCGAGACAAGGCCTGCCCTTAGCGGCAATGCGTCGTGGTTCGCCGGTGGCATGTTGGCGCCGTGGTGCGAGCGTGAAAGCGCGGAGCAGCCAGTGCTGGATCTCGGACGCGATGCCGCCGACTGGTGGGATGCGGTACTGCCGGGTCACGTGACACGGGCCGGAACCCTGGTCGTGGCCGCGCCGCGCGATGCGGGCGAGCTCGACCGGTTCGCCAGCCGCACCTCGGGTCATCGGCGTGTCGATGAAGATGAAATCGTGTTGCTCGAGCCCGACCTCGCCGGCCGCTTCCGCCGCGGACTGCTCTTCCCCGACGAAGCCCATCTCGACCCGCGTCAGGCGATGGCGGCACTTCATGATAGGCTGGCGGCGATGGGCGTCGAGTTCCACTTCGGCGCCGACGCTTCGGCTGTTTCCGGTTTCGATCGCCAGATCGAATGCACGGGAATGGCAGCGGCCGATGACAGGCTGCGCGGTGTTCGCGGCGAGATGCTAATCCTGAATACGCCTGATGTCTCGCTGTCGCGCCCAGTCAGGCTGCTGCATCCGCGCTTTCCGCTTTATGCCGTGCCCCGCACCGATCACCGTTTCATGGTTGGTGCGACGATGATTGAAAGCCAGTCCGCCGGACCAATCACGGCGCGCTCCATGATGGAGCTTCTGGGTACCGCCTATGCCCTCCACCCGGCCTTTGGCGAGGCCGAGATCGTTGAAACCGGTGTCGGCGTCCGCCCAGCCTTTCCCGACAATTTGCCGCGCGTCGAAACGAACGGTGAAATCATCGCGATCAACGGGCTCTATCGTCACGGTTTTCTCCTGGCTCCCGCCATGGCGCGCCAGGCTGCCGACCTGGTTTTCAGTCAAGACAGAACCAAGGAGCTTGCTCATGAAACTGATGGTCAACGGCGAAGCGCATGAGGTTGCCGCCACCACGCTGGCCGGGCTGCTTGCCGCGCTTGACTATGAGGGCGATTGGCTCGCGACCGCCGTCAACAACGACCTCGTGCACAAAGCCAGCCGGTCGGAATTCCAGTTGAACGACGGCGACCGGATTGAAATCCTCTCGCCCATGCAGGGAGGCTAGCATGTTCGACCTTCTTGGAACGACGCTTCCCTCCCGACTGCTTCTCGGCACGGCTCAGTATCCTTCGCCGGCCATCCTTGCCGATGCGGTCAGGGCATCGGGCACGGCGGTGGTGACCGTCTCGTTGCGCCGTGAGATGGCAGGCGGCAGGGCCGGCGAAAAATTCTGGTCGTTGATCCGATCGCTCGGCGTCAGAATCCTGCCCAACACTGCTGGCTGCCACTCCGTCAAGGAAGCTGTCACGACTGCGAAGATGGCGCGCGAAGTTTTCGGTACCAACTGGATCAAGCTCGAAGTGATCGGCAACCATGACACGCTGCAGCCGGATGTTTTCGGCCTGGTCGAAGCCGCCCGCATCCTGTGCGAGGACGGCTTTGATGTATTCCCCTACACCACCGACGACCTCGTCGTCGCCCAGCGGCTCCTTGCGGCGGGCTGCAAGGTCTTGATGCCCTGGTGTGCACCGATCGGTTCCGCCCTCGGGCCGGTCAACATTCCGGCCCTGCGCTCAATGCGCGGGCATTTCCCGGGCGTTCCGCTGATTGTGGATGCGGGGCTCGGACGGCCGTCGCACGCGGCGACTGTCATGGAACTCGGCTTTGACGCCGTGCTCCTGAACACGGCGGTCGCCAGGGCGGCCGATCCGGTCGGCATGGCGCGCGCGTTCGGCAAGGCGGTCGAGGCCGGTCGTGAAGCTTTCAGCTCCGGAATGCTCGAACCGCGCGACGTCGCCATACCATCGACACCGACCATCGGCAGGGCAGTATTTTCATGAAGCTCGATCCCTTCTACCTGATCCTCGACAGCGCCGCCTGGATCGTACGGCTGGTGCCGCTTGGCGTTAAGCTGGTTCAGTTGCGCATCAAGGATAGGGACGAGGCCACGCTGCGGACGGAAATCCGCCGCGCGAACGGCGTCTGCGCGGTCCATGGTTGCCAACTGATCGTCAACGACTATTGGCGCACGGCAATCGAGGAAGGCTGCGACTTCGTCCATCTCGGCCAGGAGGATTTGGCTGCGGCCGACCTGCTGGCGATTAAGTACGCCGGATTGAAGCTCGGGCTTTCCACGCACGATGATCTCGAACTGGAAACGGCCATCGCTGCCGAGCCCGACTATATCGCGCTCGGCCCCATCTATCCCACCATCCTGAAGCAGATGAAATGGGCGCCGCAAGGGCTCGAGCGGATCAGCGAGTGGAAGCATCGGGTGGCGCCGATCCCATTGGTCGCCATCGGCGGCCTCAACCCCGACCGGCTCGACGGTGTCTTCGAGGCCGGTGCGGACACCGCGGCGGTGGTCACCGACATCACGTTGAATGCCGATCCCGAAGCGCGCACGCGAGAATGGATCGAAAAGACAAAGCCATGGCGCTGAGGCGAGAACCGCATGTGCTCGTGGTCGGCGGATCAGACTCCAGCGGTGGGGCTGGAATTGCACGCGATATCGAGACGCTCTCCTCCATGGGCGTGCGCACCTGCCTTGCTGTCACCGCGCTAACGGTGCAGACGCACCATGCGGTCATGGAAATCCACTCTATGCAACCCGGTCTGGTGGCCGGTCAGATGCGTGCGGGGTTGCAGGCCAACAAAGTGGCGGCCATCAAGCTCGGGATGCTCGCCACGGTGGAGATCGTCATTGCGGTTGCCGGAGTGCTGCGCGAAAATCCGCAGGTGCCGGCAGTGCTCGACCCGGTGCTGGCGTCGACGTCAGGCCGGGCGCTCCTGGAAGCCGGCGCCATCGCCGCCCTGAAATGCGATCTGATGCCATTTTGCCGTCTGGTCACCCCCAATCTCTTCGAGCTGGCACTCCTTGTTGGCTCGGAGCGGGCAGTGGATGAGGACGGCGTAGTGTGGCAAGGCCAAGAATTGCTGGCAGCCGGCGCGCGGGCTCTGCTGATCAAGGGCGGCCATGCATCGGGACCGCAATCAACCGATATTCTGTTGCGCCCCGATCACGAACCAGTCCGCTTTGACACGCCGCGTCTTGCCGCATCGATGCGCGGGACGGGCTGCATGCTGGCCAGCGCGATTGCAGCGCATCTGGCGAAGGCGCAATCAATCGAGTACGCCGTGCGCCAGGGCAAGCTCTTTGTGTTAGAAAAGCTTCGGAAAACCCCAGCCGAATAGCCGTAGAGCCGGCTCAAGCGTTCAGCGGCTGACGCTGAAATGGAAGCCGTAGCCCTCCTGCCCTTTTTTCACAGGGCGTGACGGGATGAGGCCGCTTTGCAGATCGGAATTCAGCGGCGCCGAGACAAGCTGCCCTGCCAGGCCGGGAAAGTCACGGGACTCTTCCTGCGGCGAAGCGCACTGCCAGTCAGGCATGGGGATGCACTTGTGCGGTCTTATGTAGCAAACGCACCAACTTCCCGCACGACTTAAAGGGTCGGTTCCCATAAAATCCGGGGATGCCGAGAGTAGCGCCCACCGTCCGTTCCACCCGATACCAACACGCTATCAATACGCTGGTAGCCAAGCGATCCGAGATATCCGGCGCGATCCGGTTCAAGGGTGCGGACCTGGCTCACCAACTACAGCACATTGACGCGGTGCTGCTCATCCTTGGCTACAAGGGCGATCCGTCGCTTATCGTGCCGCTACGGCGCACGCCAAGCCGCTTCCGCAAGGGCGAGCTTTACCGGCTGATTCTCAGGCATGAAGCGGAAGGCAGCGCGTCGAACCGGGAAACCGCAACGCGTATCGCTCAGGCGAAGGGATGGGATACCGCGCTTGTGAAGCCGCTCATGAATAACATCAAGACGGCGAAGGGCTGGCGACGGCGGCGGGCCGAAGCGGTCGGCCATGACAGCCGACCGCAGGAGTAGAAACTATGTCAAAGTTTCATATCGCTGATGAAGCGATAGGTGCGATGTGGGACGGGGTTGCCAGAGAACTTGACGTTCTTGCTCCCTCGGAACGCGCCGCTCAGGCTTTTCTGAAGACCGCGCGCCATCGCTTCCTCGGCATGCTTCGTGACTTCCCTCACGACGTTTTTGAGTGTGTCACTGCGCCCGCACCGGGGACACGCAATCACGTCATGGTCCTTCGCATTCGCGGGTCCTTCAAGGTCGACCTTGCAAGAGCCGCAAAGAAGTTTCACGGAACTACTAGCCATTAGGCAGCCCTCCTTTTCGAAGCGGCGACCTGTTCGGCACCTGCGTGTTTCCGCCCTTTGAGAACGTCATTCACGCGGCCCGGATTGACGCCATAGACGGCGGCAATGTGATGCTGATATTGCCCAGCCCAATGACGTAGCCAAACGTCGACTGCATCATCATATGTGAGCTGGTATGGTGGTTTATTGTCGGTCGTCATTATCCTAAACTCCTTTTAGGACGCTTGGACGACTTGACAGCGAGTCGATTGCGAGTAGGGTCCCGCGTGTACATACGACTAGCCGCAAGCCGTCCAAAGCACTGCGGTTACCGATACGGAGCCGGGGTCGGAAGCCCCGGCTTTGTCGTATTGGGCGAAAGGATTCTTCCCCTCACGAGATGGATAAGAGTCTCGCGGCCTGCCGGAGTCAAGGCAGCGGCAAATGCACCCTGCCACATAATAGTGTGGGTGCAAAAAAGCTATCTAGATTCAAAGGCTTGGCTGGTTTCCTCCCACCGCGCCCGTTTTGCGATCTTCGCATATTTTGCGCCGTATAGCCTGATTCTGGCCGACTCGTCTAGATTGTGCATTGCACAAAGTGCAACCTGATTCGACGCCAGTCTAGCGTTGCCAGTAGCCAGCCCAAACGCGACTCACGGAATGATTGAGCGCACCACCAAGCAGAGCGAAGGCATTGCCACCATTTGACCGGCGACGGTGATCTTCAAGCCATGCGGCATGATTGGCGTACTGGTAGAGGTAGCGGTGCGAAACGTGGTGGTGCTGACCGGCGACCATCCGACGAAGGCGGCTGAAATAGCTCTCCACCATGTTCGTATGCTTGCCGTGGCCGTCGCTGTAGCTTTCCGAGTGATTGATGCGGGTCGAAGCGTAATCAGCTTCCAGCGCGTCCCAATGATTGGCTTCGTCCGCGAACAGCTTGGAACCGGCCAGCATACGAGCGCGGGCGATTTCGACGCCTTCGGCTTCGCGATGACGGACAAACGTCAAGGTGCGGCCAGCGCGCTCGCGCAGGGCGATCACAACGCGGCGGAGGTCTGACTGGTTCTCCTTCATGCGGCGGTCCTTGCGGTCCTCTACGCGGTTCTCAGGGCGCACCACGCCGCCGAATAAGCGCCATCAATCTCGACCTCGCCTTCAAGGGTTTCGTTCTTGGTTTCAGCCCACAGGACTTCGCGCAGCTTGTGAGCCAGCACGAAGGCTGTCTTGTATTGAACGTCCAGATCGCGAGAGAACTGGACCGCCGACATGCCTTTGGCACCGTTGACGAACAGGCAGATCGCGGCGAGCAGATCGACAAACGACAGCTTGCGCGAGGCGAAGATTGTGCCGCTCGTAACCGAGAACTGCGCACCGCAAGCGGCGCACTTGAACTTGCGACGGGTCGGAATGTCGTAATGATCCAAGCACCCGCATTTCGGGCAAACAGGCTCGCCTTGCGTCGAAGCCCAACGAAGGCGCTTGAACGTGTCGTAAGCCTTTTCCTCGCCACCCTTGTAAATCTCCTTCAGGGAGAGGGTGCGGCTTTCGGCGGAAAGGAGGAACTGTTGGGCCATTGTCATCATATCTGGTGATATTGGTCACCGTATATGCGGGCTTGTATCGCCAAATACATGGGCTTACATCATCGAATGTGATGATATTTTTTGAGGCGAGGCTATGGCACGTAAGGACGACCCGCAGACCGTCGAATACGAGACGAAAGCCAAGAACCTTTTGAAGTCAGAGTTGAAGCGGAAGGGCGTCACCTATGCACAGCTTGCCGAAAAGCTGGCGGCGGTCGGCATTCATGAAACGGAACGCAACCTGAATAACAAGATCAGCCGTGGCGGTTTCACCGCCGCATTCCTGTTGCAGTGCCTAACGGTCATAGGAGCCGACACCATCCATTTCGACTGGTGATTTCCCTGAGAATCTGTCAAGCGGTCTTTTAAAGTTTCCCACAGCGTTCGCGGCGTTTCGCACAGGGACCGTCTAACCTTCTGTATTTATTGACGAAAAGTTAACAACTCGTCTGTTGACAAAGACTCAGTTTGAATTATTCTCGCGGAGCGCGCGGCGGAACAAAAGACCTTCAGCCTCGTTGGGGGTGGTTATCACAATGAATGCTTACCGAGCACGCCTTAGACTAGCGGCCGCCCTTAGGGACGGCAAGCCAATTTACAATGGATCGCAGGACCATGCGTCAGCCATAGTTGAAGCTATGTTTGAACACGCAAATGAATCTGTGTCTATTCTTTCTGGCAAGCTTAATCCGCGCGTTTACGGGCAGAGCGAAGTTATAGAGCAGGCCTCTCTATTTTTGGCTGAGCCCGACCACAAGCTGAGGGTTCTGGTCGAGGACGGCTCTGAATCAAGCATTCAAGACCATCCGTTTTTTGAAAAGTTCATTGCCTATAAGAATGTTGAGGTGCGCGAAGTTCCCGCTGCTTATCAAGACTTGTATAAATTCCATTTTCTAGTAATGGATTCGGACAGCTATCGATTCGAGGCGGATAAGAGCGAGTGTGTCGCCGTTGCCGTCTTCGGAGATAAGGCTGGGGCGAAAAACATTGCAAATATTTTTGAAAGTTTGTGGGCCCCATCCACACCCATTGGCGCCTCTAGCCAGTCAGAAGCCATTAGGTCCGTCGCCTAGTAGCTGCTTGCACTGTGGGGCGTAGCTTTGTTGGCAGAGTGCGCCGCAGCAACTTCACTCGCACCAATGCTAGAGCCGGTTGCCGGCACTGCGTTGGCGGTAAACGTTGCATATCTGGCCCTTGTTAGATTCCGCTACCGAAGCAAAATACGCGATCACGCCAAGCAGAAAATTGAGAGCTTCCGAGGCGAGGACGGGCAGATTGCTGCAAACATATGCGACAACTTGTGGTTCCAGCGCGTAGCGCGGCTTGGTAGCCTATACGACAACGATGAGGACATTCCGGAGCCAAAGAAACGGCAAAAAATGCCAGATGGCTTTTGGGGTAAGTTCTATTCGAGCGTTTTCGAGTTTCACAGAGACGTAAAGGCGGTATCCGCCCTAGGATGTTTCTGTGCTTTCGTCCTCGCCGCTGGGACGGCCACCACGGTCAACCAATGGCTGTGGATGAACTGTTTATTTTCTACAGACTGGATCTGGATTTCGTTTTACCTGACGCTCCTAAGCGGCTTAGTCCCGGTTATGTGCGCACTCAGCGGGAAGAGAGTTGTTAAATGGGCTGCTGGCTACACGAACGAATGTGTTGGAGGCATAGGACAGCTTCTCAAAACCGAAGTGCAACAAGCTAAGCTTCCAGTGCTCCCGGTCGAGAAGGCAAAGGGCCCACGCTAAAGGCGCTTGGTGCGTTTGCTACATAAGACCGCACTTGTGCCTCCTGGCGAGTGTGAGGCCGCAGGAGCGAGGCATTTCAGCGCGGCGGGGGCCGCCGGATCTGGCCCCGCAGTGCTGGAGCAAAGCAAAGGCCGGTTTGAGACGATTCCGGGGATTTCTACGAGGCTGCTCGCGACGCCGGCATTGAGTTCAACAGCTCCTGAGCGGCATACGCGACCAAACCCGGTTGAGTGTCACCGCAGGGATGTTCCACGAGTGGGACAAACAGCTGCGGGACTGGCTGGTCCGCGAATTACGAAACTGGCATCGAGGGGATACGGCAGCTGCGAAGGTCTGGTCAGCGGATTTCGCCGAGATTGCAGACCTCCTGGAAAGTTTCGGCTGGAAAGTCCGAAGCACGGACTACTTCAAGACGCTCGATTCGCGCCGGTTGGTGGTCAACGTCTACAAGCACGGCGCCGGAAAATGAGCTATGACGGATTTTGGGTGACGGGGTTGATCAAGCGGCGCTTTGCGGCTTCATTTGATGACCTCGATCCCGTCCTGGAACCTCGCAACTGCGAGCAGTTTCGGCAACTGATTTTGTCCCTTCAATCGATGCCAGTATTTGGCGGCGGCCATGACGAGCTTGAAGACCATCAGCCTGGCGGTCTTCGACGATAGGGAGCCGTTCGTGTGTACCGTTCGGCGGCGAACGGTGCAAAGACGCTCTCGATCGGGTCCGACGTTTGCAGTTGATCCCAGTGTTCGACGGGGGAATCGTAGAACGCCAGCAACGTCTCGCGATCCTTCTTCAGGCAGTCGACCGCCTTGTTGTACTTCGCGCCGTATTTCTCGGCGAACACTTCGATCGCCATTTCGGCTGCTGAGCGTGCCGGCGCGCCGTAAATCTCGCGCAAATCCGTCTTCATGTCGGCCTGCACCGAGAGCGGCACCTTGTTCAGGACGTTGGCGGTCTTGTGCACCCAGCAGCGTTGGTGCCTAGTGCCGGGAAAGACCTCGTCGAGCGCCTTCCAGAGCCAAGCGCGCCATCGCCGACGGCAATATCGGGCGCGATCTTCAGGCCACGCCGCCTCACGTGGACCAGCAGCTCGCGCCAGCTTTGCGCACTCTCGCGAATGCCGGTCTGGAAGCCGACGAGTTCCTTTTTGCCCTCGGGCGTGGCGCCGATCAGGACCAGCATGCATTCGGCTTGGTCTTCCATCCGCGCCTGCAGGTAGACCCCGTCCGCCCACACATAGATATAGCGGCGCGCCGAAAGATCGCGCTTTTGCCAACGCTCGTAATCGGCGTTCCACTCAGCCGCGTGATCACCGAGGGTGAAAGGTTCGGCGCGTCCTTGCCCACAAGCGCGCTCAGCGCTTCCTGAAAATCGCCCGTCGAAACACCGCGCAGGTAGAGAACGGGAAGCAGCGCATCCAGACTTCGCGCCCGACGCGCCGATTTCGGCAGGATCGATGAGGCGAACCGCACCCGATCAAACCTCGCCATTCGCGCCGCGATCCCGGATCTTCACCCGCCTGACTGGCACCAGACCGATGCCCGTCTGGATGCTCCGCTCCGGGGCTTAGGAAACTCTATGCTCACGCAACAGGCGATGACCGGCCTCGCGAATATGGAAGTCCTCGTCCTCCCGTAAACGATGTGCCCAAGTAATGATGTCGTTTCTGCCCAGGAAGGGCTCCTTCATCAGTGAGATTACCCTTTCTCGCTTTCCCGCCACTGGGCTGTCGTACCACGTCAGAAGTCGCGCAAGTCGATCAGGCGTTAGTAATTTTGGCCGTTTCAGCAGTAGGTCTAGAGCGGATAGACCCAGTCGACCATCGACTATCGCCTCAAATATGCGCCCGGCGGCCATTGGATCTGCTTCAAGGCGCTTATCTAGATGTTCACGCGCCAAAGTGGACACTTCGCTACGGCGATCCCCACTTAGCGCAATCAATCGATCAAGCTGTGGTGGCTTTAGAGAGCGAAGATCGCCCTTAGCAGGATGTGTCTCGGCGTGGGCGGAACAACGTTGTTTTCCTGTGTGGGACGCTCAGTCGTGACCCAATGTTCATATCCCGCTTCAAGCGTCTCGGTAAGTTCCGTGCAACCTTGTTCGGCGCCGCAGTTATTGAGGCGGCCGGCTTGGAAGCAGTTCCTTATGGCCCTCATGCATAAACCAGAGCACCCGTTTGAGATGACTGCGAAGGGCCTTACGGGCGCGGATGGGCTCTTTGACCGGATCGATACCCAGTACATCCAGCGCCATCTCCTCTTCGCTGGCACTGTCGGCGCAAGCGTCCATGAGCTTCAAATAGAGCTCGAAATGCTTGTCATCATATGCGGTTAGGCTTTCCGACCAGGGGACTTCCGTTGCAATGGTTGGATCAGGCGTTGGGCGCGATCTGCTTTTCATCCATGTCTCGCTTTGGCGATGAACCAGGCCCCCGTTCCAATTCAGAATATCTCCATCTAGCGCACTTTCAACCGTTCTCGGCCTTCTTCGGACAGTGCCCAATCGTTGCATATGGTCGTGGGTTCCAAATTGGCGCGCGGCTGCTCGCGACCAATACATCCTCAACTTGGCGAGGCGATGTAACGCCCGGCTGAACCAGAATGGCGCGGCTATTGAGCATCGCCGATTGGATCGAACCTCTTATTTTAGCTTCGCGATAATCTTGTCTGGATGCTTGCAAGCGTCCATCATGCCGCCGTACATACGCTTAAGGATCTCGCCCATCACCGTACGAGCAGCAAACATTTCCAAACTCGATCTTGCAACTTGAGGCTTTGCGTTACTGCATAGCTGCATTGCACAAAGTGTGTTTGCGCATTGCACAACTTTTAGCCATTAAGCTTACAGCTGATGCACGCGATGGTTTCCTCCCATTCCATCGTATCAGCTGTTCCCCTCTGAAGGTTTTGACTTTACACCTAAAGGGCCTCGGTTTTCCGATGGCCCTTTTTTTTGGCGGTCGCCACGTCGTCAATTGCAACGCGGCGCGATCGCCGGTTCAGCCATCAGACTTTGGAACCATTTCTGCCCGGCCAATCCCTCCCGACAAAAGTCTGATCTTCACCAGCCTTCTACGGGCAAGCGTTCGCGCCAGGAGTTCAAAGCCGCGTCCGTAACATTCGACAATGAAAGCCAATGTCATCAGGTCGAGCAGAAACTCGTCAATCGCATGTGTGAGCGCATCAGACTTTTGTTCGAATTGAAGTAGCAGGGCGCGGGCGTCTTCGATCGCGGCGTGGCAATCGTCTGCGTCAAGCAGGGAATTGATCCTGTCAAAGATCTGCAAGCGTCCTCACTTTTCGGAAGCCACACTCAGCATCGAACGCCGCTGATGAGTGAGTTTCCAACAAAAGAACAGGGTAACGTTTCGCGAAAAATCGCTCGGCAGCGCGTCGAACGAGCATGATGCCTCAAATGACATGTGAATTCCGGCTCACCAACATGTCGTCGAAGGCGAGTGAGCCGGCCCATGTCTGCGTCCCGGCCGCCAGACCACTGGTCAGGAGGAACTGTGGCCACATCGTCGGAGACAAATGGGTCCATCTATTCTTCCAGCCGCCACGGTTCAGCCTAGATTACATGGGAAGCGACAATAACGGAAAGCAAAGGATCGCAAAATGAGTAGGGTGGCTGGATCAAACGAAGATTTGGCTGCACCAACGACCTTTGGGCCACTTCTGCAGCCCACCTTTCGCTCGATCTGGCTCGCCACGCAGGTTTCAAGCCTCGGCTGGTTGATGCAGACTGTCGCCATCAGCTGGCTGATGGCAACGATCTCGACTTCCGATCTGATGGTTGCGTTGGTTCAGGCTTCATCGAACCTGCCCGCCTTCGTCTTGTCTGTCTTCGCCGGGGCTCTCGCTGACAATTTCAGCCGGCGCCGGGTCATGTTCGCCGGTCGGTGCCTTATGGTGACTGCCTCCGCGATGCTGACCGCATCGGTGGCGCTGGGCTTTGTCAGTCCGTGGATGATCCTCGGCTTCAGCTTCTTGATCGCAAGCGGCGGTGCTCTCAATGATCCGGCCTGGCAAGCGTCGGTTGGCGATATTGTGGATCGACGAGATGTTCCCGCTGCCGTCACCCTGCTTTCTGTTGGATTCAATACCGTCCGGACTGTGGGCCCGGCGCTCGGCGGCATTGTAGTTGCCTCGTTTGGCCTTATGGCGGCATTCGCGGTGACCACGCTCACCTATTTCGTACCCTTGGCCACTATTTGGCGCTGCAAGTGGAAGGTTCGTTCTTCCCCTCTTCCACGCGAGTCGATGAGGACGGCGATCTATGACGGGCTGCGCTTCACGGCGATGTCATCGGAAATCAAGGCCGCGATCGCGCGCGGAACCCTCTTTGGCTTGGCGAGCATCGCCATACTCGCGCTGCTGCCGGTGGTTGTCCGCGACCAGCTGGGAGGAGGCCCGCTCGCCTATGGTGCGCTCATGGCCGGCTTCGGGACCGGAGCCGTCTTCGCTGGCCTCTCCAACAGCCTGTTCAGACGGAGCTTGTCGCAGGAGCGGCTGATGAGGCTCTCCTGCGTCGCCTGCGCGGCGTGCTCACTTTCCCTGGCACTGACAACTTCGATCGGGGTGGCGGCAATTGCACTCGCTTTGGGCGGCGCGGGCTGGGTCACCGCCTGGTCAGGGGTCGGTGTGAGCGTGCAGCTGGCAAGCCCGCGCTGGGTCGTGGGGCGCACCATCTCGATCTACTATGCTTTGATAGATGGTGGCATCGCGCTCGGCAGCTGGGTGTGGGGCACGGTGGCCGAAAACCATTCGCTGGCCCTGGCGCTGGAGGGTTCCGCTGCCTCCCTGATGTTCGTCGCTGCAGCCGGCGTTCTGTTTCCTCTTCGCGAGCGCCGCGACTCAGAGCCCGATCCTCTGGAGGAATTCGATGCCCCGGCTGTCGCTCTCAATCTGAAGCCGAGAAGCGGCCCGATCGTGGTCAAGATCGAATATCTGATAGCCGAGAGAAATGTCGAGGCCTTCCTCGACCTCATGCGGCAGCGGCGTCATGTACACAGCCGCGTCGGTGCTCGGAACTGGACGCTCCAGCGCAACCTTCAGAAGCCTATGCAGTGGACAGAAACGTTCCGAACGCCGACCTGGACCGACTACCTTCGCCTCAATCATCGTCTCACGGAAGTAGACAAGGAACTGGACGAGCGTGTCTTCCAGTTACACGCGGGAGAGAAAGCGCCTCAAATGACGCTTTCGATTGAGCGGCCGACAAGCTCGGCCCGGAAACCCGACCAGTCAATCCTTCACCTTCCCCGTCATTGAAGCCTGACCTTCCCATATCTGGGCATCAGCGATCGTTAAAGATCCGGGTGATGGATGAGAATCTCGGCGGCATCCGTGTCGTGCGTGCCTTCGCCGCGCAGCCGCACGAGCTGGAAAAGTTCGACCGCCCCAAGCAGGACGCGCCTTGATCTCGCCAATGAGCGCGTTGACATCCGTGTCGGCAACACCAGCGCCATGAATTTCTCGTTCCTGACCGCCATGGGCCTGGTGCTCTGGTTCGGTGGCCAGAAAGTGATCGCAGGTCAAATCAGCGTCGGCACGCTGGCCCTGTTGCTCCCCTTCATGACCATTCTACAGATGCCGGTGCGCTAGCTCGGATTGATGGTCAACTCGTTCGCGCGCGCCTCGACCTGCGGCACGCGGCTGTTCGAGTTGCTCGACGCCGAACTTGACATCGAGGACGCGGCGGGCGCCAGGGATCTCGTCGTCACCGACGGCGTGCTGCGCTTCGACAATGTCGGTTTCTGCTACGCGGGCTCGGGCGACCGCCCGACGCTCTCCGGCATCTCCTTCGAGGCGAGCAATGCATCGCCGTCTAGGCAAGGCGAATGCTCCGGACTTCCCAGCCTTTCTTGCCTTGCCCGCATTCGACAAACACCTTCTGTCCCGCCACCAGCACGCTGAGCCCTGAGCGCGTCAGGGCGCTGGCATGAACGAAGACGTCCTTCTCACCGTTGTCAGGAGCAATGAAGCCGAAGCCCTTTTCGGGTTTGTACCACTTGACCGTGCCCCCGCTCTCCAGCTGCGCACCGGTTTCAACGAAGGTCCCTCCAGCGACGCGCGTATGTGACGGAGTTTTCGCGCGGTGATCGCCGATCTCCAGCACCTGCGCGACTTGATGACCTTTTGGACTTTTTTCGACCGTGATCTTGAGAGGCGTTCCCGCGGCAACATCCCGGCTTCCGGCCGCCTCTAACACTCGCACGTGCAGATAGGCCTCCGTGCCGTCCGACAGTTTGACGAAGCCAAAACCCTTGCTGACTGTGAACCACAATACCTCCGCATCGACAGGATCTGCCGTCACGGTCGGCGGGCGCTGAAAATAGCTTGGCTCGGAAGTCCGTTCCGAAAAGGAAACGGGGTCATCGTCATAGCGATGCCGGCGTGGCTCGCGATGGTCTCGATATTTGCCCATGATCATCTCGAGTGGCATGGATGGCGCACTGCGCTACCGTCAAGATAATCTCAATCGGGCGACGCGTTTATGTCAAAAAGGCCGTGAAGACCGCAGCTGTGCCCGGCCTATCGGCCGAACCCTTTGAAACTAGATTCATTTCCCCTGAAACAATAGTGCCGGCGAGTCGATTTACTGACTCGCATAGGTTGTGTTGGAGCGAGAGTGCGATGATGCTGGCGCGGGCGCACTGGAAGGGCTTTATCAGGCATTGCGGAAAGCCTGCTCCGGGTTTCTTCAAAAGGAACCGAACGGCGGGTCGACGACCATTTGCGCCGGCTCCAGGCCACGGGGCAGGCCTGACCGTGCATGATCATCATCTCCAGCGTCACGCCCAGCGTCGACGCCAAACCGTGGAGAACCATGCCGCGCTGTCGCCGACGAGAACAACGTCGCAATGTCGATCGACGAGCTTTGAATCGGCGCACTCAATGGGCCTCCTTCCCCAAGCACGGATGTCGCGTTGGCACTTTTTGTGCAGCTGCGAAGAGCTAAAATCGCCACGACGGGTGGTGTTGACGCGCCGACAATTATCAGACAAAAACGGAATTCAATCGGTTCAGCCGCCTACGCGGCAGGGCTCTGCTCAACGACGTCGGGGACCATGGACGATCGCGCAAAAGGGATTAGGAAAGGCGGAGCTGGAGGCAAGGCCAACGACGTCAATGCGGACTTGATCGCCGTTGTGGTCGCCATGGACAGCAGCGCCCCCTGCGTTCTGACCATCCCGCAGGCAAACGCCCTGCCCTCCGGCCCGTTCGAGCTTGCTCACCGTTCGCTGCAGTCGGGCCTCAGGGGATGGGTGGAACAACAGACCGGCCAGCCGCTCGGCTATATCGAACAGCTCTACACCTTCGCCGATCGCGACAGGGTTGGCGCTGACGACCGCGTGGTCTCTATCAGCTATCTGGCGCTCACCCACCAAGACGAAGCTGGCGACCCGGCCGGGCGACACTGGGGAAGCTGGTACGA
Organism: Mesorhizobium sp. M0663; assembly: GCF_040320585.1. Classification (NCBI taxonomy): domain Bacteria; kingdom Pseudomonadati; phylum Pseudomonadota; class Alphaproteobacteria; order Hyphomicrobiales; family Phyllobacteriaceae; genus Mesorhizobium; species Mesorhizobium sp. M0663. The sequence goes on from NZ_JAMYPX010000026.1 coordinate 51,690, forward strand.
CTATTTCCCGTGGGAGGATCACCGCTCCGGCACACCGGCGGTCGTGTTGGACGAATTGCGGCCGCGCCTGATGGAATGGGCGGATGGCACTGACGACGGTACGACACGCCTCGACCGACGACGGCGGGCGGCGATCGCCTTCGGCTTTGACGACCGCCCTTGGAACGAGGAACTCGCGCTTCAACGTTATGAGCTGCTCTACGAAGCCGCCCTGGTGGAGGAAGCAATACGCGCCGGACATTCCGCTGCGCCCACCTCGGTGTCGGGCAGATCGATGATCGCCGATCATCGTCGCATCCTGGCGACCGGCATTGCGCGGCTGCGCTCCAAGATCAAATACCGGCCGGTCGTATTCGAACTGATGCCGCCGGTCTTCACGCTTTTGCAGCTGCAGCGCACCGTGGAGGCGCTTGCCGGCAGGCTCGTGCGTAAGCCGAACTTTCGCCGGCTGATCGAGCAGCAGGAGCTGGTCGAGGAGACCGGTGAGACAACCTCGGAAACCGGCGGCCGGCCGGCGCAACTTTATCGCTTCCGTCACGCCGTTCTCGACGAGAGGGTGATAGCCGGAACAAAATTGCCGCTCTCGCGGGCTTGACCCGCCTTGCGCCAGCAGCCCTGAGGATGTCGCGGACGGCTTGGCCCTTGTGAGAACCGGGATTGTCGAGAATGACGATGTCGCCCGGCTTCAGTGTTTTGTTGAGTTCGGTTTCGACATAGACGCGAAAGGCCTGCGTATTGATGGGTCCGTCAATGACCCAAGGCGCCTCCACCCGATCATGCCGCAGCGCGGTGATGAAGGTCATCGTCTTCCAATGGCCATATGGTGCGTGGGCCATCAGCCGCTTGCCGCGCACACCCCAGCCGCGCAACGGCGCCATGTTGGTCTTGACCCATGTTTCATCCAGGGAGACCGGGCGCGTAGGGTCAATGCGGGTCTGATAGTGCATCCATTGCGCACGCCCGCGCATCAGCTTTGGCTTGAGCTGCTCGGCCGGCAGAACGGTTTTTTTGAAGCTCTTGCCCTCGCGGTGCAGGAAGCGACCGACGCTCGCAGGAGACCACGTTCAGCCAGTGCCGCCGTCAATTGATGAAGCGTCATGTTGGCATCTCGCTCAACCTCGCCCAGGACGAAAGCACGGTGCTCCCCGTCGATCAGGCCGATGACCACCCATCTTGCCGGGTGCCGCACTGCCACGGCGACGCTTGCGGCCTCGGGCGTTTCCTGGGCGAAGGCGGTGGCGATGAAAGCCGAGACGACGCCACAGACTGGGCTGGCGGATAGTAGTTCGCGAGTCAGCCACGGTAGCGGTCGCTACGAAGCGCGCAGCACTTTGTCATCGGTACATTCCGTCCCATGCCTGAAATGAGCAGTGCAGCCATGTCGCCTCCTCCGCAGTCACCGTGGCGAAAGCAATCCTTCCGCTGCCACACGGACCTAATGTCGCCTGGCACTAGCTTGCTTCAGCAAACCACTTAGCGCAATTCTCAGGAGCTACCGTGCCCGCACCGCAGGCGAGGTCCGGGGAGGCTTGCTCACTCAGTTTCCCATTCTGGAAAGTCGCGTTCTTGCCAACGCGCATATTCGAGATATTCTCTCGCAATCGCCTCTACAAGATCTTGTTGGAGCTCTTTGCGAAGGCACGGCATTTCGCTGATTGCCAAGCTGTGCTCTCTCGCAAAACGAATGGCGCAACGATATCCGTCAACGTCTTCCAAAGTGGGACGGACTGCATCTTCCTTCCACTGATCCGCAAGTTCCTGCAGCAATGAAGGTTGTCCTTCTCTTGTGACAAACATGTCTGTGACCCGACGCTTGGCTCTCTCCAGAAAGGCGTCCGAGTTGCCGAGCCGCAACCGCCTTACATGCCACCGAAAAGCGCCATCCCAATGCTGACTCGCGCCATTAAATTGAGAAGGGAGATCGAACCGCCTTCGAGGATGAGCCCCGGCTGGGAACTACGCTCATCCACTTGCATTATCAGCTTACGATGGGCGGTCTCGGCGTCGATTATGCCCGCGGTTAGCGGGCGCGAATCCAAGTAGATCCGCTGGGTAGATTGCAGTTCGGAATCCGAGGGACGCCCGCTGCCGGTGGCGATTTGAGGACAGCATTGTACACGATCCAGCGCAATGACCGGCCATCCGGTCTCTCGTGCAATTTGGATTGCCGCGTCTGTTTTGCCGCTGCAGGTCGGCCCGTAAATCAAATAGATTAGCATGTGTATGCCGCTTAGGTTATCGGAACTAACCGCCCCCCAAGCACAAGATACTCGGTAGGCTTTCACCGGACTTGTCGCAAACATTTTGACAAGCGGCGATTATGCCCTGAAACGACGCCATTTTCGAACTTTGTGAAGTCCGAAAGGGCGCAAGCAGCCCGTTCTGGTCGTTCAGTCCAGTCACCAACGCCTCTGTTTGACGTTTGACGACGGTCCACTTAGCACATCTCATGCCGACCGTGACGCAACGCGGCACCGCAGGATGGTGACCTCGTTGTCTCCGGCAAAAGATCCTTGCGCGTCTTGGGTTAATCGAGGCGGCGGCGCACGGGCGCCTTATTGTCTCGGAACATGGCCAGGAAGGCGGCTGATCAACAAAAGTGGAAGACGGTGTCCCGACGACCTCACCGATTTGTGAGGCGACCGAGGATCTGCCCGACATCGTCGATCTCGTCCTCGAGGTGGGCCGTGTGCCGGCCGCGCCGCCAAAGCCTCCTCCCCTGCCGGTCCGGCTGGAAGCCTCGTCGAAACGGCACAGGAGTACACCAAAGCCGCCAGCGCGCAAACACACAGACCGCCGGCGGAAGGATTTGGCGCTTTTTGCGTGGCGTCCGCTCCGATTCCCCGGAAGGGCAGCTGGCTGCTGTTTTCTGGGCACTCGCTGCGCATCGCCGCTGCGCAACGCCGAACTGGACATCGAGCGGCTACGCGATGAACCGCATGGTCTGCCATTGTGAGGCTCTTGCTCGACACTAATGGCCTCTCCGAGGTGACGAGGCCGAGCCCTGACGCGCGCGTGCTGGAATGGATCACGGGCTCGATGAAGACCGCTCATTTATCAGCGTTGTGTCGATCGCCGAGATCCGGCGCGGCGCTGCCCTCATGGACAAAGGTCGGAAACGTGACGCACTGGCCGGATGGCTCGCCCGGGACCTGCCGCAGCGCTTCGAGCCGAGAGTCCTGCCCGTGGAAAACTGGTTGTCCTGGCCTGGGCGACCTGACGGGCCTCGCGAAGCGGCGTGGCCGCGGTCTGTCATCGATGGACGGGCTGATTGCAGCCACCGCGATTTCCTGACCCATCACATGGCGGGGATATTCATGCGCTGACGGCGAAACACCCAGATGCCCCGCACCTACCACGATCAATATGGAAACGCCTCGGTGGCAGCCACGAGGTCGATGTCATTGAAGAGGAGATGAAATAGGCGGATCAGCTCTGCTTTTCGCATCCTTGACGCGCGCTTCATGACAGGCCTCGGCCGAGGGCGTCGAGTTTAGCTTCCGGTTGGATGCTTGCCCTCACCTGTGGCTATGCCTACGGCCATCCCGATCGAGAAAAGCATCGAACGCGGCAGCGACAGCGCGAATTACAAAGCGATGCTCCCGCCGTACGCGGACAAAACCGTTTTCGAAGTCCACTATCCCGTCCTCGGCCAGCATCGCCAAGCGTTCAGCTGAATCGAGAAGACGGATCGGATCAGATCCGTGGGCGGCACAGATTGCCTGCACATCGGCCTCGAGATCGCACATTAGTCGCTCGATAATTGCGGCTCGCACGCGGTCGTCGTCGGTGAGGCGATAGCCCTTTGACGTCGCCAGACGGCCAGCTGCGATGTGCTGGATGTAGGAATCCCGTGTAACTTCGTTTTGGACGTACCCCTCGCCGACGCGGCCGATAGCCGACGCGCCGAAACCGATCAGGGTTCTGCAGGTGGTGGCCGAGTAGCCCAGCGAGTTACGCCGCAGGCGACCCGTTTTCTGTGCCAGCGCGAGCTCGTCGTCCGGCAAGGCGAAATGGTCGAGTCCGATCTCGCGGTAGCCGGCGGCAATCAGCGTCGCGGCCACGGCCGCATACTGTTCGGCGCGGGCAGCGCTGCCCGGAAGAACTGCCTCCTCGATGAGGCGCTGATTCTTTATAAGCGACGGGATGTGCGCATAGCCGAACACCGCAAGCCGATCGGGGCGCATTGCGACCGCCGCCCTCGCGGTCTCAACGCAGGACTGCACCGTTTGATGCGGGAGACCGAAGATGAGGTCGAAGTTGATGCGGCTTACTCCATGCCGGCGCAGCATTTCCACGGCAGCCGACGTCTGCGCCTCACTCTGAACCCGGTTGATTGCTTTTTGAACAATGGGATCGAAGCTCTGCACGCCGAGACTCACACGGTTCACGCCGGCTGCTCCTAAGGCCTCGGCCATCTCGGCCGTGAACGTGCGCGGATCAATCTCGACGGCAACCGTAGCTGTTTTCGTGAGAGCGAAGCGGCGTCGCAGGAACTCCATCAGAGCCAGGAACTCGGCTGGTCCTATGAGAGACGGCGTTCCGCCGCCGAAATGCATGTCGCTCACGGGCAGCGTCTGCGGCGCTCGCTCCGAGACCAAACGGATCTCGTCACGCAGGGCCGCCAGATAGTTGAGGATCGGCGCATCATGGCGGGTGATGGTGGTGGGGAAGCCACAATACCAGCAAGCTGATCGGCAGAACGGAACGTGGAAATAGAGCGACACCGGATGGTCAGCCGGCAGGTTCCTGAGCCATTCCTCATAAGCCTCGGCGCTGACCGCCCCAGAGAACTCCGACACAGTCGGATAGATAGTGTACCAAGGCAGGCCGGCCTCGCGATATTTTGTGGTCTGCAACAGTTACCGTCCCATGCTGATAACCGCCAACCTTACCGCTGCGCTCGCCTGTGTCTTTGCGCTATGTCAGTCCGTTCCGCTTTGGGCTCGAAACTTGTATTTCTCAGCAATAGCGGCCGTTCAGTCTTGGCTGGACGGTCAGCGACTGGCCATGGCTGTTCCCGCCGCGACCCTCACGCGCACCGTTTGGTTCCACCATCCCTTCCCTTCAGCCTGGGCCTGGTCGACTAGATTCTGCTGAGCGCGGCTGCCGCATCCAACGAGATAACACGGCGTTGGGACCGGACTTTGCTCGCCAGCTAGCGCAGCCCCATAGTGATCTCTGGCATCTCGATGAGCTCGTTGTGTGAATTGCTGGCAAAGAGCACTAGCTGTGGCGCGCCGTCTATCAGGACGAGAGGCTGCTCGACGCGACCGTCAGGTCGGCCGCAATGCCAAGGCCGGCGCGCCTACTGACTCCGTGGTGGAGGCAAGGCTGCGCGTCAGCGCGTGATTACCGATCATCGCGCTCGCCAAAATGACGGCGTCGTACCGAGCGGTGCCGCCGCATGATGTCTCAACGTCGGGGCTCACAGCAAACAAAGCTGTCGCCATTGAACGAAACTGTCGCGAAGCGAACAGACGAACCGTAGCCGAAACGTTTGCCGTTCGTGCTTGGGTTGATCCGCAAGGCAAAAAGGAAGGAAGAGCGAACCAAGGTCCGCCGGCACACTTGAGCTTCAAGCCGCAGCTGCGTCGTCAGGATGGCACGTCATTTGCAGTAGAAGCCTTTGTGACGGCCCGCCCACAACTAGCGGAGATGACGGGGATGATTTGTACAGAAATGTTGGATGGAGTCGTTTCGGCGATTATTATTTTTGTAATAACAATCGCATGTTTGTAACAATAACACCCAATAATATTCTCAATTTCTGATGAATATCTGGCGTGACGAGCGCATCAAAACTGCTCAAATTCAACTCGATGCGCATCGTTATCGACTGTTTCCTTAGCAAGAGTTCATCACTGACGTCCATTCCTTTTACTCTTTGAACGGAGATCAACAATGAACATTAGGAGCCTCCTCCTCGGCTCAACTGCGGCACTGATTGCCGTTTCCGACGCTCGCGCCGTGACCGCCGTTGCCGAGCCTGACCCGACTGAGTACGTTAAAGTCTGCGACGTCTACGGCTCGGGCTACGTCTACATTTCAGGCACTGAGACCTGCGTGCGCATCGGCGGCTATGTCCGTTACGACGTCGGCTTGGGCCATGTCGGATTGGTTGATCACGCAAGAACCTCGGATGTGAGGACTGGTGAGGATCAGGGCACATGGCAAAACAACACGCGCTTCACATTGAAAACTTGGACCGGCCAGGAGACCGAACTCGGCACGTTGAAGACCTACACCGAAACCCGCATGAACTTCGGCAACCGCGGCGCTTCGGTTTCGGACAGTTCTCGGCCCTATGCCTTCAACGGAGACAGCACCTTGACTTTCGCCTGGATTCAGCTTGGTGGCCTCCGAGTTGGTAAGGACTGGTCGGCCTTCGACATGTTTATTGGCGGCGCAGGTGACGTACTCAACCAGACGCCGGTTCCGTACGGCCCTTTCGATACCAATGTGGTTCAGTACTACTTCGACGCCGGGAACGGCTTTTCGGCCGTGGTTTCGCTCGAAGAAGGCTCGGGCGTGGTCGGCACAATCGACAGCTACGCACCGCACGTAGTCGGCGGCTTGAAATACACACATGGCTGGGGCGCGATCACCGGCGTTGCCGCTTATGATAGCAACTACGAATCGGTGGCCGCCAAGGTCCGTGTCGACATCAATGTCACCAACGAACTGTTGCTGTTCGGAATGCTCGGCTACGGTTCCAACGGCAAGCTCAACGACGACTCCACGAACGCCATCGACGCTCATGGTCGCGGCTTCTATAAGAGTTGGGGCGGGAACTGGGCTTTCTGGGCTGGCGCCACTTACAAGCTCAACGAGACAACTTCGTTCAACCTTCAGCTCTCCGGTGATCAGCTCAAGAACCATGGTGTCGCTGCAAACGTCGCCTATGCGTTTCTTCCAGATTTCACAGTTACGGCGGAACTCGACTATGGCCGATACGGTAACTTCGCCGTCGGCAAGGTGGACGGCGCTTCCAACATGAATTGGACCAACGCCAACAAGAAGAGCAGTGTCGGCGGAATCCTGCGTTTCGAACGCTCATTCTAACGGATGAAAGGGCGCTGAGGCAGGCATCGCATGTACTTGTCGTCGGCGGATCGGACTCCAGTGGGGGTGCCGGAATCGCGCGCGATATCGAGACGCTCTCCTCCATGGGCGTGCGCAGCTGCCTTGCCGTCACTGCGGTGACGGTGCAACACACGACAGCGTCACGGACATCCTTCATCTGCAACCCGGTCTGGTGGCCGATCAGATGCGTGCAGCGATCTCGCGGGCGTCGCGGCGTAGTGAGCGCGGGCGCGGCCGTGATGATCGTGGCGGGAGGGAGAGGTAAGGAGCGTCTTTCCTTTGAGAATTCGCGTTTACGGGTACCCACGATGCACAACGGGCGAGTTTTTCAAAGAGGCGCGTCCTCCTTCGAAGCGCTTCGGAGGGCCAGGCTCTAGGCTCGCCCCGAGCCCCTGCGTAGCCTGCGGGGGAGCTGGGTCTCGGCCCATCCGGGTAACGATCCTTCGCGCGGCTATGGAAACGATCGCATTTGCCGATTATCGCATAAAAAACTTGTTATCGCACGACTAAAAAAACTTGCAACTCCACAGCATCATTGACTTGTCGCCTATCAGCACTATACACTTGTAATCGCACAGCTCCTAAAAACTTGCAAAGGCACAGCCATGGCCAAGCCCCATGAAAAACTCGCTGTATCACTGGCCGTCCTCAAAGAGCTGCAGGAGGGTGGGCGGCGCATATTCAAATCAGATGAGCTGACCCGCGTCCACCGGGAGCGGCTGCTGCAGAACGGGTTCCTGCGCGATCTTATCAAAGGCTGGCTCATGTCGACCGGCCCGCAGGCACAGCAGCAAGACACCACCCCCTGGTACGCGAGCTTCTGGGAGTTCTGCTCCCTTTACTGCAATGACCGGTTCGGCAAGGACTGGTTCCTGTCACCGGAGCAGTCGCTGCTTCTGCACGCGGAAGCGCCCACTATTCCGCCTCAGGTGGTGGTGAACACCCCCAAAGGCACGAATAACAAAATCGACCTGCTGTTCGGCACTTCGCTCTATGACCTCAAGGTCAAGGAGATGCCGGCCGAACTGACAGAGAAAAACGGCCAGCGCGTGTTCACTGTCGAGGCCGCCCTTACCCGGGTGCCGGAAGCGTTCTTCCAGCGCGCCCCTGTCGAGATGCAGATCGCCATGGCGTCGGTGCGCGACGTATCAACCGTTCTGGCCCTGCTGCTTGATGGCGGCCATTCCGCCGTGGCGGGACGGCTTGCGGGGGCCTTCCGTCGCGTAGGACGCGACTCCTTTGCCGATGAAATCGTGGCCGCCTTCAAAGCCGCCGGCTATGACGTGCGCGAATCCGATCCGTTCGCGGGACAAATTGGACTGACAACCATTGCGGCGGGCGTACCGCCGTTGGTCGCCCGCCTGCGCGCGATCTGGCAATCGCAGCGCGAAGCCATCATCGAGATATTCCCGAAGGCACCCGGACTGCCGTCCGACAAAGACGCCTATATGAAGTTCGTCGAGGATATCTACGAAAGCGACGCCTACCATTCGCTGTCGATAGAAGGGTACAGCGTCACCCCGGAACTCATCGACCGGGTGCGCGAGGGGAGCTGGAATCCGGAGATTGATGAAGAGGACCGCAAGAACCGGGATGCGCTTGCCGCGCGTGGCTACTACCTCGCATTCCAGAAGGTCAAAGACTCTGTTGCCGCGATCATCAACGGCAAGCCAGCCGGCGCGTTGACGCGGGACACTCACCGGGAGTGGTACCGGGAGCTGTTCGCGCCGTCAGTGACCGCCGGCATCCTCAAAGCCAGCGCGCTTGCGGGATATCGCAATCACCCTGTGTACCTGCGCGGCTCGCAGCACGTGCCGCCGCGTACCGAAGCGGTGGCCGATGGTATGAATGAGCTGTTCGACCTGCTGGAGGCGGAGAAGGAGGCCTCCGTGCGTGCCGTGCTGGGGCATTGGCTTGTGGGCTATGTGCACCCCTATCCGGACGGCAACGGACGGATGGCGCGGTTCCTCATGAACGCGATGCTGGCTTCAGGCGGTTACCCCTGGACAGTCGTCAGAGTCGATGACCGGAAGGCCTACCTCGCAGGGCTGGAGGAGGCGAGCGGCAATATGAATGTGAAAACATTCGCCGCCTTTCTCGCCGAACGGGTGAAGTGGTCTATGGAGAAGGCGGCGTGAGGTCGGTGGTGTGCCATGTTTAACTTGCTTGTCTCGGGCCACGGCGAGTGGTGGGAAACGCCGCCGTTCACGTCAACCATTGACCGGTTCAAGGAATATAGCGGCGCCGAGGCCGAGGCTATCGACCTCGCGCGCCCTGAAACATTGCGCCGGCTGGAGGAAATGCCGGCGCTGTTGATGTACGAAGTCGGGGCGGGAGGCCCGCACGCGCGCGTGGTCCGGCACGGCCGCATACGCAATATCGTTCGGCGCGGACACGAACTGGCCTTCACCTTCGAGCCCGATCCGGAACATGCCTTTCTCGACCGGTCAGCCGTGTTGAGAATTGCGGACCGGCTGGGCATTCAACAGTTCGAACAGCACCGTACGCACTGGGCGATCAAGGATGGTGACATTCCGGCCGAGCTGATTGCCACCGGCACCGCTGAACGGGCGCAGCGCACCGTTGCCGTGGTTGCGGCAGAATATGTAGAAGCGCGCCGCGAGGGACGAAGGAGAGAAGCTGCCGAACTGGCCGAAGAACTGGAGGATTTTCCTCCCTCGCTGGAGAAAGCACTGTCGCTCGTGCCGGCGCGTATCCTTCAGCAGCCGACACCCGAATTATACCCGATCCTTGGGATAGAGCCCCGCACGCCCGAAGGCCGCAACGCCGTCGTGGCCGTCGTCGCAAGGGATCACAATGGGCAGGACTTGCCTGCCGACTGGTCTTATTCGCTGGCGTGGTTCCTGGACCTTTACGGCAGCGCGACGGAAGCGGGGCGCCTTGACGGCGCGCTGGCCGAATGCGCAACGCATATGATCGCGCTCGGCACTGGCGAGGGAGAAGCCGCCGCCCCGGTTGAAGATATCGGCTACGCACTCTGGCGCTGTTCGCGAAGCCCGAAACTTATCGGCGATCTGCGCCGGGAAATTGCGGTCCTGACTGATCGCCTCGTGCGCCGCCAGGAGGGTGGGGGCTACTGGAATGAAACTAGAGAAGGGGTTCCCCGGCCCGGCCTGCGCGCCACGGCCCTTGCGACAGTCGCCCTTCAGCGGCTTGGCGATGACCGCTACCACGACGCAATTCGGAAAGCCGTGTCATGGCTGATCACACAAGTTATTCCTGACACGGGCGCGCTTCCGCGCGACGCGGGCGACGACGATCCCGAGGTCATCGCCACGACACTCGCGATGGAGGCTATTCGCCGGTCTGATTTTGTCGATCACGTGCCCCACGTGCTGGCGGCTGGAGATGCCTGGCTGGTCTCCGGTCAGACCGTGCTGGGAGGCTGGCAGGCAGAGCCGTGGGCAGAGGATTTTGTCGCGGCCTTGGTGCTTGAATATCTTGCGCGCCAAAACGAGATGCTGCCGCAGGTCGATGGCTTTCTCCTGATGGCGCGCGACTTCTTCCGCAAGGCAGAAGAGCTGCAGCTGGAAGGCGGCGCCAATAATCGGCGGCTTGCTGCAATAGCGACCGTGCATGCTGTGGAAATGTTCCTTTATGGGCTGTTTGAGCGGCGGGAAGATTTGGCGCTGTCAGCCTTCCGCGAAAACGGCACTGAGACGCTCGGCCCCCGGGAAGCGCTCGGCGCTCTGCAGGCTGCGTTGCAACGGATCGGGGTGCTGCACGCGCCGCAACGGCTGTCCCACCGCGACAATCTGAGTGCGTTGGTCGGGCGGCGTGACGGGATCATCCATCGCGCTCACGAAATTAGCGAAGCGGAACTCAGAGACGGGATGAAGCATGCCCGGCGCTTTATTGAAAAGTATGCCCGGTCGCTGCTCGACTTGAATCTGTTGCAGTGAATGTACGTGATTGAGGGGGATGATGAAAAGAAGCGATATTCCAAAGGATGTTATGCCGGCTATTCCGCAAGGCCGCGGAAGAATATGGGGGCAGCGATGCCCCGGCGACATGGCCCCGGATGTGCTGATGACCGGACGTTACCAGTTCGGCAGCAACGAGCGCCGATGGCGACGACATTCTCGGCGATGCCTACGAATATCTGATGCGCCATTTCGCGACTGAGAGCGGAAAGAGCAAAGGCCAGTTCTACACCCCCGCCCAAGTCAGCCGCATGTCGGCGCGGCGATGATCGGTTGGTTCGGCACCGCCATGCTCTGCTACGTCACGCCGAAGGAGCATCTCGGCCTTCCCGATCGCAACGATGTCAAAATCGGCGTGATCACCTACAAGATAGCCGCCCATGCCGCCGACCTGGCGAAGGGTCACCCGGCGGCAAAGATCCGCGACGAAGCGCTGTCGCGGGCCAGATTCGAGTTCCGCTGGGAGGACCAGTTCAACCTGTCGCTCGATCCCGAAACAGCGCGGTCCTTCCACGATCAGACCTTGCCCAAGGAGGCGCACAAGCTGGCGCATTTCTGCTCGATGTGCGGACCGAAATTCTGCTCCATGCGCATCTCCCACGACATTCGGGCCACGGCGCAGAAGGAAGGCATGGCGGCGATGGCGGCGAAATGCCGCGCAGGCGGCGATCTTTATATGCCGCCGGTGGAAACGCCCGCGGTAGAAAAACAGGCCTCAGTGCAGGAAGATCAGGGGGCGCGCTGAGCCATGCGCCGCATTCTTGTCAAAGGCGCCGGTATGGCAGGCCTCACCGTCGCCCATGAATTGGCCGCGCGGGGTGCATCCGTCACGGTTGCTGAAATTCGCAGCCAGATCGGCGGCAATGCCTCCTGGCTCGCCGACGGCATGCTCGCCCCTTGGTGCGAACGCGAAAGCGCCGAGGAGGCGGTCGTCACTTTCGGCAACGTTGCAGCCGACTGGGGCGTCGTCTTCCTTTTCGAGACGGGCGAGGTCGGCCTTTCCGGCTTTGATCAGGTGATCGACTGCGTTCATCCGGCGTTCGGTGAGGCCGAAATCGTCGAGACGGGAGTGGGTGTGCGCCCTGCCTATCCCCACAATCTGCCGCGGGTGAAGCGCTGGAAGGACGGCACGATCACGATTAACGGCCTTTGCCGGCATGGTTTCCTGCTTTCACCGGCCATGGCCGAGCAGGCTGCCAGCGTTCTCTTCAATTCATCTGCCGACAAGGAGCCTGAAAATGAGCTGATCGTCAACGCTGAAGCGCTTGAAGCCAAGGCAACGACGCTCGACGCTCTTTTGAAGGAGCTTGACTATGAGGGCGGCTGGCTCGCCACAGCGCTCAACGCAAGCGATCCGCGCTTGACCTGGTCTCGGTCCGTGCCGCCACCGCGTCACCAGCCTTTTCGACTTTCTCCGCCAGAGCAATATCACAGAGCGATGAAAGCGACGCGAGCCAAGTCACTGCTTCACGCTACTACCTTCGCCTTCCCTCACTGATCCCCGAAAAGGTATCCCGAGGTTCACCCAGCGCGATTTGTCCTCGTTCTGACAAGTCCGCTTTCAGCCTATCGAGCGCAACACGGGCCGCAGGCAGTGCCGTCTCCGAACCGTCTCCGAACAGACAGTGCAGCGGCCGCCATGCATTTGGCTCTGCGAGATGAAAGTCACCTTCCGTCGCGCTTGGGACTCCGATAACAAGGTTCTCGGGCGAACCGAGGCGCGGGGATAAAAGCACCGGCGCCCACAATGCCCGGATGTGATGAGCTCGGCGAGGAAAGTCACTACGGTCGTGTCCCATAAGGTGGTGTAGCTCGGCGGTTACGAAGCTGCTCGCGAGCGCGCCGTTAGTAGCGCTGTAGCGAGTGAGCGGCGTGTCGGTGGTCATCGGCGCTTTCCGGTAGGGTTTGGTTGTTGACGCCAACCCCATTTCGGAAGGACCACCGATGACCGACGACATGATGAACCTGCTCACGCTCGTGGAGAAGACCCCGGATGTCGCGAAGAGGAGACCCATCCGGAAGATATCCTCGCTTTGATATCTAAGTCGAGATCAGGTTTCTCTCAGTCGAGCCCGAAATACTTCCGCAGGGAACGGTGCGTCATCTCGCGGACCGCATAGCGGCCGACGGCGCGATTGCCGTCCCAATGCCAGTCATCGTTCCAGCCGAGCATGAACGCCCGCTTGTTCTTGGTCACCGTCCGAGTCCGGATCGTTGTCCTTGACTGAAAATGGGAGATGTTGTCGATGCCCGCGTCGTTTAGGAGCGAAGCGTCGAGCACAGGACCGTGCTCTGCGATCACACGCAGGCCCAGCTTGGTCTTCTCTTGGGCCGCCTCCATCCAAAAGCGGATTTGTTGTTCGTCTAGTTCTACAACATCGGTCATGTCGATGCCTTCATAGTCTGAGACAGCCGCGGCTGGATTGTCGACGATCAGCGAATCTAGCCCGTTGAGATTCAAACGGGCTAAAATTTCGGCGCGCGCTGAGACGCTCAGCTTGGCGAAGTCGGCTAGGTCTAGTAAGATTTGCATGTTGTACCTTGTGGCTAGTTTGGATTCGCCTTTGGTCGGGCAAAATAGAATCTAGCTACGGCAAGATCCGCTGTCAACAGCTTTGTGCCGAGGCATGATGGATTTTTGGTATGGCAACTTTGGAGCCTTGTCCGGCTTCCGGACAGGGCTTTGGAATTTCTGACATTCAAGATCCGTTTGCAAGCGACAGGGCTGTCACGCAGTGAGATCCGGTTCTCGGACTCCTCCATGGCCCAAAGAGGGCAACATCCAACCGGCGGGCGATTCATGCTGATGTAGTAAGGCATTAAAAACTTTAATCGAGCACATTATCCTCTGGTCGGGCGCCGGGGTCAGGAAAGTCGATGCTCGCCGAGCGGCTGCCGTCGATCCTGCCGTCGCTGGCGCCCAGGGAATTGCTCGAAGTCGCGATGATCGCCTCCGTGGCCGGCGAGCTCGGTCGAAGGCAAGCTGACCGACCGGGGGGACGGTTGCGTGCTTTGGTTATCCAGTCGACGTCGTAACCGTGAGTTTTGAATACATTAGGGGAAGATGGCGAAGCTGCCGGATTTCGCCTGTAAATGACCGCTGGTGGGCAAAACTCCGACTACGACTAGGTACATTTCGCCGGAAACCGACAGCGTGACGATAAACGGTCTAGTCCCGCCGTTTTCGAAAACTCCGGAAAAGGTCGTGTAAGCGCGCTGGCAGAGTACAGGAACCATGAATCCAAGATACCCCCTCGCCCCGCTGATTTCCATGAAGGAGAACTGCCAAGCCCAGCAGAAAGCCGGCAGCCGGTCCGCTGTCCCTGTTCGCGCTGCTGCTGCTGCAAGCAAAGATTAAGATTCTTAAAACAGCGAACCAAAAACCTTCCTTCCCCGACTTGGTGGTCCCGCTGAAAGCAAAAGGCAACATCAGGTGGGCTCTCGGCCCAGCTAGCTAAATCCGGAGTCGCGGCTGTCGAGAACTGAACCCATCCGTATCGCCATTCAGTATATTCGTCTTTGAACTTTACAAAGGAATATTCGCCTGTCTCAGCAAGTATTCCCTGAATATATCTGACATCTGCTTTGCCGAAGGCGGCATGGTCCCCGGGGGAAAAAAATAGCTCCAGGGAACCGGTACTCGTCAAACCAGCCGTCTGTCGAAATGCTTCGCCACTCATTAGCCCGGCAGCACTTCCCACTGTGGCGCCCTGCACCTGCGCGGCTTCCTTGGTGAGGCTTTGCCAACTAATCCCAGGCCGGAACAGGGACATATATAAAATATGAGCGGGATAAACATAGTTCGCCTCACTCGACGAAAGCCGTTTCATAAAGCCCCTCGCGGCGGCTAGAGCTGTAGGGCCTACTGGACCGACACCTTTCGCCCTGTTGAAGTCCCCATTTATAGCAATAAGCGCCCGCGCATAGTCTAACAACGCAACATCCACTCTTAAGCTGGCGGGCAGGCATCGAGTCGCAGCCACACCATCGGCGTATGCGGTGTCAATCTCAAGATCATCCGCCCTCGACGTCTTTTTTGCGTAAAATTTATCCGCCACACGGTTGTAATAAAACTGGAGAGCGCCATACCTAAAGTACTTGAGCCTCTCGACGCTTTCCGCGTCGCATGATTGTGAGAATAATTGGCCCCCTTCAATTTGTTGAAATCCGAGAGCAAATCGATCAACAGGAAATCTCTGGGTGAGGCGCCTTGCTTGATAGCGCAGCGTAGGGTCGGGGGAATTCAAAAAAGAAATCAGCAACCGATAATCGGAGTCATCAAATAGTCTAATCAATTGGCTAAGATCTCTGATCCTGTATCCTGGTGTCAACTCGCGCTGCTCGCTATTAATTAGCTCCACTAAAATGTCCAGGACCGCCGCGCGGGCTCGATCCGTGAGATGTGTGTCCCTTAGACTTTTCCTCAACTCCGTGCTGTAATGCGTTCCGTCCTCGCTCAATCCCTTTTTTGCTTCAGCGGCGTTCCTTTCGTCGCTCCCGATCAAATCATTCAGCAGAGATTGATAGTCCTCTTCGGCTGCATATGCGGATCCAATCCAAAATCCGTGAACCAGAGCGAATGATTCAGTTCCTGGGGAAGAAAGGCTTCCCAGTTTCTCCGTCTCTAGAGGAGGAGGAATGGGAAACTCCGACGGTTGACCAACGAGAGGCTCAACGAGAGGCGCCAATTGCTTCAGCCTCGTAAGGCTCAACATGACGCCGTCGGATTCGATTTTGTTCTCGACCGATTGGCTAGGCGAGCCCGGATGGGTTGAAGATCTTAGGCAATTTGATACGGCGTAGCGGGCTGCTTCGGCATCTCCGACGTACTCAGGGTTAAATTTGACGATTATCTTTGGGCTTGCTTTCCATTTCTCGAGAAATGAGGTTTCCTTGAGCTCCTCTTCTTTTGAAGCAATTTCATTGTGCTGGTATTCTACAACATCTATCCGACATTCCCTCGATTTCTCGAAGCGCAGCAATAGAGTAGAGTCCCGCCGGCCGAGCGGAGTTTCATCAAACCTGATGACTAGGATATCATTTCGCCGTTTCTGCACCCAAAAATCCGCTGGAAGCTCTGTCGCTACCAAGCTTTTAGGAATATCCTGAATCTCAAGTTGAAGACCCACCTGTGCCCCACCGCGACAGAAGGAATCATAGGTAAAAAAGGAAATTAGGAACACTGTAACTAAGCCGGCTATACCGCCAACTGCGGCGTAGCCAAATTGCCCAATTGGGAGCGTGCCTTTCGCCCCAATTTCTCCGCCTATGAATGCGCCCGCCATAGCTGTACCCAAGGCGAAGAACGCAGTGAGTGGGTAGAATGCGTTACAGACAATCTGCGGCCCTCCATCTGCAGCCCTAACAGCAATGTAGAAGAAGCCTAGGAGAACAAGACCACCGAAAACTGCTCCTACAACGAGGCGCCAAGGCGGTCCTGCTGGCAAAGGTCCTCGTTCAATTGCGTCAAGAGCGGGATCAGTAGACTGGTCGTGGTCCGGATTTGTCATTTCAGCCCCCTTGCCAAAACGTATTTCCGCTCACGAACGCCGGCGGAAATACGCTTGGCGGCCTAAGGTATATTAGCATCCCGTTATTTTATTGTCGATACGAGAACTGTCCTTCGCATCTTTGACATAGTGGGCGATGACTCTCGCCTGTCCGTTCCTGCTGCCGCGTCGTGAGAATGCCGGCAACCAGCCCCTTGGTTCCGAGGGCAGGATTGAGAAAGATTCTCGCTGCGTCTGAGCAGGCGGCGAAACAGCGATTCGACGGGGGACGAAAGACGTAGCATAGAGATGCTTGTTCAGCGCATTGACGATATGGGCTTCTATCATGGCGCGATCCCCCGATCGTTCTCGGAGGGATAGTCGCAGTCGCGCTAATATACGTCACCTGTCCGATCGGACAGTTGACGCGCTCAGGGATGGATCAAACGTCGCCGCACCGCCTCAACGACAGCTTGCGTTGTGGTGCCGACGCCAAACGCTTCCCGAGCCCTTGTGGCGTGCCATTTGACGGTGCGCTCGGCGAGGCCAAGTATCTGGGATGTTTCCGAAGAAGTCTTGCCGGCTGCGGCCCACAAAAGCACCTCCCTTTCCCGATCGGTCAGAAGACCTTCGTCGCCTTCATCGTCGTTCGACAAAGCCTGGATCGACATGCCCGCGTATACCGCCATGGTCACCAGTTGCACCTGATGGCGCGGCGACAGGGTGCAGGACTTCGCGGAAGACGCAAACGAGAGCACGGATTGCCAGTGATGAACGCTGAGCATCGGCACGGCGAAGCCGCTCGAGATGCCAAACTCCGTCGCCTCGCCGGCAACGCGACGTGAGCCCTCCGTATCTGACCACTTTGCCGGGACTTCGGCCCAAAGAAATGGCTTCAGCGTTTTTGCTGAATAAATGCAGACGCCGTCGACAGACGCATGCTCGGCTTCGATATAGCGTTCGAACCAGCCGGCCGGCCAGCCATTCAGATCCACCATCGGCGCAAGTTTCTGCCCGCCAAGGGGGACGCCGCTCAGGATGAGATGTTCGAAGCCGAGCTTTCGCACGGTCTCAAGCAAATCGGCCAGCAGCGGCCCCGTTGCCGTGTGTTTCCTGCAGCGTTCGATAAAGTCGAACACGTCTGAATCGAGCATGCCAGAGACTCCCGCCTCTATGCCACGATGGAAGTGTAACCTAATTTAGAAGCGCCGAATATACTATTATGACGTGCACCGTTTTGTCAGCATCAAAGAGAATTGAACTGCGTCCATTGATGAAATTGTTCAAATTGTCGTGGCTGCCGTGGGGAGCGAATAGCTTGGATGGCTCGCAGGATCGACACGTCCCACTCACCGCATGTCTCCGCCACCAGCGTTTGCGGCCAGACCTCACAGTTTCGGAGGATCGCGTCCTGCAGCATCTCCTTGTCCAATGACAGGTCGGCGACCAGCTTCCTCAGCTTGCCGTTCTCGTCCTCAACTGCTTCAGCCGCTTCATCTCCGTCGGCAGCAGTCCGTCGTATTTCTTTTTCCAGTTAATGTACGTCGCCTAGCTGATTCCCGCCCGCCGACAGATCTCGGCAACAGGAATCCCGTCCGCTCCCTGCTTCAGAATAAACGCCTTCTGCGCGTCCGAAAACTTCGATGCCTTCATCGTTTTCCGCTCCTCCCAGCCAAGGGACATTACCGCAGAAAACTCCACTTTCGAACGGTCCAGTTTTCAGGAGTCACAGCAGACGAAGAAAAGCAACTGATATGCTGATACAAGGATCTATCTTTTTGGCAGCAGCAATCTACTCGTGATCTGCGGCCTTCGCGCGCGCCTCTGTTCTGTCGAGGGTGTCCGGCACAAGCCGTTCTGAGAACCCGGCAAGGAATGACCAGACAAGAAGTTTCGCGAGATCGGCAGTTGGGCCTAGAATTGTTAGTCCGCTTGGATCCATTATTTTGCTATGTGTGGAAGAAGGAGAAACTCCACTCTCAGATGCTTGCCATACAACATGCTCTCCAACGGAGATGTTTCCCAAATCTGGAAAGGCGGCACCGCCGATAATGCCACTTCGTAGGAGAAAATAGAAGATGAATGCGCCAATCATGCCGTACAGGAGACGCACGTATAGCATCCGTGGCTGATATTCAGTCATGACGTCCTCAAACCCAAATGTCTGGATATTCATCTGGAACCTCATAACTCTACTAAAGTATGCACCGAGGATTCCAAACGCGGAAACCATGCCAAGACCGAAAATCGGGCTAGAGGAGAATAGCCTGTGTCCTTTCGCGATATCGCCTAGCGCCATGGGGTTACCGTCGGATTGCAACGAGAAGATTAGGAAATAGAGAAGCAATGGCAATACCGATATAGCCATTACGCACAGCCCGAAAAAGAAAAGGCGCGATGCCGTCTCGCCTCGAAGCCTTCTGTTAAATCGATGGTTGATAAACCATCTCTGGAGATCGTCAAGAAGCGCGATATAAGCTGCTCGCTTACGTTGCAATGCAGTATCGTTTTCATCTGACCCATCGAATATCCTTGCATTATTCTCGTGTTGAGCCAGAGTTGCTAACTTACGCGATCTCGCCAACTGAATCAGAATCAAGAATTCCGTCGTTAGTTGCGGCTCAGCAAGCACCAAACCAATCGTCTGTTCGGCGGCGTTCAGCTTGTACCATTCCTCCGCACCCGACTTCCAAACCAGAGGGTCGGGAAAAAGTTCGTCTATTGCGACCTGTGCTGCGGGATCTGCCACGTTGGATCGCGTGGCCTTCCAGATCGTCTGAAGCGATAGCCATTCGTGGGCGAGAATTTCGTTCTTCTCCTCTGGAGCGCTGCCCAAAAGCTTGTGTTTGATGCCACGTAAGGACTGAAAGTTAATAGACATTCGACCACCCCTTGCCTTGAACAAACCGGGTAATATCTCGTTGCCCGCACCTCGGCGACTGCCTCTGCCTGGCTAGTTCCGCCAGCGATCCGGCATAAGCCGTTCGCCCGTCGCAGCATCGGCAAATCAAATTCCCAGTGAGGCAATTCCGTCCTTCGCCGATAACGGTCATGCCGACCGCTAAATCGAGATATCAAAGTAGAGGCCAGTGCTGGCGATGCCTGGAATTGGCCGCGCCGGCGTTTCGTCGATACGCACCACACCGACTTTTGCCATGGCTTTGAGCGCCTCTAACAAGGCCGGGAGCGGCATGTTGCCCCAATTTTTGTCCAGGGCCATCTGATGGTTGACCGGAACTGCCGCTACAAGCAGGTTCTTCATTAGGTCGAGGCCTTTGTCGCGCAGAGTGGCGTTGTGGCTGCCGTGATGGCCGACCTTATAAAAGATTGTGCGCGCCAGCAGATCCGGGCCTGTAACCCGTTTCCCGTCCACGTTCCATGAGAGGTCCTGCCACGACAGCCAATTGCCCACTTGGGCGTCCGCGACGAACAGAAGCACTTCCCGATCGGCAACGAACTCGATGGCCAGCACCAAGCTTGTGTTGTTCGTGGCGCTGTCGAGCGCCAGCGCCAGTTCCGAAGCGCCGTCTAGCCAGGCTGTGTCGACCATGCGCCACGCCGGTGCGTCCTCGCCCCGCCCCCAATAGCGCCGACGAAAGAAGTCCATGCCCCTGGCACTGGCAAACGGGATGGGGCGCAGGCCGTCGAAAGGCGAATTGCGGTCCTCGGCGGAGAGGGCGCTCGCCACGTCAGCGGCCGGCAGATGCGCAGAAACGCCATAGGTCTCGGGGTTTCTGGTCGACGGCAGGGTGCGACGGATCTGCTTGGCATCGGTGGGTGGGCCAAGGATGTAGAACCGAACGTCAGGATCGGAAAGATGAACTGGATCGTCAGCTGGGCGGCAATAGCGCACATCGGCCTTCGCCATAGCTATTTTCAGGGCATCCTCGGTCGAATGGCCTCCCGCAGCCCCAAAAAAGCCCACCAACGCATCGATCTCGGCCGCTTGGTCGGCGTCTCCTGCCATGGTCATGGCCGATCCGGCCAGTCTGAGGGCGCTGATGGCCCTCTTGCGCTCATCCCGGAGCTCGTTGGCGAGGCGGTCATTGGGATCTTCTGTCCATGCCACCCAGACCTTATCGACGTTCAGTTTGGCAAAAGAGTCTTCTGCCTGGATAAAGCCGGACAGATGGTCCCAGTGCTGGTGTGTCGCCACTAGCAGATCAATGTGGGAATCGGTCTCCTCAAGCACATTGTCCATCACTTGCGTCATGATCTCGCCAGCCTTTTTGGTGCCGAGTATCACCCCGCAATCAATGAGAATCCGGTAGGGGTCGCCATGCTGCCTCGCCAGCGTCACGAGGAAGCAGTCTCCGAGACCCTGCCGATACATGCGAATTTTGCCCCGCGCAGCCGTCGGCGATCCGGCCGCATCGGCCCCCTTGGGCGGGGCGGCACTGAGCTCTGTGGTCGATTTCCGTGCCATGTCGCGCCCCTAGCTCATGCCGTGAAGGAAGGCGAACGGCTCCCTGCCCGCCGGTGGCCCACCGAAATAGCAAGCCCGCAGGTTCTCGTTCATGCGGCTGCGATAGTCGCGTTGGGTTGCGATCCGGCCGGCGCCCATGAGTTTCTTGGTAACAACGTAGCGGACCGTGGTGGACTTGAGGTCGATAAGGAGCGTGCAGCCTCCGCGATAGCTGGTGCCATCGCGAATGGCTGGGCGCCAGGTCTGAGTGATCTCGACGACAAGATCGGTCTGGCTCTGTCCGTCTGGTCCGACACGGCGTGCCGGTCGTACCGAATGCACCTCGATGCCCCCGATGGTGCCGTCAATTGAGATGCCGTCAGCAAGCGGAATGGTTTTGGGACTGGTCTCTCGAACGAAACCGAGCGCCGTCAGTTGTTCATCCGAGACGTGCTCGCGGGAAACAAGCCAAGCGTGAAAGATCGCTGCGTTATGTTGCGACGCTTCGTAGGCTTTCTCGCGGTCACCGTCCAAGTTCCAGGTGAGTTCCATCTTGCCGAGCACGCTCGCAAGATTGTCAAGGCCCAGCACTGGAGGGTCCCATACCAAGTTGGCGGGGGATAAATGGCGAACGCCAGGTGGCAGAATCCCCCGGTCGCGGAAAGCAGCTGCGAAGGCCGTGCGGTATCCGCGCGGGTCGTCGGGTACCAGGTCGCGGTCGGCGGTTATGAGCGCCCTTAGGTAATCGCCGAAGGTGATGTCTACCGGCGGGCAATAATCGAGCGCCCGGATACACATAGCTAAAACCTGCCCGGCAACCTTGCTAGCCTCGTCGGCCATCCGGTCGGCAAGATCGACCGGAATTTCGCCAGGCGGCAGGATACCGGTGCCACTAGTAGCGAGGCGAACTAGGTCGGCTGTGCGTCCCTGATAGATGGAGAGAAAAGCGGCAAAAACTGCCGAAACCAGCACCGAACCGAGCGCGTGCGGCTCCTTGCTTGGATCATAGTCGCTGCGCATGACCTTGGCGGGATTCCATTTGCCGTGCTTATCAGTTCTGCCAATTGCATCGCGCAGCGCCCCATAATTGCCATTCATGGCCTGGCCGAACTCTACAGCGAGCTGACTCAGCAGACTTTCCTGCGACAGGTCGCCAGCGGTCTTTCGAATTTGATGCTTCAGGGCCTCCGGCAAGTTGAAATGCTGGAACAGCGCGACGATGTCGGCGAACGCCTCATGAAAGGCCAGGACATCCGGATTGGTCGGCTCGCGAAACCGCCGGTGCAGACCATCGAGCAGGGCGTGAGTGGTTTCGTGTGCGATAACATCATGCGACAGTGCTGCGAAGTAGACCCCGTGTGGCAAGCCAAGGCCGGCGCTGTCGCCGGCGGCGGTAAAATAGCCAAGCAGCAGCGCCTTACGATCTGGACTATAGAATGCGTTCGCGGCGCGGATGGCATGCGGATAAATCCGTAGTCGCTGGATGTAGCTGTCCTTCATGCCCCTTATTTCGCCCGGTTGCGGCGCCCATAGGGCAGATCGACCCAGCGCCCGCTCGAAACGCTCGATGGTCCGCATGGCGACTGCGTACGTCATCTGCTGGTGAAATTGTGGATCGCCCTCGGAGGGCGTCAGCCCGTCCTGCATCAAAAGGTAAGGGTGGTTGAGGTCAACCGGCGCATACGCGCAGCGGCTCGCCGGATCGACATCGACCACTTCGATATATTCGCCCACCGGCCCCGGCAGCAGGTCTCTCTCCCATCGTACATCGATTACTGCGCGATTGATCGCTGCGGTGCCCATATCGGTGGCGAGCGACGGATCGACGGCAAAGACTTGCAACCGACGGCGATTTGGCGGCCGGACCACGGGCGCCATCGCCGTATCGAGCCGTTTCCTCGCGATCGCATCGCCGGCCGGCGTTGGGGACGTGACTGGAGCAACGAGGGATACCGGCACTGACGTCCTGCCGCCATTCTTCAGTGCCGTGCAAAGTGCCCTGGAGACACCCGGCTGCGCCATCAACGCGTCGGCAATGTTCAACTTGTCCCTCGGCGTCAGCGAACGCGGATCCACGGTGGGATCAGGGAGTAGGACCTCGACAGCGGCGGACTGCGAGAGTTGAAGAGCCTCGAGTTCCAGCATCCGGCGGCCCTGTGGGGGCACGGCGCCGAAATCGCCGCCGGTGAGAACGTCCAAGAACGGGAAATTGGCACTGTCGGACGGCGCCTTGACCAGGTCGGCAGGCCTCGGCGGTGCGATTCCCAATGCCGCAAAGGCCTTGAGTTCGCCGCGTCCCAGCCTAGCGGCATCCGGGCTGCCGGCAGCGGAACGAAACAAGGCCTGCCGTACCGCTTCTGCGCGCATCCAGTCTTGGCCATAGGCCGCCAGCTTGGCTGCATTCAACTGTATCCAAAGGGCAGCGGCCGCAGCAATTTGCGGCGTGGCCGAAGAGGTGCCGTTCCCATCGAAATCTATGATTTCCGGACAGCCACGTCGGGCCCAGGTGGTATTTGGCGTGCAGGCGGCGAGGGCCGTTCTCATCTTGGATGGCGGTCCGTAATTGCCAGCCATCAGATTTAGCGCCAGGTCGGCGTAGGCCCGGTGGTCCGCCATCACCCCGCAGGCGGCGACGACGCGGCCAAAGCGGGCCGGATAGACAATGTTGCGCGTAGGCAAGTTGGCGTAGTTGTTGCCGGCGGCGGTGACGATGAATACGCCTTGCTCATACAGGGCATTGACCGCCTCGGCCCAAGCCTGGGAGGCGAGCCCGCCCATGCTCATAGTGACGACGTGGACGAAAGTGGCTGGATTGACCGAAAGGCCGTGGACGTAATCCAACGCTTGTGCGATGGCGCTATTGTAGAATAGCAGCACACTGTTGGCGACGCGGATCGGCACTACCTCAACCTCCGGTGCGCCGCCGAGGACAAAGAACGCACCGAATCCCTTGCCCGCGAGCAAGCCAAGTGTGCCGGTGCCGTGGCCTGGATTGGCGAGGCCCCGCTTGTGCCACGTTCGGTAGCATCATCGGACAGGTCTGAGTCGACGAAGTTGTGTTGGAGGGCAAGGTTCATATGTGCGGGGAGAGAATGATGACCAGGGTCGTAGCCTGTATCGAGGTGCGCGACACGTACCCGGCCGGCAGCTGCCGGGCCCGCTTTCGCGATGGCCTCATCGAACTGCGAAAACGCCCGCTTCCGCAACCAAAAGCTGTCGGCATTAGTCGGGTAGGACGTGTCCTGCTTGGCCGCGTTACTGCAGCCTCTAGCTAGCGCGAGGCCCATGGCCTTTTCGTCCCCGGCTAACCAACGCTGCTGCAAATCCGGTTCCGCGAATTCTATGCCGCCAGCCAGACGGAACTCATCCGAGAGTAACTGATGGCAGGCGTCCCAAGGATTGTCGCCGCTATCGTCCGAAGACAGAACGTGCCATGCGACGCCTGCGGCCATTCCTTGGCCTGTTTGAGATCCAATGCTGCGAAATAGCGGCACAGCCTGATATTTCCGCTGCGCTTGGGTCAGTGTCTGTCCGGTAAGGGTGGAGTTCGCCTTAACCAACAGTCGCAGCATTGCCAGCTCCATTCTTTCGGGATGTCTCAATCGCGATCCACAAGTTGGTACGGTCCTGACAGCGGCCGAATTGCAGTTGTTAGACTTCGCTCCTAGCTCGACGCGACGAAGTCCTTCCCCGCGTCGTTCCGGACCCGCTCCTGCGCTATTCGTATTTCCTTGGGCAGTATAAGAAGCCGCGGCACGGAAGCGCCCGCGCCGCCGACCGTCGTCACCTAACCGCGGAAGGTATCGCTTAGACCGCGTGTGAGTTTATTCTGTACTCTCGCTGCCGCTTCGCCCTTAGTCACGGCACCATCCTTGTTGCTGTCCAGACCGTTGTTCTGCTGGTACTGGACCGTCGGCACCCTGAACATCACAAAAGCTTCGGCCTTGCCAACGGCTGCCGGCCAGAGGATCGCCATGTACACGTCGGATAGAGTCTTGAGCCTGCCTCTTTGCGGCTTAAAATACTGCGCCACATAGTCGAGTTGGCCGACTTCGGTCATTGCTGCAAGTTTGCCGGTAGTTGTGCCCAACCCCTTTGCCGTGCTTGGCATGAACTGGATCAACCCTGTCGCGCCGCTCACCTTGTTTACAGTGTTCGAGCGAAAGCGTTCGCCTGTCTCGAAGGCCATACACGCCATCAAAAAGCTCGCGTCACAGCCCAACTCATCACAGATCGTGATCACCTTGTCCTTAAATGCGGCGCTGACTTTCTTTCCGAAGGCTATCTCGGTCATGTTCTCTCCTCCCCATTTCGGCCTTCCCAACAAAGGGCAGCTGCGTTCCTCTCCGCACGAGAAGTGAGTGATTGATCCCGAGGATCTTTCGGACACTGGCCAGTGCCGCCTCATTCACTTCGATATACGCGACGATGTACCACTCGCCGTTTTCTTCCCTTGCCATGCCCATGGGCTCGACCCGCCATTTCAGGGCGCCATGGTGCGGCATGAAGTAGGTTTCCTGGATGCCGCCCACAGCGCTGACCCCTTCGTCGAGAGCGTATTCCATCACCGCGCAGCAGAGCTGTGTCAGCGTGCCCCGCAGTCCGGCAGAGCGCCTGTCAGGAACAACGAAAGTGCGTGTCCACTCGGCCCAATCCGGGCGCCTCGGGACCCCTGAGTTCTCGCACATGTGGGGAAAGACTTCCGACACCATATGCGGTTCGCTGGTCGGGATCAGCCGCGCCGACGTTACCACCCGGTCGTCGTCGATACCCAGGAGATACGTCGCAGCATCGGTATCGAACTGGTCTAGTTCGCGACCATCCGGGCTTGGCGGCCGCCACCGCTTCTGGTGCACAAAAAAATCGTGCCGACGGCGCAGAAATTCGTCGAACTCATTTTCATAGAGATGTCTGTTCTGCGCATTGACGACATGAGCCGTAATCATGGCGCGATCCCCTGACCTTCTCGGGGATAGTTGCAGCCGTCCTAAAGTACGTCACCTGTCCGATCGGACAGTTGACGCGTTTTAGGGATGGATCAAACGTCGCCGCACCGCCTCAACGACAGCTTGCGTTGTGGTGCCGACGGCCAGACGTTTTGCCCGCGACAAAGAGGATTTCGCGGAGTTCATTGCCGAAATTTCTTAGGCAGCGGTAGGAAATGGCAAAAGGTCTGATCTTGCTGTTGAACAGATTTAAAACAAAAGATGGGTGCTGAGACCATCCATACACGGCAGTATTACTCGCAATACTCAAGACATCACTCTTATGGCGACATATGCCTCACTATGTAGCAATTTTTATCCCATTGGATATATCGGGCATTTAGGAGGTAATTCGTGGCGGAGCAACCATCAAATGAATCGAGAATGCAGGCCCGACTGAACGCACTATTGGCAGGTCCTGGGGTGGGGTTGGCCATACTGTATGCAGCCGCGATAGGAGCTTATTTTCTATTTAAAGACCTTCAAACGCGCGACCTGTCTCAGACGAGTTCGCAGATTTTTGCGCTCGGTAGTCTGGCCGTTGTCCTGATTTTGCTTTTTGTGGGCGTTCGAATTGTCAACTCATCTTCAGCCACACAAAAGGACGTCATTCCGGACAAAGACCGAAAGCTCCTGGAAGCGCTTATATCCGATTCAAACGAGAAGGCGATTGATCAATACGTGCGCTTGAGCAGTTTGACGGGAGGAACCGGGCTCGCCACCAAACTGGGACTCACGGGATTGCCGTTGCTAACAGTCGCGCTGACGCTAATTTTCTGCAGTCTTGAGCTCTACAAGCCCGGCACAGGTTTTATGGACCTGACCAAACTGACTTTGGGTGCTTTTATTGGGTCGTTTGTCCAAAGAGTTGCGACCTCACAATCGGCCGGTTCGGCAGGTCGGGTGCCGCCCGTTGCGTAAGAAATATTAGGGAAAGCGGGGTGGCCAAGATGTACTTGCTAGCCATTGCCATTATACTTACCGGTGTAATTGGCGCAAGCAGGGCGTATCTTGGTGTTCATTGGCCGAGTGATGTGCTGGCTGGATGGGCAGCTGGAGCCTTTTGGGTTACCGTTTGTTGGATTTTGAAGATCCTGGTCCGAGGTTCGGAAGAATGACGGCAGGGACGGTCAAGATCTGCAGTTCATCCAGTGGCCGGGCTTTCTGAAGGCCGCGCAATCGACGCCTCAGTTCCATTCGCGGTTCGACAGGACGAGATTTCTCATACGGAGGTTGCTTTGATCCCGTATGTGTTAAATACCGGTTCAGCCTAGGGTATGTCCGCCGAAAGTAGAGGCTCACGCCAACGCAGTTGCCTGCGGTTCATGTACTATAATTTCATCCGCTTGCTTCACTGCGGATGACCCCGGCGATGGCTGCCGGCGTGACCGGCAAGCTTTGGGAAATCGGGGATATCGTCGCGCTGATCGAGGCGAAGGAAGCTGAGAAGCCAACGGCACGCGGTGCGTACGAGAAAGACCATAGGCATGCAACCTGAAACCGAATTGCTTAGCCGACTAGGACTATGTTTGACCATCATGGTTGTTGTCGTTTCTGTATGCGCGACCATTATTGGAGGAATCGCCTTTTGGAAGACTGAGAAGGGAGGCGCTAAGACGTTTAGCCTACTTGTTCAAAGAGCGTCTGCTATTCAGATGGCGACTGTTGTACTCATCATATTGGGCGCCTGTTCACTTCGCATGTTGAACCTAATTTCATCCGAAGC
Source organism: Mesorhizobium sp. M0663 (assembly GCF_040320585.1). Lineage (NCBI taxonomy): Bacteria > Pseudomonadati > Pseudomonadota > Alphaproteobacteria > Hyphomicrobiales > Phyllobacteriaceae > Mesorhizobium > Mesorhizobium sp. M0663. The sequence continues at coordinate 79,325 of NZ_JAMYPX010000026.1, forward strand.
AGTCGTCTCCATCCTTAGCGGGGTTGCCGGATATGTCCTCGGCGGCGTGTCGCGTTCATCGGCGAAGAATGATGTAGCCGACGAAAATTCAAACTGACCACTACCAGGCTTTGCAGTTCTTGTGCTGGGCTCACTGCCGGTCCTGTGACGGTTTCCTTGGGGACCTGCTGTACAGGTAGCTGCTGGTCGTCACGACACACAGCGATGCTGCGACACGGGGTGGTCCATTTATGCGATACCCTTGTGGAGGTCCGGTTTTCGAGCTTACGGAATGCGCGCCTGCAACAGTCTGGCCAGGGTTCCCGTGTCAAAGCTTGCCGTTACGGCATAGTCTCCCTCGATCACCAGGGGGCGTCCCAGCGGGACAACACGAAAATGCAGCTGAACCAGCCGCAGCAGCCAGAGCGGATTCATCTCGATGATGATCGTGTCGATACCACGAGCCAGACCCCATTCGACGATTCCTGGGCGGCAACGGCAATGACACGCTGAATGGCGGCAGGAGCGCAGATGTACTGACCGGCGGGCAAGACGCCGACAGGTTTCTGTTCACAGCGATAACGGACAGCAGCCCGGGCACTGCGGACGTCATCACCGACTTCGTGCGCGACGTGGATATCTTCGACTTCTCAGCCATCGACGCGAACTCGAAGGCAAGGGCGATCAAGCCTTTGCCTTTGCGGGTCATAACTCCAGCACCCTCGCCGACAGCGTGTCGTGGTTTGAAAGCGGTCTTAACACGATTGTTCAAGCCGACGTGAATGGCGATACGACGGCGGACTTCACGATCGTCCGATCGTCCTGGCCGGTGTCAATCATAATTTGGCCGCGTCAGATTTCCTTCTCTAAAGAATATTCAGCGGCCGAGCCGGTGGCCCAAAGACGGTACGCGCTTTGCCTTGGTCGAAAGAAACTTGCGAGCTGGCGGGCCCATATTGCCCCCCACCCGCCTGCCGACAAACTCCCGCGGGGGCACTACCGGCGACCAGACGCTGCTGGCGGCAATCGTAAGCGCTACGCCGCTCCCCTCGTGCGGGGCATGAGGTGAATGTGCGAAGAATCCCCCCGATCGCGAGAGACGTAGGGCCCACATGGGAGTAGACGGCAAAATGGACGTCGATTTGGACGTCCCAACAGCTGGCTACGCAGGCCGGCTCGAGGTTCTGGACGGTCCAACGGGACGGCGGGTTCGCTCGGAGGCCGAGAGAGCCCGGATTGCGGCCGAGAGCCTGGCGGCGTCGCCTTCGTCAGGGACAACTGGCACTGCCAGAAAGCGTGGCGCCGATGTTCGCGCAGTTGATGGTGAACGAACCATCGGCGCCTCAGCGGACGATGAGGCCATCGAAATCGACGCCAGCGAAGGTGGAAATCGTGATCGACGACATGGTGATCCGAACGGCGGTTGACCTCTAGCAGCTGTCGCAGGTGATCCGAGCGGTTCGGGCCTCGCGATGATTGCACCGGGTGCCGATCTGAAGATCTACGTGGCGACCCGGCCGGTTGACTTCCGGCGCGGCATGGACGGATTGGCATTGGCTGTGCAGGAGATGCTAGGCCTCGACCCATACTGTGGGGCAGCCTTCGTCTTCCGCGCCAAAAGGGCTGACAGGATCAAGATTTTGGTGTGGGATCGCATCGGCCTTGTGCTCGTTCACAAACGGCTCGAGGGCTCGAAGTTCGTCTGGCCGGAGGTTCGCGACGGCGTGATGCGCATGTCGCCGGCGATGTTCGCTGCCATGTTCGAAGGGCTGGATTGGAGACTGGTTCGCCCCGAGCGGGCACGGCGTCCGCAGCTTGCCGGATGAGTGTGGCACAGTGACTCAGGTGCCTTGTCTCCAATGGCGTTATCGGAGATCATGTGGTTGATTTAGTGCATGAATCTGACGGTTCTCCAGGAAGAGAACGAGCGTTTGAAGGCGCTCCTCGCCGAGGCGCAGGCAGCTTTGGCAGAGTCCGAGGAGGCGCGCCGCCGCCTGGAGAGCGTCGTCAGCCAGCTCAACCACGAGAAGTTCGGCGCCAAGTCCGAGAAGCTGCATCCCGATCAATACCACCTGCCGCTCGAAGACGTGGAGATCGCGCAGGGCGTGCTCGATGCCGCGCAGGAAAAGGCGCAGCGGGTCATCCGGGGGCGTTCGGACGGCTCGTCCGGTTCGCGCCGCCGCAATCGTGGCCGCTTACCTGCCCATCTGCCGCGGGTGAAGCGGATCATCGAGCCCGAGAGCACGCTGTGCCCGTGCGGCTGCGGCGAGATGGCCAGGATCGGCGAAGATGTCAGCGAGCGGCTCGACGCAATCCCGGCGCAACTGCGCGTTGGGTCACGCGCCGCCCGAGATACGCTTGCCGGCGCTGCTCGGGCGCCGTACGCGCAGGCGCATGCGCCCGAGCATGTGGTGCCCGGCGGCCTTCCGACCGAGGCGCTGATCGCCCAGGTCATTGTCGCCAAGTTCGGCGATCACTTGCCGTTCTACGGCAGGCCGAGATCTACGCCCGCCAGGGCATCCAACTGGATCGCGCGACACTGGGCAATTGGGCTGGCCGGGCCCGCTTCCATCTCAAGCCCATCGCCGACCACATGCGCGGGCTTCTGGCTGCGGCCGAGCGCCTGTTCCTGGACGAGACCACCGCGCCGGTGCTCGATCCCGGACGCGGCAAGGTCAAGAAGGGCTTCTTCTGGGCAATCGCCTCCGATGACCGCGGCCATGGTGGCCAAGGCCCGCCCATCGTGCTGTTCCACTATGCGCCCGGGCGCGGCGGCGAGCATGCCGAACGCTTCCTTCAAGGCTTCGGCGGACAATTCCTGCAGGTTGACGCCTATGAGGGCTATGATCGGCTGACACGCCTGGAGCGGCCACAAGGGCCGTGGCTGCTCGTCCATTGCTGGAGCCACCTGCGCCGACGTTTTCCGCAATCCCATATGCCGGCGTCCCAGGTCAAAATCTATCGCTGTGCCGCCAGCGACCAACCCGCCTGGGCGTGGCACGGCGGCGGGCGTAGTGGGCGCGCCATATCAGCCTTCAAGTTCCCCTGCTTCGCCGCCTAACAAGGCAGCGCACATCCTCCCCGTGTCCCAATTCAGCCGTTGCAACAAAATCTTTTCAAACTCACCAAACGTAAAAAAAACCGCCTCGGTTATACCGAGACTGTTGCGTACTATGACAGACGTGGTTGCGGGCACTGGATTTGAACCTGTGATTTTCAGGTTATGAGACCACGACTACTTGGCCAGGAAGAAGATCGGGTTGAAAGGGAACCTTCCTGTCATCTTTGCATCACCGTCAGTCTGCTCGAGATTGACCGCTCCAAACCGGGAGCACGAGCGGGCTGGGCAAACGTCGCAACAGATCCTTCAAGGAAATTTATAGACTCTTAGCAACTCCGGTTCGCTGTGAATGGTAGGCTTATTGCAACGTCTGAGGTCAGTGGGGTCCAAACCGTGGCGCCGCTTATTCTCCGACCCGCCGAACTGCGTGCAATTTCCGCTAAAGGCAATGGAAAGAAGAGCGCCATCTTGTTTGTTCGACACAGCCATATCGGCTCAAAACAGTATCTTCACGGCCACCGAGATTGTCCGGTCGGTGGACAATCAACCATATAATTCGGTTCGAAAGCCGCAACATCTGTGGAGAACGCGAAATGACAAATTCAGTAGGACGAGTGCCCAGGCTTTCCAAGTGGCTTGGTCCTGACCAATGCTGACACTGGTCAGTCGCCTTCGGACGGCAGCGCATCTAGATCGCCTTCGAATCCTAGGCCTTTGCGCGCATGCGGACCTAACTGTCTGCCAGCTAGCGGAGATTCTGGGTCTGCGTCGTGAGCACGTTGTACGACACGTCCGGCTGCTGGCCAGAGCCGACTTTCTTTACTGCAACGAACAACGTCCGTGGTGCTCGTACCATCTCAAAGCAGGAGGTAAGGACGGCGGGCTGGTTCAACTGTTGGTTGATCTCCTGCCCCACGGCGATGGCTATCACAAACGAGACCTTCAACGGCTCGAAGCCACACAAGACGCGCCGTCGAAGGGGATCGCATGCTTGACCGTGAAATAGATCAGTCCAATTGGAGCGCGAAACCACCATGGACAACTCCGCCGACGGCGCCATCGCGCCGCGCGACACTTACGGACGGTCTCGATTGGCCGCGGTTGATTGCCGCGTTCACGAACTGCTTCTGAGACAGGAGCGGCAGGAGCGGACGACCCTTAAGCTCATCGCCTCAGAGAACTTTGCGTCCTCGGCCGTGCTGGAAGCGAACGGCTCGATTTTCACGAACAAGTACGCCGAGGGGTACCCCGGTGCGCGCTACTACGCTGGAAATGAGATCGTTGATGAGCTTGAGAATCTAGCCATTGAGCGCTTGAAAACACTATTTGGCAGCGAGCATGCCAACGTCCAGCCTTATTCCGGCTCGCCGGCCAACCAGGCTGTCTATCGTGCGCTTTTGAGCCCCGGTGACAAAGTGATGGGCTTGCCCCTCCCGGAAGGGGGCCATCTGACTCATGGTTGGGCCATCAACTTTTCCGGAACTGACTATCAACGCGTCCCCTATGGACTAGATGAAAAGACACAGCAGATTGACTATGACCGCTTGCGCGAGACAGCCAAGCGGGAACGGCCGCGGCTCATTTGGGTCGGCGGAACTGCTTACCCGCGTGTCTTTGACTACGCGGCAATGGCAGAAATCGCCCTGGAAGCGAACTCCTATCTCGTAGCCGACATTGCGCACATCAGCGGACTGATTGCCGCGGGAGCGCACCCGAATCCCGTGCGCCATTGCGACGTGGTCAGCAGCACCTCCCACAAATCGATCCGCGGTCCCCGCGGTGGTTTCATTTTGTCCAGGAACGAAGATCGCTATCAGGCCCTGTATCATACAAAGAGCAAATACAATCTCTCCAGACGAATAGACCGGGCGGTCTTTCCTCACCTGCAAGGCGGGCCTCATATGAATGCCATCGCTGCGCTAGCAGTTGCCTTGCACGAAGCCGCGAACCCGTCCTTCCGAAGCTACGGCCAACAGACCGTCAAGAATGCCAAGGCTCTTGCACAGGCACTGATCGAGCGAGGGTATGACCTGGTTACCGGGGGGACGGACAATCACATGCTGATCCTTGATCTGCGCGATCGACCACTATCGGGCAAGGCCTATGCCGAGCGGCTAGCAAAGGCAGGCATCATCACAAACTTTAATATGGTGCCTGGCGACCCGCGGGATCCGGCGGTCACAAGCGGAATTCGCCTGGGGTCGCCAGCAGTGACGTCAATGGGCATGCGCGATGTGGAAATGGTGCAAATTGCTGGCTTCATTGACTGCGTCCTCCGGCGGCCTGATGACGAAGATCTCCATGCCTGCGTGCGAAGAGACGTTGCCGATTTGTGCGCTGCGTTCGAGGTCCCGGGCATCACCAACAGGTAAGGTGGGCTAAGCAAAATGCACCATACAACTCCAACACCCGAAACGAGGCATTTCATGGCTAGGCAGTTCGTGTTCTCTTCCGAATCGGTTGGCGCGGGACACCCGGATAAGTTGGCCGACAACATCTCGGATGCCATCCTCGACGCCATCCTCCGCACCGATCCCAAGGCACGCGTCGCCTGTGAAGCGTTGGTAAAATCGGGGATAGTCGTTGTGGCTGGCGAGATTACTAGCGATGCGCGGGTGGATTATAGCCAAGTTGCGCGCGATACGATTATCGATATTGGATACGACGATGAGGCTGTCGGCTTTGACGGCCGGCGTTGCTCCGTCGTTCATGCACTCACCGAGCAGTCGCCCGACATTAGCCAGGGCGTTGACGAGGGACGAGGGCAGGACCTCCAGCAGGGAGCGGGAGATCAGGGCCTCATGTTCGGCTACGCATGCCGCGAAACCGATACCCTGATGCCTTTGCCGATCCAGCTCGCGCATCGCTTGACGAAACGACAGGCAGATGTCCGGAAAGCACGACAGCTTGGCTGGTTGCGTCCTGATATGAAATCCCAAGTCTCAGTGCGCTATGAGGGGTTGCGCCCGGTCGCCCTTGATACCATCGTCGTATCGACCCAACATGACGAGCAGGTCTCGCAAGAGACGGTCCGCGAGGGCGTCATTGAGGAAATCATAAAGCCTGTCCTGCCGACCCACCTGGAGACGGAAGGCATCAGAATTCTGGTCAACCCGACGGGGAGGTTCGTAGTCGGCGGGCCGCGCGGCGACTGCGGTCTCACTGGACGCAAGATCATCGTCGATTCCTATGGTGGGATGGGTCGTCACGGCGGCGGCGCCTTTTCGGGCAAGGACCCGTCCAAGGTTGACCGCTCAGCTGCCTATGCGGCCCGGTATGTCGCAAAGAATATCGTCGCTAGCGGACTTGCGGACGTCTGCGAGGTGCAGCTTGCTTACGCAATCGGCGTGGCCAGTCCGGTTTCTGTCATGGTCAACACGTTCGGAACAGCGAGGGTCGAGGAAAGAAGGATCGAGCGCCTCATTCTTGAGTTGTTCGATCTCAGACCGAAGGGCATTATCAAGATGCTTGATCTCTTACGCCCTATATACCGCAAGACCGCGACCTATGGCCATTTCGGCCGTGAAGAGCCTGATTTCACCTGGGAGAAGACAGACAGGGCCGACGAATTGCGTCGCGAGGCAGGACTCGCCGCCCCGTGAAGGCCGACGCCGAACGGATTGGCAAGCGCAAAGCCCATTCCCACTGGCCAGACCCGCCCGCGCCCGGCGTGGCAGAAAGCCGGTGGGTTTTTGGCGGAGACATGAATTGATGCCGGACTATGACGTGCTTTGTATCGGAAATGCCATCGTCGACATCATCGCCCAGTGTGACGAGGCGTTCCTGGAGACCAACGGCATCATCAAAGGCGCGATGAATTTGATCGACACGAGGCGCGCCGAACTGCTCTACAGCCGCATGGGCCCGGCCATCGAAGCCTCGGGCGGCAGCGCCGGCAACACGGCGGCGGGCGTCGCCTCCTTCGGCGGCCGCGCCGCTTTCTTCGGCAAGGTCTCCAACGACGCGCTCGGCGAAATCTACGCGCATGACATCCATGCCCAGGGCGTCGCCTTCGACACCAGGCCGCTTAACGGCGAACCGCCGACAGCGCGCTCGATGATCTTCGTCACGCCGGACGGCGAGCGCTCGATGAACACCTATCTCGGCGCCTGCGTCGAGCTCGGCCCGGAGGACGTCGAGGCCGACAAGGCGTCGGGCGCCGCGGTCACCTATTTCGAGGGCTATCTGTGGGACCCGCCGCGCGCCAAGGAGGCGATCAGGCAGACGGCTAAGCTCGCCCACGCCGCCGGGCGCGAAGTGTCGATGACATTGTCGGACTCGTTCTGCGTCGATCGCTACCGCGACGAATTCCTCGATCTGATGCGCTCCGGCACCGTCGATATCGTCTTTGCCAACAGCCACGAGATCAAGTCGCTCTACCAGACCGCGTCTTTCGACGAGGCGCTGGCCCAGATCCGCAAGGATTGCAAGATCGCCGCCGTTACCCGCTCGGAAAAGGGCTCGGTGATCGTGCGCGGCGACGAGACCGTGACCATCAATGCGACCAGGATCCGCGAGCTGGTCGACACCACCGGCGCCGGCGACCTCTACGCCGCCGGCTTCCTCTACGGCTACACGCAAGGCCGCAGCCTGAAGCAGTGCGGCGATCTCGGCTCGCTGGCAGCCGGCCTGGTCATTCAGCAGATCGGCCCAAGGCCACGCCAGAATTTGCGCAGAGACGCCGAGCAGGCGGGGCTGCTGTAGGTGGCGAGCCAAGAACCAGCTGCCCACCCTCCTTAATCCAGCCCGAGCCTTTTCTTCAGTTCCGCATTCTCCTTGCGGAGACGATCGGCAAGCAGGCTCTTTAGCCGCTTGTTTTCTTCCTCGAGCGCGACGAGATCCTTCAGCCCGTCACTGTCCGCCGCAGGCGCCGCCGCCTTCTTCCAAAGATAGTATGTCTGTTCCGAGATGCCGGCTTGCTTCACCGCGCTCTTGAGAGTAGCGCCGCCGCCGATCGAGGTCTCGATCTGCGCCAGCTTCTGGGCACGATCCTTCGCGGAGTAGCTCTTTCGGCCCGTTCGCGCTGACGGCGGTGCTTCAGTGGTCGCGGATATCGGCTTGGCAGGCGCGCTCGCCTCAGCTTCTGGCTTCCTCGACCGCCGCGCTCTCGTCTTCGGTTTTGGCGTTTCCGTTTTGTCTGCCGGTTCGCTATGAACTACTGCTGACTCGGTCTCCAGGGGATTGGCCATGAAATGCTCCACTCGCGGTTTGTGCAAAGGTTCAGCATCAAGGGCCACTACAGTAGAGTCAACAAGCTGACGATTTAACGGCTCGACTTCCTTTCTTGTCTCGGCCATCGCCGCGGCGATGTCGAAATTGCCCCAGATGGAACGTGCGGATTTTTGATAATTGCGCTTTTGTTTGATTTCCACGGTGAATGGTCGCGTCTGCCGCCTCATAGTTCCTTCCTGAATAGGAGAATGAAGTCGCCGCTCGAATTTTTTGGCGCTTCCTGCTTAGCGCGGAGCGTAAGCGCTATTTTCGCTGCACGTTGACGCGAGCGCTTTCGACGGATGGCCTTCGAATCGGGAACGGTATCTGGTCTGATCAGGCTGCTGTTGCTTTGGC